>CADCIQ010000042.1 GCA_902801425.1 uncultured Bacteroidales bacterium | reverse complement strand
AAGGCAGTTGGCTTTAAGGTCTTTCGTTGGGAAGAAGTTGCCAAGCATAGTGATAGCCTTGCCTGAAGTAACGATTTTCACCTCCGGATATTTCTCAACTACCTCTACAATGAGAGAGGCATGGTCAGGCTCCATGTGGTGAGCCACGAGATATGTAGGCTTGCGTCCAGCAAGAGCCTCTTCAAGGTTAGCCCACCACTCTGCTCCCTTGCGAGCATCAGCAGTATCCATGATTGCGATCTTCTCATCCTCAATGAGATATGAGTTGTATGCCATGCCGTTAGGCACTTCGTACTGGCTCTCGAAAAGATCTATGTCAAGATCGTCAACGCCAATATACTTGATTGTTGGAGTGATATTATTTACCATATATTAATTACTAATTACAAATTACGAATTACTTATGACTAATTACGAATTACAAATTGAAAATCGCCCACAAAGATACAAATAACTTTTTAATTCGCAAAAAAACAAGGAGTAAACTTTCCTGTATGGTTGAAATTATTACAAGTTGCTCAGAAAACTGCAAGGAAAAAGGCAACCTCAGAAATGAGATTGCCTTTTAGTTCAATACGCTATGCGTGCGGAGTCTTAAGGAAGGCTGATAGCCTCGTTAGGACAAACGTCAGCACATGTGCCACACTCTGTGCAGAGGTCTGGGTTGATAGAATAGATTTCGCCCTCAGAAATAGCCTCTGATGGACACTCGCTGATACATGTTCCACATGCAATGCAGTCATCACTAATTACGTATGCCATAATGTTTTTGTTTTGTTATTTGTTAATATTGTTTTAATTCTAATGATGAGTGCAAAGTTAATGTTTTCTTTTGAAAATACCTAAAAATAATGAGAAAATTTTCAAAAAAATTGTATTTTTCTTCTTTCTTGGCGCTATGAATACCTTTTTATAGGTACTGAACAATGTTCACTATTCAAAATGGAAGGTAAGGGCTATGATGCTGCTTCGTGCATGACTCACGGAACCTGCGTATTTCAGTTTGCTACCATCCTTCAGCGTCTTTGCATGGTTTGTATTCAGGCTATTGCCGAGCGAATACATGAATTTAAGTTCAGGGCGCAGCTTGAAGAATGGCAGATAGAAATCACATCCCATGCCAACCTCAAAGAAAAGGTCGCTTTTCTTCAGCTGTAGATAGTCGTTTGCCTTTGTTGAGAGATTAAGTGCCGGTGCGAGACCTGCCATGACATACGGACGATGATTGTTGAATCGCTGGGCTGCATAGATAAGATCGAGCGAACAAGAGACATACACGCTCTTCATATCCTGGCGTGCCTGTGTATAGTCGCCCTTAGCATCAAGGTCCTTATAGTCGGTAAAGACGATATGTCGGTTGGCAAAATACATAACAGGTGCCGCGCGGAAGGCGAGATAGTCAGTCAGGCGCATCTCTCCAAGCACGCCAACCTGAAAGCCGCTATCCCACTTGTTCTGATCGCAGGTTACAAGTGCATCCTGCTGATTGCCGTCAGCATCGGTATAGGTAAAAGCTCCTACGTTCTCAAACTCAAGATCCTGAAAATGCGTTCCCACGATAACTCCGAAGTGCATAGGGCGCAAATCGCAATAAGGGCGGTTCTCAACCGTCCTTTCCTGTGCACTTGCCACCAATGATGTGAGGAGTGCTATTATATATAAGGTGAAAAAACGCATAATTAATTATCCGCCCATCACAAACGGCCCCTCACCTGCCCTGCGGGCATCCTCTCCCCAAGGGGCGAGGAACGAGTTACCTTTGTACGCTATTTATCTGATTTTATTTCCATGACTTGCCCCATTGGTTAGAAATACTAACTTTTTTCCTCGCCCCTTGGGGAGAGGATGCCCGAAGGGCAGGTGAGGGGCCGTTGTCTTTTATTTTATTTCCAGTTCTACCGGGCAATGATCCGAACCATAGACATTGGTATGGATAGCCGCTGTTTTGATGCTGTCCTTCAGTCTCTCGGAAGTGACGAAATAGTCAATACGCCAACCTGTGTTCTTCTTTCGAGCCTGAAAACGGTAGGACCACCACGAATAGGTCACCTCTTCCGGGTGTAATGTGCGGAAGGTATCAATAAAGCCCTCGCTTAGAAGCTGTGAGAACTTCTCGCGCTCCTCATCCGTGAAGCCGGCATTCATGTGGTTCGTCTTAGGATTCTTCAGGTCTATCTCCTCATGAGCCACGTTCATGTCACCACATACGATGACAGGTTTCTTGGTGTCAAGAGCCTTGAGATATGCACGGAAGTCATCCTCCCATGTCATGCGGTAGTCGAGTCGGCGAAGACCATCCTGCGAGTTTGGGGTATAGACGGTGACGAGATAGAATTTATCATATTCAAGGGTTATGACACGACCTTCATGATCGTGCTCGTCTATCCCCATACCATAACTAACGCTCAATGGAGCGTGTTTAGTATAGATAGCCGTGCCTGAGTAGCCTTTTTTCTCGGCATAGTTCCAATATGACTGATAGCCGGGAAATGAAAGGTCGAGCTGACCTTCCTGCATCTTCGTTTCCTGAAGGCAGAAGAAATCAGCATCAAACTCGGCAAAGGCGGTCTGGAAACCCATTATTCCGTTTTCCACTTTCTCGCCATCCTTACCAGCACAGGCACGAAGCCCGTTCACGTTCCATGAAATAAAGCGCATAAAGCCTAACCAAGCCTTCCCAAAGGGAAGGATGTTTTATAGAATTAATCCCCCATAGGGGAAGTTATGTTATTGATTATAATTATTCCCCTCTTGATTTGGAAAATGTATATACTCCCCCTTGAGGGGGTAAGGGGGGAGGAGCCCTCCCTTGGGGAGGGACTGGGGGGGCTACTTATTAATCAGGTTCATAAACTCCTGACGCGTAGTTGCGTTGCCAAATATTCCGGCAAAGGCAGAAGTTGTGGTTACTGAGTTCTGCTTCTCCACACCACGCATCTGCATGCACATGTGGACAGCCTCTACAACAACCATAACGCCCTGTGGTTTCAGCGTTTCCTGAATAACCTCCATGATCTGATGCGTCATGCGTTCCTGAACCTGCAAACGGCGGGCAAACACCTCCACCACACGCGCAATCTTTGAAAGACCCGTTATTGTGCCGTTAGGAACGTATGCCACATGAGCCTTGCCATAGAACGGGAGCATGTGATGCTCGCACATAGAGTAGAAATTGATATCCTTCACTATGATCATGTGGTTGTAGGTCTCGTGGAAAAGTGCCTTCTCGAGTATCGCCTTCGGATTCTCGCGATAACCCTTTGTAAGGAACTGCATAGCCTTAGCCACGCGGAGCGGAGTCTTTAGCAATCCTTCACGCTCTGTGTCTTCACCAAGAAGTCTGAGAACTTCCTTATAATGACCTGCAAGCTCATCGAGAGTCTCAGGATTTACGTATGGTTCTGTTGATTCTATATTACTGTCAAGCATTTCTATAATAAAAAAAACGGCCCCTCACCTGCCCTTCGGGCATCCTCTCCCCAAGGGGCGAGGGGGAAAATACATTTATTATTTTGAGGAAATCCCTTGAGGGGATATTACTAACACCTCCCTCGCCCCTTGGGGAAGTCGGAGATTGAGTATCTCCGAGTATGTGTCGGAGGATGTCCGTAGGACAGGTGAGGGGCCACTGTTGATATTGACTAATACTGCACGCTTATCGTGCCTTTCACGAGACACGCCTGCGGATAATACTTCTTTACCTGTGCAAGAACGGCACGAGCCTCCTCCTGTGTACGGTAGTTGCCCATACGGCATTTCCATGAAGGAGAATAGAAATGAACATACACAGGTTCAGTAGGGAAGTATCGTTTCATATCCGTACCAGCCTTTTCTGCCTTCTGACGGTCATTACGTGAATTACCGCCTGAGAACACCTGAATACGGAAACCTGTTGTCTTATAGCTGTTGCGCATCACCTTCTTACGGGTATCTACGGCAGCATCCTCTCCGGGAATATCACTACCGCCATTATGCGCTATATCTGTGCCGGGATGCTGAGTCACATCCGGTCTATTGTTTTCTTGAGGAATAGTTGGTGTCGGATGATGGATTACAGGTGCTGCCGGAGTTGGAGCAACACTATTGTTATTCGCAGACTGCGGATTACCATTAACCAACACATCGATAGCCGGACTCTGAGTCACGGTGACAGTACCCTTGCCAGGTTCGTTAGCACGAAGTCCGTCAAGGAATTTCTGGTTCTGCGCCTGAATGCCCAGACAACAGATTAATGCGAGAATAAATGTTAAGAGTCTGTTCATAAGAAAATTAAAAATTAAAAATTTAAAAGTAAAAAGTGACAAATCACGCTATCAGCAAAGAATGTCAATCATACTTTTTAATTTTTAACTTTAACATTTACTCTCCTCGGGAGAGAGGCATGAGCCTCACTCCCGAAAGAGAGTTAAAGAGGATGCAATTTCTTAGTTCCAAGCGTCGATGATACCCTTGAAATCAGCAGCCTTCAGAGAAGCACCACCGATAAGACCACCGTCGATGTCAGGCTTAGCGAAGAGCTCAGGAGCGTTAGAAGCCTTGCAAGAACCACCGTAGAGGATAGTTGTGTTGTCAGCAGCCTCTGCACCGTAAACCTCAGCTACGCAAGAACGGATGTAAGCGTGGATTTCCTCAGCCTGGTCAGCAGTAGCAGTCTTACCTGTACCGATAGCCCAGATTGGCTCGTAAGCGATAACGATGTTCTTCCACTCCTCAGCAGAAAGGTGGAATACAGAACCAGCGAGCTCAGCCTTACATACAGCCTCCTGCTCGTTAGCCTCACGCTGTGCGAGAGACTCGCCGATGCAGAAGATAACCTTCAGACCGTTAGCGAGAGCGAGGTTAACCTTCTCCTTGAGAATCTCTGGAGTCTCGTGGTAGTACTCACGACGCTCAGAGTGACCGAGGATAACGTACTCAGCACCTGTTGACTTAACCATCTCAGCAGAAACCTCACCTGTATAAGCGCCAGAAGCCTTGTCTGCACAGTTCTCAGCAGAGAGCTTGATGCTGCTACCCTTGATAACCTCAGCAACGCTTGCGAGGTGGATGAATGGAGTACCGATGATAACGTCACAGTTAGGGTTCTTTACTACCTCTGTGAGTTCCTTAGCGAGAGCAACGCCCTCCTGCAGGTTCTTGTTCATTTTCCAGTTACCTGCTACGATTTTCTTTCTCATTTTTTGTTTTGTTTTTAATGAAATTATATATCCTGTTGGATTCTTTGAATTCTTTTTGCGAAATCCACCTTGACCACATCCAGAGCCTGTCGGCAATGGTGAGCAAGGCAAGAGGCAATACAAACCAGAGCAGTATCAGGGCTATCCTCTTGGCTAAGCCATCCTCTGGCAGATGCCCGAACTCCGATTTCTCAAGCGGTTGCCTTATCATCTCGTCGGCAGGAAGAAGGTTATGCCCCCACTTGCCAATCACCGTACCGTCTTTCAGCAACAGCAATCCCGGATTGCTCCTTATTATG
Source organism: uncultured Bacteroidales bacterium (assembly GCA_902801425.1). Classification (GTDB taxonomy): domain Bacteria; phylum Bacteroidota; class Bacteroidia; order Bacteroidales; family Bacteroidaceae; genus Prevotella. The sequence continues at coordinate 79,658 of CADCIQ010000042.1, read as the reverse complement.
GTCTTGAGCGTCGTCTCGTCCGTGTTATAGAACGGATACTCGGCCCCTGTCATATCCTTCCAGCGCGTAATGGCGGAATCGCCACTTGCCGTAAGGCAATAGAACTTATAATGATTCTCTACGGCATATTCATAGATCATGTCTATGTTGCCGAAGTTGGTATCATCAGCCTGTTCCAGATGCGGAGAGACGAGCAGGAAGGTATATCCCTCGTTTATCGTTTCCGTGAGATCATCGCCCGTCTGCATATCCGTGATCGTGAAATCGTGGATAGGCGGCACATATCCCTCGCTTATCTGCTTTGACTTGGAGTCTATGAAGGTCCATGTGGAATCAGGATATTCCTCCAACGTAAATTCCTTCCTGACTCCATCCTTCTCCAGTATGAAGGTGGTCTCAAACTCTGGTCCTTCAACCCCTTCCGGCATTTCCATTCCCTCGGGAATATTCGCCCCTATATGGTATGGACGGAAGTCGAAGACCGGAATGTCATACAAACTCCATACCGATGTGGCAAGAATGAAGAGGAACGTGTAATGAAATACAATCCATTGGTTACTGAGGTTCACGAACCTCGGCATATTCATCGGCCATTTAGCCACCACACAGGCAAGCCCCAGAAGTATGATGTTCTTCAGAAGCGTCTCGCCATTGCTCAGACGAATAGCATCACCGAAGCATCCACAGTCGCTCACAGGATCTGCCATCCATATCCATACGGTCACCAACGTCATGACCACCATAAAGGCGAGTATGGCACGAGTAACAATCCCTCGCAGAACGGCAAAGAGCAGGAACACGCCAAACGAGAACTCCATAGCCGACAATGCTACGGATGCGGAGAGCGAGAACCAGTCGGGCACATACGGCAACAATCCCAGAGCCTCGGCATAGTCTTGCAGCTTATACTGCGTTCCTATCGGATCAACCGCCTTGACAAATCCAGAAAAGATGAATGTTACGGCGAGGATGATGCGGGCAATGTTTATCAGCAAATAGCGAACCTTCACTCTGCACCCTTGGTTTTTATGAGTCCAAACACAGCGTAGTTGATGATGTCCATATAGTTTGAGTCGATACCCTCAGATACGCTCACCCTACCCTGGTTATCCTCAATCTCCTTGACGCGGTTTATCTTCGTGAGGATGAAATCCGTATAGCTCGTGACGCGCATTCCGCGCCAAGCCTCAGCATAGTCATGGTTCTTGCGAATCATAAGTTGCAAGGTCTCTTCAGCAAAGTGGTCGTAAAGCTCAATGGCACGTTCCTTGTCAATGTCAGGTTCGTCAACATAGCCCTCCTGCAACTGTATCAGACCTATGATGCCATAGTTCACCAGAGCCATGATCTCAGGGCGAATACCCTCCTCCACCATAGCCACCTCGCCAGTCTCAAGCTGACGAATGCGCTTTGCCTTGATGAAGAGCTGATCGGTAAGAGAAGACGGACGGAGAATACGCCAAGAGGCACTATAGTCTCCCAGCTTTGCGGTAAAAATATCGCGACACTCTTTCAGCGCGCTTCTGAATTCTTCCTCTGTTGTCATAATCCGTATGTATTAAGTGAAAAATTAAAAATGAAAAATGAAAAATACAGATTGGCTTTCTACCTGCGTTTTTTCGCGAGAAAAGTGTGACTTGTATTTTTTCATTGTTCACTTTTTCATTTTTCATTTATATAAAGCGGTGCAAAGTTACTTATTTTTGACGATATTTCAAAGAAAAAGCCTCTGAAAATGCCAAATCATATAGGTCATTTATCATTTGTCAACTGTTTTTGACGTTTATGAATGTACTTTATCTTTGCACATTCCATATTGAAAACTCCCTGAAGGGAGTCACGATAGGCTCTCAGTTCATTGAACTGCTGAAGCTCTTCCTGAGTAGCCACACAAGCCTTACGATGTGCTTCCACCTGTGGTTTCATCTCATCATACTGCTTTATTGCAGCCTGAAGGGTAGAGTCAACTAAGGCAAGATTTGCCTGTGCCAGTTTAAGCGATGCCTCCTGATGGAACTTTAAGGCTTCCCTGCGCTCTTCTACAGCTTCGGGATAGTCATGACGAAGGGAGTCTATTGAAAGCAACACTTTCTGATAATTGCCGGCTTCATATTCTGCCTGTATCTCCTTGAGCAACTGCTTTGCCTCTGGATTCTTCTCGCAACCAGAGAGAAGAACCGTGCCAAAAGTCACGCAAATAGCCAATCTGAGTATTTGTAACGATGTCATTGCTATGTTTTTACGTATTTTCATGGTGCAAAAATACTAAAAATTTTACAAACGCCCTAAAATGTCATTCTTTTTTTGTAATTTTGCAGTCGAAATGAAGGATTATACTGACGCCGAACTGGCGCAAATACTTGATAAGGATATTTTTCACATGATTTCCGAGGCTGCTGATAGCCTTGGTCTTGAGTGTTATGTAGTGGGGGGATATGTCCGTGACATCTTCCTCGAAAAACCATCTGATGATATTGACTGCGTGGTGGTGGCTCCTAACGGAATGCCATCCCCAGGAATCGCCGTTGCCAAATGCCTGAAGAAGAAACTGGGCAAGAAAGCCTCACTCTCAGTTTTCAAGAACTTTGGAACAGCACAAGTGAAAGTATATGGAAGGGATATAAACGAATCGGCTCCCTCTGTACGGGAGAGGGCGGGGGGAGAGGCCGTTGAGGAGTCTTCTATAGAAATAGAATTCGTCGGCGCTCGTAAAGAGAGCTACCAGCGTGATTCTCGCAAGCCTATCGTTGAGGACGGCACTCTTGAGGACGATCAGAACCGTCGCGACTTCACCATCAACGCTATGGCTATCTGCCTGAACAAGAGTCGTTTTGGCGAACTCGTCGATCCATTCGGAGGTATCGACGACCTTTACGACGGAATCATCCGCACGCCTCTCGATCCTGACATCACCTTCTCCGACGACCCTTTGCGAATGCTCCGTTGCATCCGCTTTGCCACACGTTTCAACTTCCTTATTGAAGACGAGACCTTCGAGGCTCTTGAACGTAATGCCGAGCGTATCAAAATAATCAGCGGAGAGCGTATTGCGGAAGAACTTAACAAAACGCTTATAACCAAGCACCCGAGCCGTGGTTTCGTGGATTTGCAACGCTCTGGTCTCCTTGCAATTATCTTCCCTGAGCTCTCACAGATGGATATGGTAGAGACAAAGAACGGAAGAGCCCACAAGAATAATTTCTACCATACTTTGGAGGTGTTGGAAAACTTGGTAAATGCCTCAAGCGAACCTGCCGATAGCACTCCGGCTGACACATACTCCGATGTTATCAACATCGGACTTCCCTCCCTACGGGGGAGGGCGGGGGGAGAGGCCTCCCTCTGGCTTCGTTGGGCCGCCCTTCTTCACGATATCGGCAAGCCTAAGAGCAAGCGTTGGGACCCTGTTCAGGGATGGACATTCCATGCTCACAACATAATAGGTGCAAAGATGATTCCTGGTATCTTCCGCAGAATGAAACTGCCTATGGATGCAAAGATGAAGTTCGTGCAGAAGATGGTGGAACTCCACATGCGTCCTATCGCCATAGCCGACGATATTGTTACCGATTCTGCCGTCCGTCGTTTGGTGAATGATGCCGGTGATGATATTGATGCTCTCATGGCTCTCTGCGAGGCTGATATAACGAGCAAGAACCAGCAAAGAAAGCAAAAGTTCCTCGACAACTATCAGCTTGTGCGCCAGAAGATTGAGGACTTAAAGGAAAAGGATTTCAAACGCCTCCTCCAGCCTGTTATTGACGGTAACGAGATTATGGAGATGTATAATCTCAAACCATCGCGTGAAGTCGGAATCCTGAAGCAATATCTCAAGGATGCCGTTCTCGACAATAAAGTAGAGAACGAGCGAGAGCCTCTCCTTGCCTTGCTGAATGAAAAAGCGAAGGAATTAGGACTGGTTTAGAGAAATAATCAAAAGCTGAGGTCGCAATTTGCGACCTCAGTTTTTTTTGTGAATATTTTGTGATTATAAAAAGATTGCTTACATTTGTACCCGAAATAACTAAAACTCATGTAACATGACAAGAATCTTTACGCTACTGGCTTGTTTTATCAACTGTGTCAACATTATGGCTCAGAATAATGATGTTTTTCCTGATACGATGAGACTAAAGGTTGATAATGGCAAAGTGGTAAAAATACCTCTTACATATAGTGACGAAAATTGCAAATGCTATTCCACTTATGAAAAATTTGTGGAACATGATACAACTTTTCTCTATCGTGAATATAGCTATTTTCGCGAGAATCCCTCAAAACCTTTTGGCACTTATGCAACATCCTATTATATTATACCGCGCTCACACAAGGGCTATTTTGACACATTGAATAATAAAATGGGAGCTCGAAACAGTCGTGTGCGTGCAGGTTACATAACTAGGATATTGACCGACATCATGGAACAAATGCCTAATCTCGAAAAACAGCAGTTGGGGGATATTCCAAGAGTTTGGCATCATCTGTGGAAACAAGGTGGAGCCTATTATTATACTGATGAAATAGCTAATGAATTTGAGTTTACTGACATGTTGTTGATGTACTACTGTATGGAGACATGGTTTCGTCCATTAAAAGATTTCAGAAAACTTGATGGTGGTGGTTGGGCTTACAAAACTGTAAACGATTGGAAAAAAGAAGTACGGGTGTCTATTATCCCTTGTTCTAAGCTCAAAGGGGCGTATATTATGACAAGTACAGTTGAAGGTGAACAACCTGAATATAGCCTTTGGACTAATGATAAAGAGATTGTCAACTTTGACCTTATCCGTTATGAAAGTTATGACCATGAACCTGAAGGTCTTGACTACGAAGAAATTGATTTTGATTCGTTGAGATGATTTCGTGGAAAGCAATATCTCAAGGATGCCGTTCTCGATAATAAGGTAGAGAATGAGCGAGAACCTCTCCTTGCCTTGCTGAATGAAAAAGCGAAGGAATTAGGACTGGTTTAGTAAAGAGTGAAAAGTGAAAAGTGAAGAGTGAAGAATTTAAGTTTGTATTGCAATTAAAGGGCTACTATCAACCTTTCGCAATAAATGGTAATTAGTTCATAGTTGGTTGACGCCCCGAAGGGGCACAATCACCAAAACAAATTACTAATTCAAGTTTCGCAAGCTCTGAACTGTCTGGAATACAGCACCATGCGTAACCGTAGGCATACTCGATGAAGGAGAGGATGCCCACGGATAGCAAACAACAACTACATTCCCAGCCTGGAAGGCTGTACCTGATCATCTATGTACTGCCCTCCAGGCAGTTAGGCGGGATTGGCACTATATCCCCGCACATCCTCGTTACACTCGTATGTACGGGGTTACTCATAGTACTGTCTTCCAGACAGTTCTCAACTTGCGAAACTTGAGTTACTAATTAACGTGAGTTCGACGAAAACAAAGCGAAACTTAAATCTTTTATTCCCCCCTACTCCCCTTCTCTCAGCCTTTAGACACTTTGTCATTATGCTGGGAGAAGGGGATTTCTCTATCCTTTAGGTCTGTTCTCCCTTCTATGCTCTTCCCATATTTCTCCGTTCATAATACCATAATAATACCATTATATTACCATTATAATACCATAATAATACCATAAACTATGGTAATATAATGGTATCTTTGTTGTATTTTAATGGTATTTATATGGGATTTACATGGGATGAAGAACGGAACTATAGCGGAGGCACGAGAGATTTACCACCCCTTGCCTTGAAAGAAGCCACCTCCGTTTATGCCTCTTGCCAATTCTACAGATGAGTAGTATAACGTGAATTCAAAGGAAAAAAGCTTATGCCCGAAATGGACATAAGCTTTCCGTTACCCTCTTAAAATAATCTCGCTAAAACCATTATAATCTAAAATTATTTCTTTGCTCCCTTAATATATTCCTTCTTTCCGTTGTTGAAACTCTTTAAGGCATACCATTCGACAGGAAAACCGTTACTGCCATTGTTTTCTGAAACCACAATGTAATATCCGGCTTCTGTATATCCGACTAAAACCTCTACCCGGTCGCCATTGTCTATGTTGAAATGTGCACTCAATATGTGTCGTAATTCATTTGGGACAAATGCCGTTTTTGCTTCGTTATGTTGGTTGGACCTGTAATAAAAATCTTGTTCATAATTATTATTGATGTAATTGAATGTTAGACTGTCGATGGCACTAAATGTTTTATCTCCTAAATCTTTGTTTTCTTTGGGTATGAAATACATTGTACCTTCTCTTGTTGCTCCACCTCCACTTATAGACCAATAGCCATGAGTGTATTCTTTGGGATTATAGTCATAATCATCGCTTATTTCCCATTTGAACTTCCATGATTTTATTCCTTTCTGTTTGAGAACAGGCTGTATAATTTGGTAATACTGCTCTTTGTCGAAAGGACGGATTTCATCAATCAGTTCGGCTTTTGTGTATGTGAGGTGTCCAACACCTCCTAAAATCGTGTCAATTTCTTGCTCGGCTTTTTTGTATATGGGAACCTTAACACCATCAAAAATCGTGTCTTTTTGATGGTAAGTGTCTGATTTGTAATGCCAAGAATTAAAATCATAACTGATACTTTCAATTGCATCAGGATACACAACTTCGCCATGATTGTTTATTCTCCTTTTTATACCATCATCTATGTTTCTTAGGCATATAGAATATATTATAGAATCCCCTTTGCCCTTGTAATGGTTTTCATAATGATAACCTTCTTCTGCAATCTTCATCAGGGAATCTAAACTGTTGCAAAAATGACTGTTTAGCAAAACCTGTTTTCTTGAAATGCTGTCATTGTGTGGTGAACTTCTGTGTAGGAAGATATCTTGAAAATTAAAGTCGTCGAATGTTATAGAATAATACTGATTGGTGCATATTCTGTTGGGCTTGTCTAAATGGTATATCATTTTGTAATTGCAAGTCTCATTTAACGGTTCAAGGATTTTATCGAGTAATGTTTTTGTTTGAGCAGAGACTGTTATTGCCAACATTACGGATAGTATTATGGTGATGATTCTTTTCATAATTGATAGTTATTTAGTTTTGGGGTTTGCTCCTTTTATGTATTCCTTCTTGCCGTGATCGAAAACTTTTAGGACATACCATTCTCTTGGAATGCAGAAATTCTTTTCAGTATCAGCTATGGCTACATAGTAGCCTTGGGAAGTAACACCATAAAATACTCGTGTAGAAGATTGATAGTTCGTGAAAAACATTTCTTTGATTTTATGACCTGCACCTTCTGTATAACGCATTACCCAATCCTTCATGTTATAGTGATATACATACCTTTGATATGGATTGGTTTCCGTATGATTGAGTGTGATGCTATCTAAGGATGTCAGTATAGTTTCTGCCAATTCTTTCTTTTCTTTTGGAATGAAATACATGGTTCCTATACATTGCCCTGCGTTTTTGTATTGAGGATACAGGAGGGTGATGAAATCAATGTCCTCTTTGTTACTCTCAATGTCGTAGTCTTCACTTTGTGACCACTTGAAATCCCACGATTTTATATCTTTATGCTTGAGAACTGGTGCTATTTTTTCCAGATAAGCCTGCTTATCAAAAGCATTATCGTGTTTGTTGGGGAGAATAACATTCTTATGGTATTTCAAGTTCACCCAATCAGCATACCCTCTGTACTCATAATTCCTTTTGTTCCTTGTATAATCGAGAGATACAGTTTCGTCATCATCTGGGGTAATATAAGTTAAATTCCCCATTTTGATTTTCTTAGGAACAACTGGTCCATTGGACAAGCAAAGGGAATATTTTATAGTGTCAGCATCATGACTATGAGATTCAAAGTGATGACTTTCCTCTGATGATTTTATCAATGAGTCAAGGTTATGTCTGATAATACCGAGTATTTTCTTTATAACTTTTTTTTTCTTGTATTCTGCAGAATCCTTTGTACAGAAGATTCCGTCGAAGTAGGCTCCGTGAGAATATACTACTAAACCATCTCCGTTGTATGACTTTTGCTTGTCATCAAGACAAGGCAGTCCTGGCACAGCAGAATATATCTCTTCGCATATCTTCTCAACGGGATTCTTGTCTTGTGCTGATACTGTTATTGTCAGTATAGCTGATAATATAATTGTGATGATTCTTTTCATAATTTTATATGTTAATTTAATTGATAACGTGGTTGAGAACTCATAGCAATCCTTTGTGTTACGCGCTCGCCTCTTTCGCGAATGCTTCTTGTGAATGCCTTAAAATCCATATTAGCATCATAAATGACTTCTTGCATGATAGGCTCTTCTGTCTGTGCAATATCATTTGTGATAGTCTCTGGCTTGGCAACAGGTTCTGCCTCTTGTCTTGTGATGCTCTCTTGTTGCTCTTCTTTTGCTCTTCTTGAAACGCGAGGCTTGTGCCTTGTCTTGTGCGTGGGCAGAGATTGGGCAGAGGTGTTGCTCTTTACCGTCTCTTGTGGCTCAATGGTCTTTGGCTCTTCTGCGACCTTCGGCTTTGGTTCAACCTTGGCTATTTGAGGCTTGCTGACGGTATCTTCTCTCGGAGGACCGAGGAAGACAACGAGCAGGGCGGCAACACAGGCAGCGGCTACCCAAGGCCAGAAGCGCATGAGGCGTGGTTTTGGCTTGCGTTCTGCCATGATCTGGTCGAAGAGTGCCTCGTCAACGGTCAGTTCGCCAAGCATCTCGGCTATGACTTTCCAGTCATCGGGTGCATCCTTTCGGGAAACTTCAAGAGCAAGAAGTCTCTCCTCCTCGGCTGTTGTCTCGCCGTTGAGATATTTCTGGATTAATATTTCAGTTTCTTTATATGTCATGTCGTTAAAACTTTTACAATTAAATCGGGCTTGCGCCCTGTGGCGGAAAGTAAATTAGAAGTAAATTAATTCAGTAAATTAAATTCAGTAAATTTTTAATATTTAATTCAGCATTTCCAAGCGACGGATGTCGCTCTCGTAATTTACTGATTATAATTTACTGGTCATTTACTTTCTAAAAAGTAATTTACTTTCTAAGTCTTTCTTTAATTTCCTCGAAGACTTTCTTTCTTGCTGCCGAGACAATGCTCTTTATCGAGGGCTTCGCTATGTTTGTCCGTTTGGCTATGTCGTCAAGCTCAAGACCTTCTATCTGTCGCATCTCGAATAGTCGTCGCTCACTCGGTTTGAGATGCTGAACGGCTTTGTCAACGGCTTCATGCAGTTCCTTTGCCTCCAGATTCTCGTGAGGCGACGCCCCCACATCCCTTCCTGGTGGTGCTATCTCCTCATTCGATCTGCATAACACAAAGGGGCTGGATTTCCTTTTCCTCACTATATCCATACAGCAATGCTTTGCCACCCTGATGGCGAGAGCATCATGCCGGGCACCAGACTCCATTCTGTCGATGAACCTTAGAAGAGCTACCAATCCCTCCTGTGCAACGTCCTCGGCATCATCATCATTGCCGAAGAAACTGCGGCCTACCGAGAGCATCAACTCTCGGAGCGCTGGGGCGATATGTTCAAACTCTTCTTGGGTCATTCTACAACATAAGCGTATGCAAATGCAAAAAGTTAAGTTGAAATTTCATTTTTTCACTATTATATTTTTAAAACGCAAAGACGATGAGATTATTTTGAACACGGAAAGCTCGGAAAATTAATGCGATATTAATGTGGTATTATAAGTTTTCGCTTTGCGAACCTACATTATCCACGATTTGACTTTTACTATCGCATAACATTAATTAGGACATTAATGAAACATTAATTGTGACATTAATTAGACTTACGGCTTAGACTCTCATCATTTTTTGTCCAAATTAATATTTTAATTCACGTCTTAATTAATGTTTCAGAGCAAAGCGCAAGCGTTTTTTCATCGAACCTACATTAATTGTCATCAATGCCACATTAATATCGCATTAATTTTTTCACATTCCTACAAAAAATCGCAATAAAGTTTTCTTTTTTGGATAAAAAAAAGTAACTTTGCAAGCAAAAGTTAACTTGACTATAGTACTATTCTTATTATTTCACCCCCATGAACAAAAAACTATTTATGCTATTCCTATTACTAACAACATTAGGATTAGTAAACATAAACGCACAGGATAATAGATGCACAGAGGGCAAGGATTTCTCATATCTTTACAAGAACCTTCCTATACCTCTGAAAAGGCCTCTACTACCTAAGATTCCTGACAGATACGTGAAACTGACCGCGTATGGTGCAGTCAGCGATGGCATCACACTTTGCACAGATGCTTTCGCCAAGGCTATTGATGACCTCAGCAGAAGGGGTGGCGGTCATCTGATTGTGGAGGACGGTATATGGCTAACAGGTCCGGTGATGCTCAAGAGCAACATCGACATAAACCTTAGTCGTAACGCAATAGTGAAGATGACTCCTGATAAGTCAAAGCACAAGAACACAACCAATAAGACAAGCAAGCTCGTAATACCAGCTTTCTATGCAAAGAATGCACACGACATCAGCATTACCGGTCTTGGTGCTATCGACGGTAGCGGAGCATACTGGCGTCCTGTAAAGCGCAGTAAGGTTAGTTCTTCCGAGTGGAAACAATACACGCAGATGGGCGGTATCATAAGCGAGAAGGGTGATATATGGTATCCTTACAACCTGAAGAATGTTCCTTCTCTTACGGATTCTCCAGAGGAGGAGGCAAATACCCGTGCCGACCTTATCCGCTTTGAGCATTGTGAGCGCGTGCTTTTTCAGGATATAACCGTACAGAACTCCCCACGTTTCCACGTTCACCCTTGCTATTGTAAGGATGTAAGCGTGCTTGGCGTGACGGTTCGTTGTCCGTGGAATGCCCAGAATGGCGATGCCATTGATCTTAGCAACTGCAACAGATGTCTGATAACAGAATGTACTATTGATGCTGGTGATGATGGTATCTGCCTAAAGAGCGGTTCTGGAAAGAATGGCGTTTTGGCTGGTCCTTGCAAGGATATTCTCGTTGAGGATAATACCGTTATTCATGCTCATGGTGGCTTTGTGATAGGTTCGGATGCAAGTGGTGGCGTGCAGAACGTAGTGGTTCGCAACAATCGCTTTATGGGCACAGATACAGGTCTGCGCTTCAAGACAAGCTATGGCCGTGGTGGTGCTACGGCTAACATCTATATCTCTAACATTGTGATGACCGACATCAGGGATCAGGCAATAGTGTTTGAGGCTTCATATTCCAACAATCAGGTAGGACAGGAGGACAAGCACGTTGGCGCTACTGATTTTGCACCAGACTTTAAGGATATTCACATAGAAAAGGTGACATGCCGAGGCTGCAAGACTGGTATTCTTGCCAAGGGCGATGAAGGTCTTATACATGATATTGACATAAAGAACTCCGTTATCTTCTATATAAAGCAGCCAACGGAAATAGAAAAGACTTGCCAGCTTGATGTATCAAATGTCACATTCAAGACATTCGTGCTGGATATGTGGTGATTTTGGAAAGGGTAAAGAGTAAAGTAGATTGAAATATGAGCTATGATATAATGATCATTGACCGTCATCCTCGTTTCAAGGACAGCAAGGAGTTTCAGGAATGGTATGATGACGTGATAGAATGGAAAGAGGATCTTGACTATAATGACTGCGAACACGCTACCCCGCGTCTGAAGGAATGGTTCATAAAGATGAAGGACATCGTGCGACCTATGAATGGAAAGTACGCTCTCAGCGATGAAGAAATAGACAGATGTCTGGATGCTGACTATTGCATTGCAAGGGAAGGTATCTATATGGCAATGGGATATTCCGAGGCTGATAAAATATGTGAGATTGCATTTAAGCTTGCTAAGGAGTACGGCCTTTCCTATTACGATATTACCGGCTCTAACGAGCTCTATTATCCCGACGGGAGTAGTTTATTCGTGTTTCCACAGCAAGAAGATAATGAAGTTCAGAATGGGAATGAGTTGCAAGCAGAATGCGAAAAGGAGCTAAAACGCAGACGGGTTGTCGCACGAATTGGTTTTGCAATATACATGGCATTATTTCTATTGATAATGTATGTATTCCCTAAAGGGACATGGACTATGCCTGTTGCTCTTGTTTTTACGGTAATATTTTTCATCTTTATGATATGGGGGCTAAAATGGCAGAGACGTACAAATAAGGATGTTCTAAAGAAATATCAGCAACAGCAATTAGAAGGTCAAAGCACAAGGCAAACACAAGAGCAGGAAGGAATCAAACCACTTCTTGAGGATGTCATGTGGAATTTCCAGACAGGTGTTTTTGGAAGTAAATTGGATTTCTATATCGCTATAACCAGATATAACAAAGAGGTTTCAGGCAAGTCTATTGTCCGTTTGCTTGAAGAAAAGATAGAATGTATAGGTGCTGAGACCGATTTCATCCTTTTTGATGAGGATTCAGAGGAAGCCGAGAAATACAACAATCCTATGGTTCACCTAAAAGCAGATGATGGTGTTTCGTTCACAGGACTGGAATTGCTATTCAAGCTAAACAACGAACTCTATCCTCTTCTTGCAGACTCAGACACCATATTCTTCGAAGGCATCAATAGTTATCGACTTATGAATCGCCCATCTATTTGCAGAGTGCTATTAGGCAGTTAATGATAAAAGAATAACCCGGTACATACATTATTGTATATACCGGGCTTTTTTATATGCGTCATAGTCTGGGAATAACGAATTCCGTATTGATGAATACACATCACATTAGTGAGGCGATTTCATCATCGCTTAATCCTGTAACTTTTACGATAGATTCTATAGGAAGGTGTATAGCCATGAGGTTTCTTGCAATTTCATACGCTTGTTCCTTACGACCTTCTTCCCGTCCCTTCTTCTCGCCTTCAGCAAGACCTTCTGCACGACCTTCTTCACGACCTTTGGCTTCACCTTTGAGATATTTCTCCGACAATGCCGTGCGTTCTCTACTTACGGAATCCCAGTAACGGTCAATTGCCCATAGCTCCGCATCACTATATGCCGATTCCTCCACAAGACTAACGGCTTTGGCTACGTTATCATCTGATAATAGTTCCTTATCCACTTCCTTAGTGTGCTCGTTTATCTCGGTAAGGAATCTCAGCCACAGCACAGCCATCTTCTTGTCAAGAACGGTATTGGGCTTAAACTTTGGCAACTCGACGAATATCATTTCTATATCGTCAATAGTATATTCCTTACATTTGCTATGAGTCATCATATAGCAATGATAGAAATCATCGGGAAGCTCTGGGAAAGCAATATCATTCACGAGACTGAGAGTATAGACAGGCTTCAACTCTGAATACTTCTCTCCACGATCAGCAGGCAAAACTGATGAGCAATTCCTTATGCTCACCAAACACCTTCTTGAAGGTCAAGTCCGCTTTCGGGTCAAGATATTTTGCCATAATGTTAAAAGTCTAAGGTTTAATGTCAAAGATCAAAAGCCCTTCGCTTTCAAAGATAATATTTATCTTCTCTTTTTCCAAAAGATATCACTATGTGAGCCTGTCGTCACCATCATGACGTACAATTTATTCTCGTGCTTTTTCCAAACGAGAAGCCAATCAGGTTGAAGGTGACATTCCATACACCCCTCATAATCACCATGAAGCGGGTGGGGAAGCAACTCTGATGGCACAGTACTAGTTTCTGCCAATGAGCGCTAGGCATTACTCATAAGTTCAGGATTAAGCCCTCTCTTAATACATAGCTTGTAGCTTTTCTTAAAGCGCCCAGAAAACTTAATCTGATACATATTCTTATGAATTAAGATAGTTTATTGCATCTTCTACATTATCAAAAGACACAACATTTCCCTTCTTCACATCCTCAATAGCAAGATCAAGTTCAGACTTTGCAACAGGCTTAGTCTTAACAAGCTTAGTAACCCATCCCATTTTTTTTGAGAGAGTTTTTAGAAAGTTATATTCAGACACGGGCAACTCAATGCTAACAGTCTTCATCTCTTGTGATATTGCTGCTTTCATATTATTCACAATTTTATTTCTTCTGCTTGCAAAGATACAAACTTTTTCTTTCTTCTCCAAAGAAAACAGCTTCTTTTTTCATTTTGCCCAAGAAGTGCCTCGCATCTTCTTCCCTTGTTCTTCCTATGATCCTCCTATGTAAGTCCCAAGTAACTCCCATGTAAGTCCCATTTTTGTGCCTATTTTTAGAAACGGTTTAAGAACGGTTAAGAAACGGAGGAGGAACGGATCTGTAAGGTAGGTAAATGAAAAATGCAAAGTGTTAAAAATGGGAAATATGGGTTTGGAAAAAAACTTTTTCGCGATAATCCTACATACCTACATCGACACCCTGTGTAACGCGCACAGTCTTAGTGTTTTACACGGATTTCAAATACCGCATAAACCTACACTAATCCTACACAGAACCTACACTAAAACCTGAATTCTTCAGAGATTCAGGTTAATTGATAATTAATAATGTATAATTGATAATTTAGTTTGGCTTGAACGCTTATGATACTATTCAAATTATTCCTTACTCATTGTTAATTATTAATTTCATGCCTTGACAGGTATGATTAGTGTAGGTTCGGTGTAGGATTAGTGTAGGTTTATGCGGTATTTAAAATCGCTGCAAGTTTTTGTACACCAACAATTTACATTGGGTGTCGATGTAGGTATGTAGGATTATCGCAAAAATGTTTTTTTTCAAGTTACAGATGCGAGAATGGCATTGTATGTTTTTTGAAAAACGAAAAGAGGAATGCCTCATGCGGAAGCACTCCTCTTGTAAATATCAAATAAAGTGAAATTAATGTCTTACTTAACGAGCTGACCTGCTACGTTGAACTTGTCGTTGCCCTTAACGATAACGAGCTGACCGTTTACGAGAGCCTTGACAGCCTTGTCCTGAGCCTTAACTGCTACGTTGTTGATTGATGTTGTAACAGCCTTTGGAGTTACATAAGCGAGATCAACAACGATAGGATCAGCACCCCAGTTGTTTGCTGCCTTTACACCCTTCAAGTCAGCAAGACCGTTGAACTTAACAACGTAGTTGCCTGGCTCCTTAATGAGATACTCCTGAGTATAGTCAGCTGTAGCCTCATCTGCCTCTGGATGTGCAAAGAGAGTTACAACCTTTGAGCCATCCCACATCCATACGCGGAGACCAAGACCCTGTGTGCTGCCCTGAGATACTACGAATGTGATCTTGTCATAGTCAGCAACGCTTACGTGTGTAGATTCCTTGTCACCATTACCATCACCGAAAGCCTCGCCCTGAACAGCGAATGTCTTTGGATATGTAACCTTAGATGCCCAGTCTGCGAATGTACCAGTAAGAGCAGCTACATCAACGCAACCTTCTGGAACCTTTGGCATAGGCTCAACGATCTGCCATACTACTGGCTCCTCAGACACGCCGAGACCTGTGAGATAGCCCTTATTTGCCTTGTTCTGGATTGTGTAGCCACCCTCAACCTCTGCAATAATCCAAGAAGAACCATCCTTAGCGTCCTGATCCTTACCGAGAATGAATGTAACACCAGTGAGTGCTGGCTGAGTGTTCAGGAAGCAAGTCTTATCTTCCATCTTTGACCAACCATGAGTGTAGTTTTCACCAGCAGGAGTGATAGCACGGAAAATATAGCGACCACCAAGAGGCTGATACTCAAGCTTCCAGCCTGTTACGGCAGCAGTTTCAGCAGTAGCATCCTCGAATGTGCCCATAGCGCATTCCTGTTCTTTTGAGCCGTAAAGATACTGATCACCAGTCTTCAGATAGAAAATTGTGCCATTATCAACAAGACTCTTGAGAGATGCGAGGATTTTAACCTCTTCCTCTACAGGCTCTGGATCACCCTTAATAGTAACAACAGATACCTCAACGGCAGTTTCTGATGTCTTTTCACCAGCGAAATAGCCTCCATTACCAACATTCTTGAGGTAAAGCTTACCCTCTACTGTCTCGAAAGCCCAAACTGCACCATTTGCAAGGTCTGTACCCTTCTGCTCGCCAGGATTAAGATTGAATGTTACACCATCAACATTTGGCTGTGCATTGAGATAGTTGCACTCTGTGCGTCCCCAGATGAAATAGTCACCACCATCAGGTGTAACACAACGGAACATATAATTGTCACCGTCTTTCTCGATCTTATAGCCTACGCAACCATTTGATGAAGATACTGCCTCTTCAGCAGTTCCCATCTTTGTATTCTGTGCGTCAGGTCCATAGAGATATGTACCATTAATAGAAATAGTTACGACAGTTCCATCAGTTACAGCCTTCTCAATATCTGTAACAGTTGTAACCTCTGCTGCCATTGCATTGAAAGCGCAAAGGCAAATCATTGAAATTAGAGTAAAGATTTTCTTCATTTGTTTAGTTTTAAACGTTTTATACTTAGGTTTTAAAAATCCGCTACAAAAGTACTAAAATAATACTATAAAAGGGTATTATTATCCTTAAAATTAGTTAAAAGCCATTTGCGCTTTGCTTTTACATTAATTACGACATGAATTAATGTAAAAGCAAAGCGATAGTAAATTTACGTTATTTTATTTCCAGGATAATGGAGCGAGTTGTCATATCTGATAGTGCCTCGCGGAAATCGGAGAATTCTTTTTGGCGAGAGATGTCAAACCTGCCCTTGTTTACGCTCACCTTTGTCTTTATAATGAGCATCTGTCCCTCTTGCTTGATGTCGAGAGAATAACTGCCGAAATCAGTTGAGGAAGATTCCGTCTTCTGACCTGCACTAAAGACACAGTTCTCAGGAAGTGAAATCCTTATCTCATCATCCAATGAATAAGAACTCTCAACAACGATAGGACGTTGTCTGCCATTTCTGAAACGAGGTTTATGGAAGTCACGGAAAGGATTACAAGCCAAGAATATACGATTGCCGTTCACCTTGCCGTATGTCACCTTCATGTCTGCCTGAACATCAAGGTGCGGGGTATCAGTCTTGACCTCATTCACCTTTACCTTATCTATTACAGGATCCTGAAGAGACACCCAATGTGCCACATTGTCCTTACGTTCCTTTTCATTCTGATAAACAATAGAACGCACACCACCATAACGTGCACCATAGTGATCATCGGAGAACTTGATGGTGGATTTTCCGTCTGCCTGAAGTTGTACCTCTGCCACCAGACGCTCATAGTTGTTCTGAGGGGTATATTCGGGAATGCGTATGAGCTTACCCTCACCGCCTGTTATCTGTAAAGCCTCATGTCCGGCATAGCTTCCCGGGACAAAGCCTAAAGGCAACTGCGGATTGGTACACTCAATAACCATGTTGCTACCATCTGTCTGTGGTATGGTAAGGATAACATGGTTTGTCTGGTGCATATTAGGGAATCCCTTTAGAAGATCCGCGTATTCTGTGCTTATGACTGTCTGGCAAGAAGTAATGCCAGCTTCTTTGAGCAGAGCCTGCATATAATTTGTAAGAGCCTTACAATCTCCGAATCCTGTCTTGCCAACTTCCTCGGCAGTCATGGGTTGCCATCCGCCAATGCCAAGTTGTATGCTGACATAGCGTGTCTTCTCACCAAGATATTTATACAGAGCCGCTATTTTTTCCTTGTCATTCTTGCAATCAGCAGTTAGTTCCCTGACCTTATGCACATCAGCAGGTAACAACGTACCCCTGTTGTCAGCAAGCTGTGCATACCATTTGCCAAGGCTCTCCCAGCTATCGAGAGTGCCAGAAGACTCTCCGAACTTGAAATTCGAGGGTACGGCAAGGATTGAAGGGCAATAGAACATGGGCTTGTCATCATACTCATCATCTATCAGGCATCGCATAGCCGGCATATTCCATGCATAAACCTCATTATTGCCTTCGTTCTTTTTCTGAGCCTCCCATTGATGCGGCATACCTGTATAGCGAATCTTTGTGTCAGCAGGAATAGTGAGTATGAAAGATGCCTTCTCCATAGACTGCCTGTCGTGTTCAATAGGGAAGAAATACTCATATTCCATGTATCCCTTTGACGACTTCACATCCCATTCAAGTTCGATGGTGTATGGGTAATCCAATTCCGAAGGTTCGAAATAGTTATGCTGTACATCAGTAGCAAGATGCTCGGAATACTGCGAGGTATGTACTGCATTTCGTTTTATCTTGCCCTTCACATTACCTTGTTCATCGTATATCTTTCCGCTAAACGAGGTGAGCTGGTCAAAACTGCTAGTTGGTCTGTGCCATAAAGCATGTCTTTCACCTTTTTTTTTAAGAATGGTCACTACCTTACGATAATGCGCAGTAAGACTCTGTTGCGAGCTTGCTGTGACAGAGACCTGATAATCACGTACAACGGAATATGCGTCCTTCTTTAGGGAGTCGGGAATATCAGATACGCTCAATGAAGTCTGGGCGGAGCTAAAAAAACAGCAAAACCAAAACAAGATAAAGAGACTACAGCCCCTAATCCTTGCCCTTCCCACGAGTGGGGGAAGGGAGTAATTACATTTTGTCGCTATGTGGTTTCGCATAAATTCATTATGTTTTAGTTATTCACAGTTTTTGAGGAATCAATACTATATAGCTCCCTCCTCCCGAGCGGGGGAAGGGTAGGGGTTATTGCTTCTTCAAGCACACCATCATTGAGTTGATCTTCAGCACTCCTTTCCAGAATTCCTGCAACTTTGCATATTCCGTGGCAGGGATGAAGGTGTTGTCAACAATGCTCTGATACTTGGTTACGAGATTGTTGTCCTGCATCTCGAATGTGATGGCAACTGCAAGATAACCAGGCAACTGGATAGTTTCAGGCTTAGGCATTTCCTCTATTGCATATCCTTCAGGAATTGTAATGGCAGAGGTGATGGTGGTTGTCTGAGCAGCAGGGAACTCTACTGGAAGCAAACGCTCTGCCTCCTTAAAGTAGTTGGTCTTTTCATCAGGGAAGACAAGCGGATTGAAGTATATCTTGTCACCATCTACCATAGATTTCTTTGTGAAACGGATCCTCTCTTCCGTTGCACGTCCAATACCATTTACGTTTTTTGCCCTGAAAGATGCGAGCTTACATTCAAGGTTCTTCTCTATCTTCTCAATCAATGCAATACTATCCTCTACGGCATGGTATGCCTCCTTATAGTTAAGGGCATTATAGCCGATATGGGTATTGATGCGCTGACCTGCCAATTCTCCATTGGCATCTACTATGCAGTTGATACGTGTATTTGTGGAGTTGCCTCTGATTTCTGATAGGTCATAGATGTCTCCTCTGGTAGCACCAGCATTAGGAGTCTCTGTTACGAAGGGATCATAGAGTATGCCCTCTGCCATGAGTTCATCTGGCAATATGTTGATGTCGCCATAGTCGGCAGAGCAATCGGCAAAGAGAAGCGCACCGCTATCGTCAACAATGGCAACGACAAAGGTGTTGAGCTTGTCAGAACTTGCATGAGTCACAGGCAGACGTCCGTTATCACGAAGACGGATAAGCATTGGAGTCGCCTTTATGCCTGCATCCCTGAGCATTGCCATATACACGAAGTTAAGGTCGGCATTTGATCCCTTACCTTCTTTTATAGCCTTTGAAGGCTTTGCATAGAGGTTATAGGTCTTGTCCCATTTCAGTTTGCTCTTGAGTAAAGAGAACAGTATTGAAGCCTTGGCACTTGAAGGCTTTCCGTCAAGTGCGAGAGAAGCCATTTCGGCAGAGTAAGGGTTCTTGATCTTGAGGTTTGAACCGAAATCATATTCACCCTCCATGAACTTACGCACATCTGCCCATGTGTTTGTATAGTTCTTATACACCTCACCAGGAATCTCTATGCCGCTAAGTTCAAAGTCCATGCGTTGCATATAGTCCTTCTTGCAGTATATGAGTTTCTCATGCTTAAATGATTTGATATTCTCGGCCTCAACGGTATATCTTGTAGCCTCAATTGTTGCAATCTGACCTTGCAAGTTTGCCTGAAGGGTAGTCCTGTCCTTGTTGAACTTGGCATTGTTACTTCCGCGCTGCTCTACCTGATACTTGAACCATTCTGGGATAGTCACGGTGTAGTAGCTGTATCTTACAGGATCATCCATCTGCATATACCATGTAGGGATGTATGTATAGCGAGGGCTCACCAGCGTGTATTTATACTCAATGATAGAGCCCACCTTAACCTCTGGGATAGAGAACTTTGTTCTTTTGGTATAGTCGTCAACCTTCTCCACGAATTCATACTTTCCTGACATGGAGGTCTTGACTACCTTGCCGTCAACAAGATTATAGGAAGCTGCACTAATGTTCAGAACCTTGTCATTATTAAAAGAACTTCCCTTGTCGGAAGAGTGATATACAACTGACTGGTTGGCATAGTCTTTACCCTTCTCTGTAAGAATCATCATACGCACTTTCACCTGCGTCTGCATCTTGAATCCGGTAGGTGAGATTTCGAAATGTGTATCTCCGATATTGTAGATATACACGGCATCGGCAGAGGAGTCGGCGGCTTCGGCAGGTGTTGCGAAGTCAGCAATACTGACCTTGGAAAACTTCTTCTGACCGAAAGCAGCGGTAAAAAGTGCGAATAGCACATACAGAATAAAGAGTCGCTTGTTCAACATTCTATTTGTTATTAAGTTTTAGATTTTTAACCGTCTAATATTTTTCAACGTGGCAAAGGTACTATAAATTAGTGAAACAAGCAAGGTTTAAGTAAAAAAAATGATAAATCTGCGTTTTATTTCATTTTTGTTTATGCTTTAGTAACAAAAAAGGCACTCGCCATAATGACGAGTGCCTATATTTAGCTTTGTGAGTTTTAAGCAGTTGCTTAGTACTGAATAACGAGTACGTTGCTCATGCTCCAGAACTTAGCTACGTCTGTGATAGTCAGGGTAGATGACTTGTCACCAGTCTTAGTGAGAGTGTAAGAGCCAGCAGGAGCCTGTGTGAGGATCTTAGGCTTAGCGCTTGGGATAGAGAATGTCTTCTTAGCGCGCATATCAATCTTAGTGAGCTTAGAGAGATCACCAGCAGAGAGGTCGAGCTTCTTCTTAGAGAAGAGACCGCCACCAACCATGAGACCCTTAGCCTTGAGCTCCTTACCTGTGCCGATGATGAAGTAAGCCTCATTCATCTTGTCAGTCTGAGCTGTGATTGTCTGATCCTTAGCAATGTTCTGGTCTGTGAGTTCCTTTACATTGTTACCGAGGTTAGTAACCTGAGTGTTGAGCTCAGCGATGCTAACATTCTTGTCCTCGATCTGCTTCTTGAGATCCTCGATTTCCTTATCCTTCTCGTCGAGCTGAGCCTGCATCTTCTCGAGCATTTCCTGCATCTTAGCAGCGTGAGCACTCTTTTCGCTCTTGAGTCTTGACTGGAGCTTGCTGATCTTATCGCGATACTTCTGGAGGATTGTCTTGTAAGCCTCTACGTTCTGCTTGAGACGCTGACGGTTTGGAACACCACCCTCAGTATTCTTCATGAGGATACCCTCAGCTGCAACAACGCAGCCTGAAGCTGATTCTGCTGTTCTGCTACTACGTTACGGAGTGAATCAAGCTCCTTCTGTGCCTGCTCTGCCTGATTGCCGCATGAGCCGAGTGTGATTGCAGCGAATGCGAAAGCTGCAATTGAGAAAATGTTTTTTGTTTGCATTTCTATTTTATATTAGGTGAATAAATTTATATACCACTTTATTGATTACAAATGACGAATTACTAATGACCTTTTAACTCTTTTCCTGTTACCCTTCTGCGCTCTGGCTCCATCTCTACGCGAGAGGGTGGGAGGGAGGTTGTTTCATTCTCATTTCTGAGTGCAAAGGTATGAAAACGAATTGAAACCACCAAAATTGTATGCTTGAATATAAGAATTAGTAATACCCTTTAACAAACTTTCAGCATCAAAATGCCTGTTTTTTTTGGTTGTTAAAAAATTTTTTCATAAATTTGCACTCAGGAATAGGCTTCCCTCCAATGGGAGTTTACAATCAATAATTAACATGCTTCTTTCGCCTTCCAGCTCCCTTCCTACGCGAGAGGGCGGGGGAAGAGGCTCTTAAATTTAATAAAGATGGACTTAATACCAAGCTTTGCAGTTGATCACACTAACCTTCAGCCCGGCATATATGTTTCCCGTCAGGATGAAGTGAATGGTGCTGCTATCACTACCTACGACATCCGTATGACAGCACCTAACCATGAGCCTTGTCTCAATCCGGCTGCCATTCACACCATAGAGCATCTTGTTGCCACATACCTTCGCAACCTCGACGGTTGGAAGGAGAACGTAATCTACTGGGGACCTATGGGATGCCTCACAGGCAACTACCTTATATTAAAAGGTAAGTACTCTTGTGAGGAGATCCGCAATCTGATGATTGGTGCATTCCAGTATGTGGTTGACTATGACGATGAGGTTCCAGGCACTACAGCTGCTACCTGCGGAAACTACCTCATGCACGACCTCCCAATGGCTAAGTATGAGGCTCGCCGCTATGTGAAGCGCCTCAAGGAAGATTTCTATTGTGAATATCCTGGAATAGTTAGACCAGAGGACACTAACGGTAAGGTGTTCTTTGATGCGTAAAGAAACGGCCTCTCCCCCCGCCCTCCCCCGTAGGGAGGGAGCCGATTCGATTACGAGAATTGGAAGTGGATCGGTAGAAAAAGGGATGGTTAGGCAAATAAAACAATAAATAATTCGGAATCCCCCATTTGCATTCCGGCTCCCTCCCTACGGGGGAGGGCGGGGGGAGAGGCCCTATGGCTATAATAAAATCATACAAAGGAATTTCTCCTAAGTGGGGAAAGGAATGTTATTTCAGCGAGAATGCTGCAATAGTAGGCGATGTCACAATGGGTGACGAGTGTTCTGTCTGGTTCGGTGCTACCGTGCGTGGCGATGTTGCACCTATCACTATGGGCAACCGTTGCAACGTGCAGGATGGCGCTGTGGTTCACGTAACTAACACCACCGGTCCTACCGTTATGGAGGATGACGTTACCATTGGTCATAACGCTACGGTACACGCTTGCACTCTCCGAAAGGGCTGTCTCATCGGAATGGGCAGCACGGTTCTTGACGGAGCAGAGGTTGGTGAAGGTGCAGTCGTTGCAGCCCATGCCCTTGTACTCTCAAACACAAAGATAGGCCCTCACGAGATATGGGGAGGTGTGCCTGCCAAGTTTATCAAGCAGACAAAGCCTAATCAGGCAGAGAGCTACGCTGCTCACTATGTGGAGTATGCGAAGGAGTATCTCTCTGAGAGTGAATAGTGAAGAATTTGAGTGACACATGAACACAAAACTATTTATTATTATCCGCAATTAGACGATGGCGGATAATAATAAAATTCAAAACACCAAACACTAAACAATATAATAAACAATGAAACGACTATTTACTGCAACCATATTTGCCTTTCTGGCAATAGCAATAAATGCCCAGGTAAAGTTCACAGCCTCTATGAAACAGACGGCTCCCGATGAGATTATCATTTCCTTCTCAGGCACAATGGCTAAGGGATGGCATGTGTATGCGCCTGAGGAGAAGCACGGTCCGATAGCCGCATCCTTCAATGTGGATAAGATTGAAGGGGCAAAGGTGGAAGGTCCTCTGAAAGCCAACAAGCCTGCCACGAAGAAATTTGAGGCTGTATGGAATGGTGAAGTGGCTTACTATGAGGACAATGTCACTTTCTCCCAGAAGGTGAAGCTTACTGGCAAGGAATACAAGATTGAGGGCTACTTTGAGTTCGGCGCCTGCAATGACGAAACTTGCCTGCCTCCTACAAGCGTTGAGTTCAGTTATAGCGGAACTGTAACTCTTCCTTCAACATCTAATACAGGAAAAAAAAACGATAAGATAGATGAGGACGCTACCCCTTCCCCTGTTAAGGGGCAAGATAATAGTCTTGATTCCTTAAAAGACGCCTCAACACTAAACACTAAACCCTCAACTCTAAACCCTCAACTCTCAACACTAAACCCTCAACCCTCAACACTAAACCCATCCTCCCCCTCGGGGGAGAAGGAGGGGGGACTGGGCATCTTCCTCCTCGGCTTCCTCGGTGGTCTCATTGCCCTGCTCACCCCTTGCGTGTGGCCTATCATCCCGATGACGGTGAGCTTCTTCCTGAAGAGAGCAAGCAAGGATGAAAACGGAAAGGGAAAGGTGGTGCGATCAGCAAAGGGAATAAGAGACGCTATTATATATGGGGTGTCAATCATCGTGATATACCTCTCACTCGGACTTGCCGTAACAGCAATCTTCGGGGCATCGGCACTCAATGCCCTGTCAACTAATGCCATCTTCAACATCTTCTTCTTCCTCATGCTATTAGTATTCGGAGCCTCCTTCCTCGGTGGCTTCGAGATCACCCTGCCTTCTTCATGGAACAATGCCGTTGACAGGAAAGCCTCTTCATCCTCAGGGCTGATGAGCATATTCCTCATGGCAT
Organism: uncultured Bacteroidales bacterium; assembly: GCA_902801425.1. GTDB lineage: Bacteria > Bacteroidota > Bacteroidia > Bacteroidales > Bacteroidaceae > Prevotella. The sequence continues at coordinate 55,292 of CADCIQ010000042.1, read as the reverse complement.
TCACCCTCGCCCTCGTCAGCTTCTCATGCACAGGTCCTATCATCGGATTCCTCCTCGTGGAGATGGGAACATCAGGCAACATCATAGGTCCTGCCGTGGGAATGTTCGGTTTCGCCCTCGCCCTTGCCCTGCCTTTCACCCTCTTCGCCATCTTCCCTACATGGCTGAAGTCTGCCCCGAAGTCTGGCAACTGGATGAACCGCATCAAGGTGACACTCGGCTTCATAGAACTTGCATTTTCGCTAAAGTTCCTCTCCGTAGCCGACCTTGCTTACGGCTGGCACCTGCTCGACCGCGAGGTGTTCCTCTCTCTCTGGATCATGCTCTTCTTCCTCCTCGGATGCTACCTCATAGGCTGGATCCGTTTCCCTCACGATGAGGATGAATTTGACGAGATGGGGGAGAAAATCATCAATACCCGAACCTCCGTAACTCGATTCTTCATGTCTCTCTGCTCCTTCGCCTTCGCCCTCTACATGGTTCCCGGACTCTGGGGCGCACCATGCAAGGCTGTCTCTGCCTTCGCTCCTCCTATGAGCACACAGGACTTCAACCTATACAAGAGCGAGACCGTGGAAGCCCGATACAAGGACTTTGACTTGGGCATACAGGCGGCAAAGTCTGAGGGTAAGCCTGTTATGATCGACTTCACCGGCTTCGGATGCGTGAACTGCCGAAAGATGGAGGCTGCCGTATGGACAGATGAGCGTGTGAAGGAAATGATAACCAACGACTATGTCCTCATTCAGCTCTTCGTCGATGACAAGACTCCTCTCCCAGAGCCTATTGAGGTTACGGAGAACAACCAGCCTCGCAAGCTACGCACGGTAGGCGACAAATGGAGCTATCTCCAGCGCACCAAGTTCGGGGCTAACACCCAGCCTTTCTACGTTCTCCTCGACAACGACGGCAATCTCCTCACCTCTCCCCGTTCCTACGATGAGGATGTTGAGGCATATATATCATTCCTTAAGGAAGGATTGAAGAGAAAGTGAAGAGTGAAGAACTAAGAGTGAAGAATTTAAGTTAGTATAGCAGTTAAAGGCCGTTTTATTAACCTTACACTATAAAATGTAATTTAAATTCTTCACTTTTCACTCTTCGTTCTTCACTTAAAAAGTTGAGCTTGCGAAACTAATGGATATCAGCCACCACTATATAGAGAAAGGAGAAGGCTTTCCCCTGATACTGCTTCATGGCAATGGGGAGGATTGTAGCTATTTCGAGCACCAGATAGAGCCTTTTGCCCGGCATTTCCATGTTATTGCGATTGACACTCGCGGACATGGAAAGACACCTCGTGGAGATGCACCCTTCACCATAAGGCAGTTTGCCGATGACCTACTTGCATTCATGAATGAGCACTCCATAGTGAAAGCCCATATACTCGGCTTTTCTGATGGAGGTAACATAGCAATGGTATTTGCCCTTGCACATCCGGAGCGTGTGGAGAAACTGATTCTCAACGGAGCAAACCTTGATGCCTCAGGTGTTAAGAGGGCTGTGCAGATTCCGATAGAGATAGGCTATAGAATAGCAAGGCTATTCGCAAAGAGAAATCCCAAGGCAAGGCTGAATGCCGAGATGCTCGGACTAATGGTAAACGATCCAAACGTGAAGCCTGATGAACTCTCACAAATACAATGCCCAACCCTTGTTATAGCCGGCAATAACGATATGATAAAAGATGCTCATACCCGACTCATTGCCAAGTCTATCACCAATGCAAAACTTGCCATCATTCCCGGCAATCACTTCATTGCCAACAAGAATCCCGACACATTCAACGAGACTGTGCTCCGCTTTCTGCTTAACGACAGCAAATAAACAAGGAATATGCCTAAGACTATATCTCCAACTTGAGATACAGCGAGAAAAACTGCAATACTTTTCGCGAGGCTATGGAGATTACATCTGCCATGCCTATCGACTTTGCCTGTATAATACGGTCAAAAAGGACTGATGTAGGATATTATGTTTACAAATAATTGATTTTTTTATTTATGGGAAAAAAAATATTATGTTTATGTACAGTATTTTTCTTGATAACCAAAATGTTTGCAATAGAGGTTATTGGAAAAGTAAATAGCAATGGTGATGTTTTTGGTTCAAATAAATACATCGAGTCTTTTTGGAGTAATCCTAATGTTTCCCATAGTGCATCAAGCTATGTCGAAAAGTATAATATGACAGTCAACACAAGTGATGGGTACTATTTAATACATCTCTATCGTCATACAGAAAAGGCAGATGTAGATGTAATAGAAAATATCGAAACTTTTGGGGATGTTTTCTTCAGCAAACTTGACATCGAGTATTATACAAAAAACGGGGCAAAGGTGAGTACTGGCACATTTTCAAACGATGGGCTTTGGTACAAGTACAATTATTGGACATTTGCCACTTATACAGATCATCCATGGAAAGAAACAAGAGACATAACAGCCTATGTGGTTGATTTTATGGGAGACTGTAAGGCTCTTGTATTGCGTGGTGAACGTGATTCTATAGATCCACCTTTATTAAGCGTTTTTATGCTTTATAAAGGAAATACAAAACTTGTTTTCAACAAACCAGTTGAGGTTAACTCCGTTAATAGTGATGCTAGTCGTACTATATTCGAGGTTCAAGAGAACAAATATGATTCCAATGGCAAATTAATACCAAAAAGATATAGTATTGCATTCGAAAACGATAGTATTGTGGTATTATAAGTTATAATTGGAGATAACAGTCACCATTTGAAAATGCTTTTATTTCCCCACGCTTTCGCCAATTTTTCGAAAATCTCTTGGCGGCGTGGGATTTATATTCTCTCAAAACTCCCCTTCTCTCTGCCTTTAGGCTTTTGGGTCTTTATTGCTGAGAGAAGGGGAGTTTCTTTGTCTTTAGGTCTGCTCTTCCACCTATGTTTCTCCCTTGTTCCTCCGAACTAAACTCGATGATAATACCATTATAATACCATTATATTACCATTATAATACCATAATAATACCATAAACTATGGTATTATTATGGTATCTTTATGGTGATTTAATAGTATTTACATAGGAAGAAGAGCGAACCTGAAAAGTATGTGGTTATTATGTTCTTGCCAGATAGACAAAGATGTCTTTATCTGAAAAACGACCAAATTGTCAATAGAGAACCTACTTTTTGACAAGAAAACGCATATTGTAAGAAAAATGTACAGAAATGCTTTCATTATGTAAGAAATGAAGCTGTATATGCTTACAATCTGTTATTTTGGGGCATTTTCAAGGAAAGTGGTGGAAAAATAATCTGGCTGAAACTTTGCAAAAAGAAAGAAAATTAGTAATTTTGCAAACAATTTGAAAGCATAGGGCAGATAATAATTGACAATTGGTGATTGTTCGTTAAGTTGCCTTTCGCTTTTGCTTGATAAATAGAAAAATTGTAAACAGGTAATTAATAATTTGTAATTCGTAATTATTAAAGATGGGAAATGGATTGTATAGTGCCGAGTATGAGCACGATGCGTGTGGTGTCGGCATGGTGGTGAATATCCACGGAAACAAGAGCCATGAACTGGTTGATAACGCTCTGCGTGTTCTTGAGAACATGGAGCATCGTGGTGCTGAGACACGCGATAAGACTGGTGATGGTGCAGGTATTCTCCTGCAGATTCCACATGAATTTATTCTTCTTCAAGGTATTCCAGTACCAGAGAAGGGACGTTACGGAACTGGTCTCGTATTCCTTCCAAAGGATGAGAAGCGCCAGTCTGAGATCCTCTCTATCATGATCGAGGAGATTGAGCGTGAAGGTCTTTCACTCTCTCATCTTCGTAACGTGCCTACAAATCCTGAGGTGCTTGGTGTTGGTGCGCGTGAGGTGGAGCCTGATATCAAGCAGGTGTTTGTTACAGGTGTAAGCGATGATAAGGTGGAGCACTTTGACCGTATTCTTTATAAGATACGTAAGAAGATAGAGAACCGCATTGATGATGAGGAGTTCTATATCTGCTCACTCTCTTGCACGGACATTATCTATAAGGGTATGCTGACATCAGGTCAGTTGCGCCGTTACTTCCCAGACCTTTCTAACAACTATTTCACATCAGGTCTGGCACTTGTTCACTCTCGTTTCTCTACAAACACATTCCCTAAGTGGAAGCTCGCCCAGCCATTCCGCTTCCTCTGCCATAATGGTGAGATCAACACCGTTCGTGGTAACCGCGGTTGGATGAAGGCACGTGAGTCTGTGCTCTCTTCACCAGCACTTGGTGACATCAAGGAGATTCGTCCTATCCTTCAGGATGACATGTCAGACTCAGCATCATTGGACAACGTATTCGAGTTCCTCGTAATGAGCGGTCTGTCTTTGCCACAGGCAATGGCAATCCTCGTTCCAGAGTCATTTAACGATAAGAACCCAATCTCTGAAGACCTCAAGGCATTCTATGAGTATCACTCAATCCTGATGGAGCCTTGGGACGGTCCTGCTGCCCTTATGTTCTCTGATGGTCGTTTCGCAGGTGGTATGCTTGACCGTAACGGTCTTCGTCCATCACGCTACACCATTACAAAGCAGGGCATGATGGTTGTTGCATCTGAGGTAGGTGTAATGGACTTCGAGCCAAGCGACGTGGTATCAAAGGGACGTCTTCAGCCAGGTAAGATTCTCCTTATCGACACACAGGAAGGCAAGATCTACTATGATGGTGAGATAAAGGAGAAACTCGCACATGAGCATCCATACGGACAGTGGCTCTCAACGAACCGCATTCAGCTGGAGAAACTGAAGTCTGGTCGTAAGGTAGAGAACTCTGTGGAGAACTATGACCGTAAGCTCCGTGCATTCGGCTTTGGTCAGGAAGACATCGACAAGACCGTCGTTCCAATGTGTACAAATGGTCAGGAGCCAGTTGCAGCTATGGGTAACGATACTCCTCTTGCTGTTATTTCTGATAAGCCACAGATTTTCTTCAACTACTTCCGTCAGCAGTTCGCTCAGGTAACAAACCCTGCTATCGACCCAATTCGTGAGGAACTTGTAATGTCGCTCACGGAGTATATCGGTGCAGTTGGCACAAACATCCTGACACCTGACGAAAGCAACTGCAAAATGGTGCGCCTGCCACAGCCGGTACTTACAAATACACAGCTCGATATTCTCTGTAACATCCGCTACAAGGGCTTCAAGACTGTTAAGCTCCCCATCCTCTTCGAGATTGAGAAGGGAGAGGCTGGTCTTCGTGATGCCCTTGACAATCTTTGCAAGAAGGCAGAAGAGAGCGTTGACAGCGGTGTGAACTATATCATCCTCTCTGACCGTGATATCGACGAGACGCACGCGGCAATACCTTCTTTGCTTGCCGTGAGTGCCGTACACCATTATTTGATTAGCGTACAGAAGCGTGTTCAGACAGCCCTTATCGTTGAGTCAGGTGAAATACGTGAGGTGATGCACGCAGCATTGCTCCTTGGTTATGGAGCATCAGCCCTCTGTCCTTACATGACCTTCGCCGTACTCGATCAGCTTGTGAAGACACATCAGGTGCAGGAAGAGTATGCTACTGCCGAGAAGAACTATATCAAGGCAGTTGACAAGGGTCTTAAGAAGATCATGTCAAAGATGGGTATCTCAACGATCCGCTCTTATCGTGGTGCAAAGATATTCGAGTCAATAGGTCTTTCAGAGGAACTTTTGAAGACATACTTCGGAACAGAGATAAGCACGATAGGCGGTATCGGTCTGCGTGACATTGCCAAGGATGCTATCCGTCTTCACGATGAGGCATTCGTTCCAGATGAAATGCCTAAATTCCTTCAGAATACAGGTCTGTTCAACTATCGCAAGGATGGTATTCAACACGCCTGGAACCCAGAGACAATAGCCAACCTCCAGATTGCCACACGCCTCGGTTCTTACGCCAAATTCAAGGAGTGGGCAAAGAGTGTTGACGAGAAGGAGAAGCCAATCTTCATTCGTGATTTCTTCGGATTCAAGAAGGCTGCAAAGCCAACTCCTATCGAGGAGGTAGAGCCAGTAGAATCAATCGTAAAGCATTTCGTGACAGGTGCTATGTCATTCGGCGCTCTCTCCATTGAGGCACACGAGGCACTTGCCATCGCTATGAATAAACTCGGCACTCGAAGCAATACAGGTGAGGGTGGTGAGGATAACGCACGCTACCACACTGAGGTTGATGGCGTTAGCCTTTCAAGTAAGACAAAGCAGATTGCATCAGGTCGTTTCGGTGTGACGGCTGAGTATCTCGTGAATGCAGAGGAACTCCAGATCAAGGTGGCACAGGGTGCTAAGCCAGGTGAGGGTGGTCAGTTGCCTGGTTTCAAGGTGAACAAGATCATAGCCAAGACACGTAACGCTATTCCTGGAATCACTCTTATCTCACCTCCGCCACATCACGACATCTACTCAATCGAGGACCTTGCACAGCTCATCTTCGACCTTAAGAACATCAACCCTACGGCAGCCGTAAGCGTTAAACTCGTTGCCGAGAGTGGTGTGGGAACTATCGCCGCCGGTGTGGCAAAGGCAAAGGCAGACCTCATCGTTATCTCTGGTGCAGAGGGCGGTACAGGTGCTTCTCCTGCTTCTTCTATGCGCTTCGCAGGTATCTCTCCTGAGATAGGACTTGCAGAGACACAGCAGACACTCGTGATCAACGGTCTGCGTAATCAGGTTCGTCTCCAGACCGACGGCCAGCTCAAGACTGCCCGCGACGTAATCATTATGGCTATGCTTGGTGCAGATGAGTTCTCATTCGGTACTCTGCCTTTGATCGTCCTTGGCTGCTTGATGATGCGTAAGTGTAACACCAATACCTGTCCGGTGGGCGTGGCAACACAGGACGAGAAACTTCGTGCCAAGTTCCGCGGTCATGCAGACTATGTTGTGAACTTCTTCACCTTCCTTGCACAGGAAGTCCGTGAATACCTCTCAGAGATTGGCGTGAAGAACCTCAAGGATATCATCGGTCGCACAGACCTTATCGAAGTTAAGGCTGCTGATCCTGCAACAAAGCAGGGCACAATCGACTTCTCTCGTCTTCTCCACAAGCCAGAGACCGACAAGGCTCTCTACTGGGATCGTGGTCAGTTCACTAAGGTTGAAGGTGTCAAGGATGAGGAAATCATCAAGGCTTGTGAAAAGGCTATTGAGAACAAGGAAGAGGTGAACCTCGACTACGCTATCAAGAATACAGATCGTGCCGTAGGTACTATGCTCTCTGGCGTTATCGCTAAGAAATATGGTGAGGCTGGTCTTCCTGACGGAACTATCAATATCAAGTTCAAGGGTTCTGCTGGTCAGTCATTCGGCGCATTCGCAGTAAATGGCGTGAACCTTAAGCTCGAGGGTGAGGCTAACGACTACTTCGGAAAGGGACTTTCTGGCGGTCGTATCTCTATCCTCCCACCTGCACGCTATGATGCTAACTTCGTAGCAGAGGATAACATCATCGCTGGTAACACAGGTCTCTATGGCGCAACAACTGGTGAGCTTTACGTAAACGGTAGGGTAGGTGAGCGCTTCGGCGTTCGTAACTCAGGTGCTATTGCCGTTATCGAGGGCGCAGGTGACCACTGCTGTGAGTATATGACTGGCGGTCGCGTGGTAGTACTTGGTGAGACAGGTCGTAACTTCGCTGCCGGTATGTCAGGTGGTGTGGCTTACGTCTGGGACAAGAACCACAACTTCGACTACTTCTGTAACATGGATCAGGTAGAGATCAACCTCGTTGAGGAGGCATCTGCACGTAAGGAGCTTCACGAGCTTGTTCGTCAGCACTATCTCTACACAGGTTCAGAACTTGCCCGCCGTATGCTCGACGATTGGAACCACTATATCGAGGACTTCGTTCAGATTGTTCCTATCGAGTACAAGCGCGTTCTTCAGGAAGAGAAGCTCCGCGAGCTTCAGCAGAAGATAGCTGATATGCAGATTATAAATAATTAAGACCCCTCCCCAGCCCTCCCCATAAATGGGAGGGAGTAGTTACAATCTTCAAATAATTGAAACTATTTATGGGAAGTTCTTTTTGAATTCATAATAATAACAAGTAGTAGACAACCCACTATACTATCTACTCCCCTCCCTTTGTGGGAGGGGTACGGGGGTGGGTCTCTTTTATGGGAAATCCTAAAGCATTTCTTACCGTGCCTCGCGTTGAGGCAGGTTATAGACCAATAAATGACCGTATTCACGACTTCGGAGAAGTTGAGCAGACATTGAATACACACGACCGCAAGGAACAGGCTTCACGCTGTATGGATTGCGGTGTACCTTTCTGTCACTGGGCTTGCCCACTGGGCAATAAGGCTCCTGAGTGGAACGACGCTCTCTACAAGGGCGACTGGGAACTGGCTTATCGTCGTTTGAACGATACAAACGATTTTCCAGAGTTTACTGGGCGTATCTGTCCTGCACTCTGTGAGAAGGCGTGCGTTCTTAACCTTACCGACCATGCGGCTACCACTAACCGCGAGAATGAGTGTGCAATAACAGAGGCTGCATGGCGTGAGAACTTCATCACTCCGCAGCAGTACAAGCGCAATGGCAAGACCGTTGCCGTTGTGGGTGCAGGTCCTGCTGGTCTCGTTGCTGCCAACCGTCTTAACAAGTTGGGCTACAAGGTTACAGTATTCGACAAGAACGAGGCAGCCGGAGGTCTTCTCCGCTATGGTATTCCGAACTTCAAGCTCAATAAGGCAGTCATCGACCGCCGTATCAACCTTCTCGTAGAAGAGGGTATTGAGTTCAAGTATAACACTCCTATCAACTTTGAGGGCGATAAGGTTTCTGAGGCTGATATGGAGAAGATCGTGGGCAAGTTTGATGCCTATGTAATCTCTACTGGTACTCCAACTGCTCGTGATCTCAAGATTCCTGGACGTGAGTTGAAGGGTGTACACCTCGCTCTCGATCTCCTTTCACAGCAGAACCGCGTGCTCGCTGGCATGGAGTTCTCTAAGGAGGAGCGCGTAACGGCAAAGGGCAAGAACGTACTCGTAATAGGTGGTGGTGATACTGGTTCTGACTGTATCGGAACATCTCATCGTCAGGGCTGTAAGAGCGTTACTCAGATTGAGATCATGCCTAAGCCAGTTGAAGGACCAGAAGACCCACAGAATCCTTGGCCAAACTGGCCTCGCACTCTGAAGACCACTTCTTCACACGAGGAGGGTTGCGTTCGTCGTTGGAATATCAACTCTCTTGAGTTCCTTGGCGAAAATGGCAAGCTCACAGGTGTGCGTGTTCAGCCAATCGACTGGAAACCAAATCCAGAGGGCGGTCGTCCTATCATGGTTGAGGCTGGTGAGCCAGAGGTCATCAAGGCTGAGATCGTCTTCCTTGCTATGGGCTTCCTCAAGCCACAGCAGCCAGAGTTCCCATCTAACGTCTTCGTTTGTGGTGATGCTGCTAATGGTGCAAGTCTCGTAGTTCGTGCTATGGCAAGCGGTCGCGATGCAGCAAAGAAGGTGGATGTGTACTTGAAGTAAATGAAAAATGAAAAGTGAAAAATACAAGATAGTATTGTTCATTGATACTCTTCGCGATAAATACAAACCTGTATTTTTCATTTTATAATTTTTCATTTTAAAATTTAATACTGGAGATCCATTCCCAAATATCTCAAATAAACACCTTTGGGCGGATGTTCACGTGGCGTGAATGTTCGCCCTCTTTGATTGCTATAAGCCGAAAAGAGATGATATCAAAGATATTAAGGGAGGTGAAGGCTTTTTTCTTGTAATTCGTCTATGATGAAAATATCAAATATTGTATTTGGATGAAAGACGGTATTGCGATGTTTATTGCTTAAAATTCCTGAAAACTGATGAAAAATGAGTAAAAATTAAAATTTTTAGGGGATTTATAAATAAAATTAACAATTAAATTAGTGTTTATTAATTTTTTTTGCTATCTTTGCACTTGAAATATATTCTGTCTCGGTACTGAATGTTAGCATTTTTGTTTGAAAAAGATACTTTCCATATAAGACGGTTACATATTGCAGTTACATGAATACGGAGAATCATTTGTTTGATTAAAAATCCCGAAGTTAGGTTTCTGTAGGCAAATCTCTGATGGAGTTGTTGATTTTGAGGCGATTGAATGTTAGGGTAACGAACTGTTATTAAACATATACCTTTCAATTATGAAAAAAATATTTTTTGTTTTTGCCATGCTGCTTATGTCTATATCAAGCGCGTTGGCAGAGGAGTTTGAAACCTTCAGCTTTACTGATTCTCAGGATGGATGGGAAACTCCCGAGATAATTACAGAGCATTTCATTGTTTCAGGAGCGTATGCTGATGGTGATGGCCTGTATATACATGAGGATGAATATGGCTACCAAAATTACTTGAGTATAAAGGCAAAAAATGGTGAGATAATCACGAAGGTTAAGTTCACCATTGGCTTTGGGAAAGGAAAAGTTGTGGCTACGGTAGGAAGTGTTGGAGAATGTGAAATATCTGATGTAAATGCGTCTTCTTTGAAAATTACGGGTGATGCTGATGATTATTTTTTTCAGATTTCTGAAATAACTGTCTATTATGAATCTGGAAACAATGAAAATAATAATGGCGGAAGTAATGAGAATAGCAACGCCTTTGTTATGGACGAATATGTGCAAACAGAATCTTTCTCTATCTATGGCGTGCCTTCCTATCTTGGACGCAATGTTACGATAACTGGCAATGGAACTGGAGATGGTTATTATATTGCAAATGGTAATGCTGTTGACATAACAGCAAAAAATAATGTGAAAATTCTAAAAGTTGATTTTGTGCTTAGTGGCAATAATGGTTCTCCAATAGAGAGTACTGCTGGTGATGTTGAGGGTAGTGATAAAGACTGGACTATAAATAATGTCAATTCATCAAGTCTGTCAATATCTAACTCTGGAACTGGAACTGTGAAGATTAAAAGCATCAAAGTGTATTACGTTGAGATGACTGAGGGAGAAGAAACTATCTCAGTAGCGAGTGATTCTCAAGAGACTAATTTCACTATGTCATGCGAGAGTGTTGCGGTAACAGGCGAATTAAGGGATGTTTTTGGTGGTAAGATTTCTCATGGTAAGACTGTTACAATAACTGCCAATAGTGGTGTGGAAATCTCGAAAGTGAATTTGTACTTGTATCAACCCAGTACACAAAAGCCAAAAAGTGATTATGGTGTTATTGAGGGTAGTGGTACAAACTGGACTGTAAATAATGTCAATTCATCAACCCTGACGCTTTCACATTCTGGAGTCGGTGATAATCAAGTGTGTATTGATAAGGTTACGGTTTATTACAAGAGAAAGTTAGCTCCAACCACGATTGAGGTGGCTGCAAAGAAAGTTGATGATGCTTGTTGGACTACCTTCTATAGCAATGCCTGCAACTATCAGGCTCCAGAGGGTACACAAGTGTTTAAGGTGAATTTGTCTGGTACAGATATTACAATGACAGAGATAGAAGACCGCATCGTGACCAAGGGACAGGGCGTGGTGTTGAAGAGTACGAATGGTAATATCGTGATGAGTAAGACAAAATACGAAAGCTCTGCCGATTATAGTGACAATAGCCTTAAAGGAACTTCTGTCAGCATTACGAATCCGGGCAATGCATATGTGCTGAGCTATAGTCAATCAAAGGGTGTTGGCTTCTATAAACTTAGCAGTACTGGTACTATCGGTATGAATAAGGCATATCTGGTTTATGATGGCTCTGCTAATGCTCGCTCATTCTTCACCTTTGAAGAAACTGCTACAGGCGTAGAGATGAATAAGATTGGTGGCAACGAGGGTGACGATAAGGTATATGACCTTCAGGGACGCCGTGTGGCTAATCCGTCTAACGGCATCTATATAGTGAATGGTAAGAAAGTGATAATGAATAGGCATTAAGGAGGAGATAAAACAATGAAAATAATGAAGACAAAGAAGACATACGAGAAACCTTCAATGAAGGAGCACGAGCTTAAGCATCGTAGCTGTCTGCTAGCTGCAAGTTTGGTGGATAAATATGGTATGAACAGCAAACTGGTAGTTCCTGAGACGGATGATGACAGTGACCCGGATGTAGTAACTGAGGGTTGGTAAGAATGATGTTTCTATATTCTTATGGAATTTTATTATAGGCTTATAGCTAAAAGTGCCTTTGCAATCATGCAAGGGCACTTTTTGTGTGTTATGTAAACTAAGGTCTGTAATGTGGGAAAGTTCACCTTTTTTTCTGCTTTTTTTGTTTTTTTCGCGATTTTCTTGGTTAGTTCAATAATTCTTTATATCTTTGCACCGCATTTGGTTCTTCACCGTCGCATGTTCATGCTGCATTTCGTATTAATTAATACTGTGCGCATTAACTAATGCACGCGTCGGAGCTAAGACGGGAATGCAGTGAGAATCTGCAACATTACCCGATGCTGTGAGTCCTTTCTTGCAACTCCGACACAATAAGTCACTGGATTGTTGTCCGGGAAGACGTGTCGGATAAGGATAAAGTCAGAAGACCTGCCATTTGCGATTTAAACGCGTGTCCGCGGGATCACGGGCATTGACGGAAACACATAAATATTTATACATGATTAGAAAAGTACTTGTTGCTAATCGTGGTGAAATAGCAATACGCGTGATGCGTTCATGCTATGAGATGGGCATACGCTCTGTTGCGGTTTATAGCACTGCCGATCGCCTGTCACGCCACGTGTTATTCGCCAACGAGGCAGAATGTATTGGAGGGGCGCAAAGCTCTGACAGTTATTTGAACATTGATCACATCCTTGAGGCTGCCCACAAGCATCAGGTGGATGCCATCCACCCTGGTTATGGCTTCCTTTCGGAGAACTCCGAGTTTGCCCGCCGTTGCGAGGCAGAAGGATTTGTGTTCATTGGTCCAAAGCCTGAGACCATGGATTTGATGGGTGATAAGATTAGCGCTCGTCAGACTATGATCAAGGCTGGTGTACCCGTTGTGCCAGGAACTGAAGAACCGCTGAAGAGTGCCGAAGAGGCTATCGAGGTAGCACGTAAGATCGGTTTCCCTGTTATGCTGAAGGCAAGCATGGGAGGCGGTGGTAAGGGTATGCGTCTCATTGAGCGTGAAGAGGATGTCGTAGAGATGTATAATGCAGCTCGTGGCGAGGCTCGTTCAGGCTTCGGCGACGATACCGTATATATCGAGAAATTCGTTGAGGAACCTCATCACATCGAGTTCCAGATTCTCGGTGACAAGCACGGCAACGTGGTTCACCTCTACGATCGTGAGTGCTCTGTTCAGCGTCGTCACCAGAAGGTAGTTGAAGAGTCACCATCACCATTCCTTGACTACAACCTCCGTATGGAGATGGGTGCCAAGGCCGTAGCAGCTGCAAAGGCTGTTGGCTATGTGGGTGCTGGTACCATCGAGTTCCTTGTTGACAAGAACCATAAGTTCTATTTCCTTGAGATGAACACCCGTCTTCAGGTGGAGCATCCTATCACAGAGGAGGTAGTAGGCGTTGACCTTGTTAAGGAGCAGATTCGCGTTGCTGACGGTCAGCCACTTCGCTACAAGCAGGAAGACCTTCGTCAGCATGGTCACGCTATCGAGTGCCGTATCTGTGCCGAGGATACCGAGCATAACTTTATGCCATCACCAGGCGTGATACAGCAGCTCACCGAGCCACATGGTATCGGAACACGTATCGATTCATACGTTTATGAGGGCTATGAGATCCCTGTTCACTACGACCCAATGATTGGTAAGCTTATCGTTTGGGCAACAACCCGTGAGTATGCCATTGAGAGAATGCGTCGTGTGCTCTATGAGTACAAGATAACAGGTCTGACAACCAATATCCGCTATCTGCGTCGTATCATCGACGTTCCAGAGTTCAAGGAGGGTAACTACAACACCCACTTCATTGAGCGCAACGAGGAGCGTCTGCGTCCACGTTCTGGCTTCAAGAACGACTCAGAGCCAATGGCTGTCATTGCAGCATACATTGATTATCTCATGAACCTTGAGGAGAACTCATCTGTAAGTCCTACGAATGACGGTTCTGCTATCAGCAGATGGCGTGCATTCGGATTGCAGAAGGGAGTACTGAGGGTGTAACAAAACGGCCTCTCCCCCCGCCCTCCCCCGTAGGGAGGGAGCCGCTGACGCCAGTTCGGCTTTTGATGGCGAGGGGATTGGCTCATAAAATAAGAAACAAATCGGGATAAGCCCCCTTTTAGCAATCCGGCTCCCTCCCTACGGGGGAGGGCGGGGGGAGAGGCCTTGGAAATTCAAGTTGGAAACAAAATACAGGAAGTGACTCTTCTGAGCAAGGAGGGAAACAAGGTGAGCATCAGCATCGACGGAAAGGTTTATGATGTCGATATCGCTATGCTTCAGAATGGCACATGCTCACTTATCTACGGAGGCAACTCCTATAATGCCGAACTCATCAAGGGTGAGGGTGGCAAACACTATACAGTAAACCTCAACTACTCTGCCTATAAGATCGATATCCTCGATTCTCAGGCTAAGTATATGAGAATGCGCAAACATCAGGGTGATGCAATTCAGGCTGATACCGTTACCGCTCCTATGCCTTGCAAAATCGTTAAGGTGTATGTGAAGAAGGGCGACAAGGTGAAGGCTGGCGACACGCTCTTCACCATGGAGGCTATGAAGATGCAGTCAAACTACAAGGTGGCTACAGATTGCTCTATTAAGGATGTCCTCATCGCAGAGGGTGATTCAGTTCGCGCAGAACAGGTTCTTATTAAACTGGAGGTAGAAAATGCAGAATAAACTTACAGCAAGAGAGAGAATAGAAACCCTGCTCGACAAGGGTACTTTTGTCGAGATGGATAAGCACGTTGTACATCGTTGCAACGATTTCGGAATGGACCAGAAGCGCTTCGAGGGCGATGGTGTCATTTCGGGCTACGGAAAGATTGACGGTCGTATTGTATTCGTATATGCTTTTGATTTCAGCGTGCTCGGAGGCTCACTCTCTGCTGCTAACGCTCAAAAGATAGCCAAAGTGCAGGATCTTGCACTCAAGAATGGTGCTCCTATCATCGGACTCAACGATTCTGGTGGCGCACGTATTCAGGAAGGTGTAGAGTCGCTTACTGGCTTCGCACACATCTTCCGTCGTAACGTTATGGCAAGTGGTGTTATCCCACAGATCAGTGCTATCATGGGGCCTTGTGCAGGTGGTTCTTGCTATTCACCAGCACTTACCGACTTCATCCTCATGGTGAAGGGACAGAGCCAGATGTTCGTTACTGGTCCTAACGTGGTTAAGGCCGTTACTAACGAGGATGTGGATAAGGAAACCCTCGGTGGTGCACAGACTCATAACTCTGTTAGTGGTGTTAGCCACTTCATCTGCAATGATGATGAAGAGACTCTGATGACTATCCGTGAGCTTATCGGATTCATCCCTTCAAACAATATGGAGGATGCACCTGTACGCCCTATCACCGACGAGGTAACACGTGTATGTCATGAGCTTGACAACGTGGTGCCTACCGATCCTAATATGCCTTACGACATTCACGACATCATCGAACCTGTCTGCGACCAGCAGTATTTCTTCGAGGTGCAGTCTGAGTTTGCTAAGAATATCGTGGTAGGTTTCGGACGCATAGCAGGTCGTACAGTTGGTTTCGTGGCTAACCAGCCTAACTATCTCGCTGGTGCTCTTGATATCGACGCATCCGACAAGGCTGCTCGTTTCATCCGCTTCTGTGACTGCTTCAACATCCCTCTCATTGCCGTAGAGGATGTACCAGGCTTCCTCCCAGGTGTTAAGCAGGAGCACAACGGAATCATCCGTCACGGAGCAAAGATCGTGTATGCCTTCGCTGAGGCTACCGTTCCAAAGATTACTCTCATCACCCGTAAGGCTTACGGTGGTGCTTATATAGTAATGAACTCAAAGTGCATCGGTGCTGACGTGAATCTCGCATATCCAACGGCTGAGATTGCCGTTATGGGTGCAGAAGGTGCTTGCAACATCCTCTATCGCAAGGCTACTCCAGAGGAGCGTGCAGAGAAGATTGAGGAGTACAAGGAGAAGTTCGCTAATCCGTTGTCAGCAGCACAGCTCGGTTATATCGACGAGATCATCCAGCCATGCGACACCCGCATCCGTCTCATTCAGGCTCTCGAGATGACTCGCAACAAGAACCAGAGCAACCCACCGAAGAAGCACGGTAATATTCCGATGTAAAATACATGTACAATGTACCATTTACAAATTACAATTCTCGCCAATCAAGGCAATGTTGAAAAAGGTCAGAATGAATATAGTAAATGGTAAATTGTAAATTAGAAATAAGTATTGTGTATTGTATTAAGTAGATTATTAGTCATGAAGAAAGCGCCCGAACTGTGAAGTCCGAGCGCTTTCGCGTTATTATGACGGAAACGCATGATAAATATGAACTCTATGGATTTGCTTCGCATAAAATTAATTTGTTCCTCCGCTCTTCCTCCTATGATTCTATGGTTCCGGAACGGTTTTGAAGTGAACCTATAGCGAGGTTGCATTAATCTCTAAAGGATGGTTTGGTTTCTTATTTCTACGATTTTTTGCGTGATTTGTAGATTTGTTGCAAAAAACACACCCGAAAATTTGCTTGTTTTGTTTTTTTGCAGTACTTTTGCAGAAATTTATAATCATTAGTGTAAAAAATTTTACTATTCTTATGAAGAAATTTATTCTTACAGGACTGGCGATGATTATGTCGCTCACTTCTGTTATGGCTCAGGAGGAAACAGGTGTAGCTAATCATCTTGGATGGGGCGTAGGCTTCGGTACTGAAGGTATTAACGTAGGTATTGCTACAGACATGACTAAGTATGCAGAACTTGAGTTTGGCGTGAACTGGGCTCCAGGATTTGCTCGTACTGAGTCAGGTGAGGCTTTCTACATAGCTACCAAGGACGGAGTGCCAGCAAGGCATAATGTAGGCGAAATGGATACTAAGGCTAAGGTTAACCGTGCAACTCTTGATTTCAAGGGTAGCGTATATCCATTCGCAGCAAATGAAGGCTTTGCTTCTGATTTGTTCGTTGCTGTAGGCGTTTCTTTTGCGAGCAAGGAACTGGCTTCAATTGAGGGCACATTGAATCCTACAAAAGAGGCTGATGGCCAGAAGTATGTTCGTGTAGGTAAGTATATGCTTCCTCTTAATGGTAATGAGGCTGATGGTTCTGCACGTGTGAACAGCGTCCGCCCATATTTCGGACTTGGTTATGGTCGTCTTGTTCCAAAGAACAATCTCGGTTTCCGTGTAGAGCTTGGTTGCCAGTTGAATGGTAAGGTTAAGATTTACGATAACAAGACGGACAATGAATGTGAACTTCTTAGTAAGTATAATTTTCCAACAGCTACTAAGACACAGGACGTCATGGATTTCTTCTCAATCTATCCAGTGTTAAAGGTATCTCTTCGCGGAAAGTTCTTCTAAGTTTGAAATTGGCGGTTTCGGCGTATAGTAGCCGAAGGCTTGTGTAAATCATGCATGAGCCTTCGGCTTTTTGCTTTTAATTTTCAGAAAAATTTGGTGTTTACAATTTTTTTGTATATCTTTGCACTCGCTAATTGGAATAAGGTTAATAGAATAAGGAATAGGCTTTGATACTAACAATCTTTAATCATTAATCTTTAATCATTAAACCCAATTGGAGAGATGCTCGAGTGGCTTAAGAGGCACGCCTGGAAAGCGTGTATACGTCAAAAGCGTATCGGGGGTTCGAATCCCCCTCTCTCCGCAAAAATAGCCAGTTTTACCTAATATCTTTTCAGGACTTAATTACGACAACTTAAATGAATAAACATTTTTCTTTTTTCATAGCGATACTCTTTGCATGCTTGTGTATGCCTGCAATGGCTCAGCGTGTTCTTGTCAACTTTGATGAGGGGTGGAAATTCCATCTTGGTAATGCAGCCGACCCTTCAAAGGACTTCGGATGCGGTACTGAGTATTTCAACTATCTTACAAAGGCTAACTCCATTCACAATAACGGTCCTTACAGCCCTAAGTTTGACGACAAGGATTGGAAAACCGTGGATCTTCCTCACGATTTCGTGGTGGATCTTCCTTTTGACTCCGTGGCAAGCCACTCTCACGGTTATAAGGCTGTGGGATATAAATTCCCAGAAAATTCAGTAGGCTGGTATCGTAAGACCTTCCATGTTGACAAGGAAGATCTTGGTAAGCATATTGAGCTTATCTTTGATGGTATCTTCCGTGCTTGCCGTGTATGGGTAAACGGATTCTATTGCGGTGGTGAGGAGAGTGGGTATCTCTCACAGGAGTATGACATCACGGATTATCTGAAGTTTGGTGAGGATAACGTGGTGTGCGTGCGTACCGATGCCACTATGGAGGAAGGCTGGTTCTATGAGGGTGGAGGTATCTATCGTCATGTGAATATGCTGAAGTCTGATGCCGTACATATACCTACGAATGGTATTAGCGTTCGTGTTAAGTTCTCTAACAATAACTTCAATAAGGCTGCTATCACATTCAAGGGTAGCGTGCAGAACTGTTCAGATCTTGCCGTACAATGCAAGATGCAGTATTTCGTGTATGATGCAGAAGGTAATGAGGTGCTGACCGTTGATGGTGAAGGGCGTGAATATACAAGCGTTTCTGCGCGTAAGTTTTCTGATAGCGGTTCTTTCAAGTATGATGTGAACCTTGAGAATCCACATCTCTGGACTCCTACGGATCCATATCTCTACACCTGTGTGTCAAAGTTGCTTATCAACGATAAGGTTGTTGATTCCGTAAGAACTAAGTTCGGCTGCCGCCAGGTGAAGTTCCACAAGAAGAACGGCTTCCTTATAAATAATGTGCGCACGAGGTTGAAGGGCGTGAATATGCATCAGGATCACGCTGGTGTCGGTTCAGGTATTCCAGATGCCGTTCTCCTGTGGCGTATGAGGCAGTTGAAGAAGATGGGATGTAACGCATACCGTTCTGCCCATAACCCTATGACTCCTGCTTTGCTTGACATCTGTGACTCTCTCGGTATATTGGTAATTGACGAGAACCGTCTTTCCGGTACGAGTGAATACCAGATCAAGTGTCTGACAAAGATGATTGAGCGCGACCGTAACCATCCAAGTATCATTCTCTGGAGTCTCGGAAATGAGGAATGGGGATTGGAATGGGATGAGCGTGGAAAGCGTATTGCCGCTGCTATGCGTAACTACTGCCGTCTGCTCGACACTACACGCCCTATCACCTTCCCTACAAGTGGAGGACCTTCCGTAGAGGATCCTGTTGATGTGGCTGGTTACAACTACATCCTTCAGAATCCTATTGATAGCTTGCATCTGGCATTCCCTGAGCGTAAGTGCTATGGATCAGAGGAAACATCAGGCTGTGGCACCCGTGGCATCTATTATGATGATCCGGAAGGAAGATGGATGAAGGCAT
The DNA here is from genome assembly GCA_902801425.1 of uncultured Bacteroidales bacterium. GTDB lineage: Bacteria > Bacteroidota > Bacteroidia > Bacteroidales > Bacteroidaceae > Prevotella. The sequence continues at coordinate 35,875 of CADCIQ010000042.1, read as the reverse complement.
TGAATCGTGCACCTAATGGTCCTGATAGCATATATAACTGTATTGAGCGTGGTTGGCAGTTCTATGCTGCCCGTCCATGGGCTTCAGGTTGTTTCTACTGGACAGGCTTCGACTACCGTGGAGAGTCAAATCCTTTGAAGTTCCCTGCAACTACATCTCAGTTCGGTATTCTTGACTACTGCGGATTCCCAAAGGATGAGGCTTACTATCTCAAGGCATGGTGGACATACGAGCCAACCCTGCACATCTTCCCTCATTGGAACTTGAAGGGACATGAGGGCGATACAATCAGCGTGTGGGCTTACTCTAACTGTGAGCAGGTGCAGTTGATTGTTAATGGCAAGGAACTTGAGAAGAAATACGTTCCACAGAACGGACACCTAGAATGGGAGTGCGTTTATGAGCCTGGAGAAATAAAGGCTGTAGGATATAAGTTCGGAAAGCCTGCAATGGAAGAGGTCATCCAGACAACTGACGAGGCTTCTGTAATTGATGTGTCTGCTGATCGTACAGAGATAAAGGCTGATGGTACTGATGTGAGCATTGTTACCGTATGCCTCAAGGATGCAAAGGGACGTGTTGTTCCTGATGCTTGCAAGCAGCTGGTTCTTAAGACTGATGGTCATGTGAAGATTCTTGGCGTTGGTAATGGTGATCCTGCTTGTCATGATCCTGAGAGACCAGTAGATATCAATACGCATGATTTCAAGGTAAAGGCATTCAACGGCTATGCACAGGTGCTTATCCAGTCTCAGAAGACAGCAGGTAAGGCTTCTCTCACAGTTTCTGGAGAAGGACTCAAGGCAGGAAAGCTTGCGTTGACGTTGAAGTAAAATCTTTTTAATTTAAGGAGTAATAAGGAGTACAAGGAGTTCAAAGGAGTACAAGACGAATGTATTATTCGCTATTATTACTATCGTCTTGTACTCCTTAAACGACGAAGGAACGTTACTACTTGTACTCCTTGCACTCCCCAAAAAGAATATGAATGAAATAATTTCCGAGATCACACGCCTCACGGAGAAGGATTGCTATCATTTGGTAGAACGCCATAAAAAGCAGCACACCTATCCTATGCACAGGCATGGGGAGATGGAGATTAACTTCGTGGAGAACTGCCAGGGTAATCGTAGGGTAGTAGGCGATAGCATAGAGGTGCTTGGTAATTATGACCTTGCGCTTCTTGGTGGTGGACTTGAGCATACTTGGGAACAGTATGAATGCAAGTCGCAGGATATTCGTGAGATTACCATTCATTTCTCCAGAGATCTCTTTTCTGACGCTTTTCTTGCCAAGACCCACATGCAACCGCTTCAAGACCTGTTCAATAGGGCGGATGTTGGTGTTGCCTTTGGCATGAAGACGATAATGAGGGTTTATGATCGTCTTAATGAACTCGTCAATATGGAACCTGGGTTCTATAGCGTGATGAAGTTCTTCGAGCTTATGTATGAACTGTCTATCAGTACCGACTATAAACTGTTGTCATCAAGTGCTTTCGCACACGTTAAGATGAGTACGGATAGCCGTAGGGTGCAGAAGGTTAAGGAATACATAGATTCACACTATCGTGAGGAAATAAGGCTTCAGGATCTTGCCGACCTTGTTTCCATGACGGCAACGGCATTCAGCCGATTCTTCAAACTACGCAAAACTTCAACCGTATCTTCAAGAAGCGTAAGGGATGTACCCCTACGGAGTTCAGAGAGAACTACCACAAGAAACACGTCATAGTTTAGTTCATAATAGTTCATAATTCATAGTGCATAGTTCATAGTTAGCATACACCCTCCAACTATGAACTATGCACTATGAATTATGAACTAAAAATCGGTTTATAGCTTAAAATATTTTTTTATAGCATCAGTCAAATCCCCTCGATCGCTAATTCTGCCGAGGATTGTGCCGTCTGGAGAGACGAAGAAATAATATACACCTGTCTCTGTCCCATATCTTTGCATGATATCCTCAGCACCTTTCTTGTCGTTCCATTCATGCCACGGATCTCTACCATACTTGTTCGGATCCTTGCATTCTATATTCCAGTAATACGGATCGTCGATGTTCACTAAGAGCATATCCACTTTGTCAGAGTGGTTCTTATAGAGATTGTCAAGTACTTCTTTAGGGCGATGCTTCATACATCCAACACAAGATCTTGAATTAAACTCAAGCAACAGGTACTTCCCGTTTCCGTTAAACTCTGTTAGATGATGCTCTTTGCCGTCATGATCATACAATACGAAGTCATGAAGTTTTTCTCCAATCTTTAGAGGCTCATATTTGGGCTGTAACTGCTGTCTTGCAGTATATACATATTCTTCTTCTTCTCGCTTCTCAACCTTTGGAGCTATAGCCAGCAGTTTTGCTGCTTTTGCCCTTTGCCCCTTGTTCCGACTAATAAGTATTCTTACAGAAATACTCCAGAGATAATATGAAAAGACAGGACTGAACTTTTTGTCTTGCATATATTCCGTCATACGCTCCACATATAGAGAATCTGCTTTTTTCCACTTCCTCTTTACTGAGTAATACTCGTCATCATCATTATTAATCCATTCGTATCTCCTTCTAAGATCAAAATATCCGGGAATCTTTTCGTCAAGATAGGCACGATATTCATTAGCCTCCTTCTGCAAAGGATTGTCATTCTTTATATACCAGTTTTCGTAATCCACCCCTACACCAGAAACAGTAGTCGTTGTACCAGAAGTCGCATATAGACGAATACCACGTCTCATTCCTATAGTGTTTAAATAATATTCGTCTTCTGTTTTTTTCGGAACATAAACAAATCGGAATTTGCCCCCCTCAATTGTAGCTTTTTGCACACTACTCCAAGACATATATTTATAGTCACGAACACTTAGCCATAAGACAGTACCATCAGGCACTCGTTCTACATTACCCTCTATGACTATTGGGGCGAGAGATTTTTCTTCAGAAGGTTTAGACTCCTGTGCCCATCCACCAATAAAGGCAGATACAAAGCATATCAGTAAAATGATAGATATCATAAGTTTATAACAAATTTAAGTTTGTATGACTACTCTTGGTTAGAATAATAATTCTTTGTGAATTTTGTGCAAATATAGCAATAAAATTGCATACTCAGCAAATCTATTCGATATTTTGACAATTATCCTTCCCGTTTTTAACATCTGTTAATACAAAGTGAGCAAATACATAGAACATTATGCAAACCAACACGCACGCATCAAGGCATAGTGTCCAGTTGCTGTAAAGCCTATGATTCTCCCTTCTTCCTCCCAATAAAGTCCGATGATAATACCATTATAATACCATTATATTACCATAATAATACCATTATAATACCATAAACTATGGTATTATTAAGGTAAAATAAAGGTAATTTATTTGTTTCTTAATTGGATTATCATGGAAACCGTAACTCTGTTGCATGGTTGTAATCTCTACGCAGGTAAATATTATGTTCGTGTGATTTTTTAGCAATTAAACAAAACGTATAACAAAATGACAAAATAGTGTAAGGCAATGATATGGAAATGTCTTAATTTTGCAACCAGATATGAAACGATTAATATCCTTTATGTTTTCCCTTTTGGCTGTTCTTGCTGCCAATGCCCTGGAGATTCCTGAAATCTTCGGGGATAATATGGTTTTGCAGCAGAACACCAAGGCTAAGGTCTGGGGATGGGCAGAGGCGGGCCATTATATTAAGGTGACAGCGAGTTGGACGGCTGATGCGTATGTGGCAAAGGCACAGAAAGATGGTCGCTGGATGATTGAGGTTAGTACCCCTGTGGCATCTTATGACAAATACAGTATTACATTTGCGGAATACAATACCGATCCAGACAAGGACAATAAGGCTGTGGCTTTAGATACGAAAGTCTCTGCTGGCGTGCTGATAGGCGAGGTGTGGTTCTGTTCCGGACAGTCGAACATGGAGATGCCGCTCGGCGGTTTCTGGAACTGCCCGATAGAGGGAGCTAACGAGACTATCGCACAGTCGGGAAAGTATCGTAACTCCGTGCGCGTTGCCACTATTCCTAAGGTGGGAAAGCCCGAACCTCAGAACAAGGTTGAGGGCAAGTGGGAGATACCGTCGCCTAAGACAGCCTCACGCTTCTCTGCCTGTGGCTATTACTTTGCCACCACTTTGGCTGATATGCTCGATGTTCCGGTAGGCATTATCAACTGCTCTTGGGGCGGTTCGTGTGTTGAGGGCTGGTTGCCTAAGGACACTTTGCTTACCTATCCTGACGGATTAACACCAGTTTCAGATAATGACTATCATCAGAGGATGGTGATGTTCAACGGAATGCTTAATCCGCTTGCAGGATATACCATAAAGGGTTTCCTCTGGAATCAGGGAGAGTCAAACGTGGGATATGAGAAGCAATATATCGAGCGTTTCAAGACCATGACACGCCTTTGGCGTAAGATGTGGAATCAGCCTAATGACAAGTTACCGATATATACGGTAGAGCTTCCACCTTATTGGTATGATGATGTGGATGGCACTCAGGGGGCTGATTTCCGTGCTGCCCAGCATACGATTGCCAAGGAACTGGAGAATAGCGGATGTGTTTGTACGAGCGACCTTATATATGACTATGAGGCAAAGCAGATACATGGTGCTCAGAAGAAGCAGATAGGACAACGCCTTGCATATATGGCTCTTGCGCGTGACTATGGTGTGGAGGGCATAGCTGCGGAAGCTCCAGAGTTTGAGTATATGGAGGAGGTAGATGCCAATAGCGAGGAAAAGGCTGTTATTGCAGGAACTGCCGTTGAGAAGAATCCTAATGCAAAGGGAAAGGTCTTGCATCTATATTTCAAGAATGGAGATGAGGGCTTTGACCGTCTGGATAATATAGAAGGCTTTGAGGCTCAGGATGCTGAAGGCAAATGGCATAAGGCAATCGTGTGGGCTTCTTCTGCTTGGCAGAACGTAAAGCGTCAGGGCTGCTATCTCACCTTGGCTTGTCCCGAGGTGAAGGATATCAAGGGCATCCGCTATTGCTATAAGAATTTCATTCCTGGCAAACTGCATAACGTAAGGGGATTGCCGGTGGTGCCATTCCTCTATTCTAAGAAGTAATAAGGAGCGTTACTTCTTGTACTCCTCGAACTCCAATTTGACAAGAAAATGATTAAGTTAGTTTGTAGTAAGTGTAGTGTGGTTCTACTCTTCTGTCTGCTTGCTTTGGTAGCAAGGGCAGAGGAGGGAACCTCCTTTGTCTCTATAAAGGATGGAAAGTTCTATTTGCAGGGCAAGGAATATCGCTATGTAGGTACAAACCTTTGGTATGGCGCTATCCTCGGAAGTGAGGGCCAAGGAGGTAATCGTAAGCGTCTCATACAGGAACTTGACGATATGCGTGCCGTAGGCATTGATAATGTGCGTGTGCTCATAGGTGGTGATGGTCGTGATGGCATTCCAAGTCATATAGCACCCAAGCTGCAATCAGAACCTGGAGTATATAATGATACTATTCTCGCAGGTCTCGACTTCCTCATGGCAGAGCTTGAGAAGCGTGATATGAGGGCTGTGCTCTATTTCAATAATGCCTGGGAATGGTCGGGCGGCTATGGTGCGTATCTTGATTGGGTAGGCTTCAAGGGTGATGTTCAGAAGTCGGACGGCACTGGTACACGACATTTCGACCAGACTCCAGTTCCAAGCATTGATGGCTGGTGGGAGTACATGCAGTATGTGTCAAATTTCATTCTCAACGACAAGGCAAAGGCGCTTGCTGCAGATCATGTTCGAAAGATGGTTACTCGTACCAATAGATATACTGGTCAGCCATATAAGGATAGCAAGGCTTTGATGGCGTGGGAGATAGCAAATGAGCCACGCTGCTTTATAAATGATGAGTTGCACAAGTATAAGTCCATAGAATGGATTGACGAGCAGTCAACTTTGATAAAGAGTCTTGATCCAAACCATCTTGTTACTACTGGTAGTGAGGGCGAGCATGGTTGTGAGGATGATATGCGATTGTTTAATGCTATTCATACTCTCCCAAATATAGACTATGCTTGTATTCATATCTGGCCAAATAACTGGGGCTGGATTGGTAAGTTCAACCAGAACTATGATGCTGACAAGACTATAAAGGAGGGCGCACCTGATCCTATCGTGGATAACGTGAAGGTGGCGTGTGATTCCACCCTTGCATATATCAATCGTGCATATCGGCTTATGGAGAAGGCTGGCCGCCCGATTGTGCTTGAGGAGTTCGGCTATCCTCGTGATCGTTTCCTGTTTACTCCGGGAAGCGCGACAAAGGGGCGTGACGCATACTATAAATATGTGTTCAATATCATCGCTGAGTCTGGTAAGATTGCTGGCTGCAACTTCTGGGGATGGGGTGGCAAGGCAAATGTCAAGCATACTATCTGGCAGCGCTGGGATGACTATGTTTGTGATCCTGCTCAGGAAGAACAAGGACTAAACTCCGTTTTCGCCGTGGATAAATCTACGATGGAGATTATTAAGGAAATGACGAGGAGGATAAGCAAATGAAGAAAGTCTTAACAATAATAATGTTGTTTGTTGCGGTATGTGTAGAGGCTCAGATTCGTGGCACTAATATTACTGTGACCATTACGCCTGATCATAAGGACTGGACATATAAGACAGGAGAGAATATAGGCTTTATCATAAGTGTCATGAAATCGGGCACTCTTCTTGATGATGTAAAAGTATCATACGAGATGGGACCTGATATGTATCCTGATACAAAGAAAGAGATAACTCTAAAGACAGGAACGGCAAAGATTACTGGCAAGATGCAGGTTCCGGGCTTCTATAAATTAAAGGCTACGGCACATGTTGGTGGTAAAGACTATCAGGCACATTGCATAGCAGCCGTTTCTCCAGAGAAGATACAGCCCCAGGCACAATGCCCAAAGGATTTTGATGAATTTTGGGCAAATGCTATAAAGGAAGCTCGTAATACGGCACTTGAACCACACATGGAGTACCTTCCAGAGCGTTCTTCGGCAGATGTGAGCACATATCATGTTTCATTCCATAATGACCGATGGGGTAGGAGAGTATATGGTATTCTCAATGTTCCTGCAAAGGCAGGCAAATATCCTGCGATACTGAAAGTTCCAGGGGCTGGTGTTCGTCCATACGGTGGTGATGAGGGACTTTGCAAGAAAGGCGTTATCGTACTTGAGATAGGTATTCACGGAATACCAGTGATCAAGGATCAGTTATACTATGATAACCTCTTCTCTGCTGCTTTGGCAGACTATTGGTTGAATGGCTGTAATAACCGTGACCGTTCCTATTACAAGCATGTGGTGACAGGTTGTATTCGTTCCATAGACTTCCTTGAGGCATTCGGCAATGGTGATGCCGTGCAATGGGACGGAAAGAATCTCGGAGTCTGCGGATCTTCTCAGGGAGGTTTCCTCACCCTTGCCACAACGGCTCTCGATAAGCGTGTAAGTTGCTATGCTCCAGTTCATGCTGCTATGTGCGACCATGAGGCAGCCCTAAAGAAAGTAGCTTGTGGATGGCCGCATCTTTTCTATCAGGTGGAAAAGCCAGATCAGGCAGAGGTAGGGTGCATGAGATACTACGACGGCGTGAATTTTGCAAAGAGAATCACCGTTCCGGGTTGGTATTCATTCGGATATAACGATGATGTAGTAGCACCAACTTCAATGTATGCCACATACAATGTGGCTGGAGGTGAAAAAGTTATCTCACCATATCAGCAGACAGGACACTTCTGGTATGAAGAGCAGTATGAGGAGTGGTTTGGCTTCCTGCTAAGTAAATTGAAAAAGTAGAGAGTGTAAAGTATAAAGTGAAAAGTGTAAAGTAAAAAGTATAAAGTAAAAAAAGAAAATGGAAAATAAGAATTTCGGCTATTTCGATGACAAGAACCGTGAGTTTGTCATCACTAATCCTGCTACTCCGTTCCCATGGATAAACTACCTCGGCAATGAGGATTTTTTCGGTCTTATCAGTAATACTGGCGGTGGCTACGATTTCTATAAAGATGCTAAGTTCCGTCGTATCACCCGTTATCGTTATAATGGCGTTCCTATGGATAATGGCGGCCGTTATTTCTATATCAACGATAATGGTACAGTCTGGAATCCAGGTTGGAAACCTTGCAAGACTCCGCTCGATTTCTATGAGTGCCGTCATGGTATGAACTACACCCGTATCACAGGTTCAAAGAACGGTATTGAGGCTTCTGTCCTCTTCTTCGTTCCTTTGAAGACATGGGCTGAAATTCAGAAGGTTACGCTCAAGAATACCACATCTGAGAAGAAGACAATAAAGATCTTCTCTTTCGCAGAGTGGTGTCTCTGGAATGCCGCAACTGATATGGAGAACTTCCAGCGTAACTGGTCAACTGGTGAGGTGGAGATTGATGGTGCTACTATCTATCATAAGACCGAGTATAAGGAGCGTCGTAACCATTACGCATATTATACAGTAACTAATGCGAAGATTGATGGTTATGATACCGATCGCGAGTCTTTCATCGGACTTTACAACGAGTTCGCTGATCCTCAGTGTGTTATGGCAGGCAAGCCAAGCAACTCATTGGCACATGGCTGGAGCCCTATCGCTTCTCATTATATAGAGGTAGAGCTTGCTCCGGGTGAGAGCAAGGACTTTATCTTCATGCTCGGTTATGTGGAGAATGCTCAGGAAGAGAAGTTCTCTGCCGAGGATATTGAGCGCAAGAAGAACGGCACTCTCATCTCTTCACAGGATTCAGACGTAACACTCGTAAACAAGGCTAAGGCTAAGGCACTTATCGAGAAGTTCTCAACCGTTGAGGCTGTTGATGCAGCCTTTGCAGAACTTGCTCAGATGTGGGATGCTCTGCTCGACAAGTATGTTGTCAAGTCAAGTGACGAGCGTCTGAACCGTATGGTTAATATCTGGAGCCAGTATCAATGTATGATCACATTCAACTTCTCTCGTTCTGCAAGTTTCTTCGAGAGTGGTGTAGGTCGTGGCATGGGCTTCCGTGATTCTAATCAGGATCTCGTTGGTTTCGTGCACCAGATTCCAAGTCGTGCCCGTGAACGTATCATCGATATTGCATCTACACAGTTCCCTGACGGTGGTTGCTACCATCAGTATCAGCCACTTACAAAGCATGGTAACAATGACATCGGTGGTGGTTTCAATGATGACCCATGCTGGTTGATTTTCGGTACAGTGGCTTATATCAAGGAGACTGGCGATTTCTCTATCCTTCAGGAGCCAGTACCATTCGATAACGAGCCAGGTACAGAGGTTACTCTCATGGAACACCTCCGTATCTCTTTCAATCACGTTGTAGAGAACCTCGGTCCTCACATGCTTCCTCTTATCGGACGTGCTGACTGGAACGACTGTCTTAACCTCAACTGTTTCTCATGGGATCCTAACGAGTCATTCCAGACAACAGAGAACAACTCAGAGGGCTCTAAGGCTGAGTCTCTTATGATTGCAGGTCTCTTCGTTGTAACAGGTAAGGACTATGTTGAGCTTTGCAAGCAGATTGGCGATAATGCTGAGGCTGAGCGTGCCCAGAAGTGCATCGACTCTATGGTTGAGGCTGTTAAGAAGCATGGCTGGGATGGTGAATGGTATCTTCGTGCATACGATTTCTACGGCAATAAGATCGGCTCTAACGAGTGCGAGGAAGGCAAGATATTTATCGAGTCACAGGGCTTCTGCACAATGGCAGGTATCGGACTTGAGGAAGGTATGGTTGACAAAGCTATCGATTCTTGTAAGAAATACCTCGATTGCGAGCATGGTATGGTACTCAACAATCCTGCATATACAACATATCACGTTGAGATGGGTGAGATTTCATCTTATCCTGCAGGTTATAAGGAGAATGCGGGTATCTTCTGCCACAACAACCCTTGGGTTATCATCGGTGAGACTGTTGCCGGACGTGGTAACGATGCTTGGGAACTCTTCCGTAAGATCAGCCCTATGTACCTCAAGGATCAGGCTCTCCACAAGGTTGAGCCATATGTAAACTGCCAGATGGTGGCAGGTAAGGATGCTGCTAAGCCAGGTGAGGGTAAGAACTCATGGCTCACAGGTACTGCTGCTTGGATGTGGCTCACAGTCAGCCAGTATCTGCTCGGTATCAAGCCAACATACGATGGTATCATGATTGATCCATGTCTTGATTCTGAGATCAAGGAGTATAGCGTTAAGCGTATTCTCCGTGGTACAGAATATGATATTACCGTAAAGAATCCTAACGGCAACCAGAAGGGCGTGAAGAGCATTACCGTTGATGGCGTAGCTATCGAAGGCAACATCATCAAGGCAACTCCTGGTAAGCACGTTGTGGAAGTTGTAATGTAAAAATTACTAATTATGAAATCCTTATTTGGTAGTATATTACTATCATCAATTCTATATTCAACAGCGACAATGGCACAACCTGCCATTGCCGCTGATGCTGTCTTAGAGGCTAAGATTGAGGCACAGATGGCTAAGATGTCTCTGAGAGACAAGCTTGGGCAGATGGTGGAGCTTGATCTTCGTGGAATAATGACCACGGATGCCAAAGGAAATTTCATCATTGATCAGCATAAGCTTGACTCGCTTCTGGTGAATTTCCGTGTCGGTTCATTCCTTAACACCCCTGGTCCTACGGGTGTTCCTGCTGCAGAGTGGGGTGGCTACATAGAGCAGCTCCAGCGTGCTTCTATCAAGCATCTCGGTATTCCTACGGTCTTTGGAGTGGATGAGAATCATGGTGTTACATATACCACCGATGGCACGCTCATGCCTCAGAATATCAATGTGGGTGCTACTTTCAACAGGGATATTGCACGCCGAGCTGCTGAGGTTACGGCTTACGAGACTCGTGCTTGCTCCGTGCCTTGGACCTATTCCCCTACGATGGATTTATCCCGTGATGCCCGTTGGCCTCGCTGTTGGGAGAACTTCGGAGAGGATTGTCTCGTTAATGCAGAAATGGGTAAGGCTATGACCTTGGGATTCCAGGGCTCTGATCCAAATCATATCGGACAGAAGAACGTGGCTGTATCGCTCAAGCACTTCCTTGGCTATGGTGCTCCTGTGACTGGAAAGGATAGAACTCCTTCTATCATCTCTATTCAGGACTTGAAGGAAAAACATTTCGCTCCTTACAAGGCTTGCGTCGAGGCTGGAGCCTTGACAATTATGGTCAATTCTGGTAGTGTGAACTATGTTCCGATGCACGCTAACAAGGAAATTCTCACAGGCTGGTTAAAAGAAGGTCTGAACTGGGATGGAATGCTCATAACTGACTGGGCTGATGTGAATAACCTCTTTGGACGTGAAAAGGTTGCAGCAAACAAGAAGGATGCTCTTGAACTTGCTGTCAATGCCGGAATTGATATGATTATGGAACCTTATGATTGTAGTGTTGTTCCATTGATGGAAGAGCTCGTTTCTGAGGGCAGAATCCCACAGTCTCGTATTGATGATGCTTGTCGCAGAATCCTCCGTCTGAAATATCGTCTGGATCTCTTTGATCATCCTTATCAGAAGCTGAAGGATTATCCGGAATTTGCCTCTGCCGAGCATAAGGCTGTGTCTTATCAGGGCGCTCTTGAGTCAATTGTATTGCTAAAAAATGAGGATATTCTGCCTATTGCAAAGGGCAAGAAGATTCTCGTTACTGGTCCTAATGCCAATTCCCTTCGTGCCCTTAATGGCGGCTGGAGCTATACATGGCAGGGAAGTTATGCGGATGAAATTCTTGCAAAGCTTGCTGAGGATACCGCCAATCGTAAGGCGAAGGATGGTGGCCCGTTCATCAAGCCAAACACGATCTTTGAAGCTCTCTGCAAGGAGTATGGTGCTGATAATGTGACACTTGACAATACCCTTACCTATAAGAACGATGGTGCTTATTATGAGGAAAACCTTGCGGATGCAAGTATGGCGGCTGTAAAGCAGAAAGCGAAGGATGCCGATATCATAATTGCTTGTATTGGCGAGAACTCATACACCGAGACTCCGGGTAATCTCACAGACCTCAATCTCTCTGAGAATCAGCGTAATCTCGTCAAGGCTCTCGCATCTACGGGCAAGCCTGTCGTCCTTATCCTGAATGAAGGTCGTCCTCGTATTATTTCTGACATCGAGCCACTTGCAAGGGCAGTTGTTGATGTAATGCTCCCTTCTAATTGTGGTGGTGATGCCCTTGCGGCTCTGCTTTCTGGTAAGGAGGATTTTTCTGGTAAGCTCCCATTCTCATATCCTCGCACCATTAGCGCGTTCAACTGTTATGACTATCGTGTTTCTGAGGTGGTTGGAACAATGGAAGGTTCTTACGACTATAGTGCAGATGTTGCTTTCCAATGGCCTTTCGGCTATGGCAAGAGCTATAATACCTACTATTATAAAAATCTTCGTTGTACTCCTTCTGAGTTCACGGTTAATGATACGCTTACCATAAGTGTAGATGTCCGTAATGCTGGTGATATGAACGGCAAGCAGTCTGTCCTTCTCTTCTCAAGCGACCTTGTCGCTTCCCAGACCCCGGAAATCCGTCGTCTTCGCGACTTTACCAAGATTGAGCTCAAGGCTGGTGAACAGAAAACCGTTACATTCTCTCTCCCTGCCAAGAATCTCTCATTCGTAAATTCTCAGGGAAACTGGGTATTTGAGCCGGGAGAGTTTACGTTGCAGGTGGAGGATCAGGTGGTTAAGATAAAGGGAAAATAAAAACAGACCCACCCCCAGCGACCCCTAACCCCAACCCTTCCCCCGTGGATGGGGAAGGGGGCAAGTTAGTAAAATTCCTCACAAGTAATCAATAATTAAAAATTTTATAAAATCATTATGCGAAACCTCATAGCTAATAAATGTAACTTTTTCCTTGCCCCTTCACGGGGAAAGGATGCCCGTAGGGCAGGAAAGGGGTTGCTTTTCCTTTCCTTCCTCCTCTCTACTTCTGCCTGTTCTTTAGCCCAATCTATCAAAGTCAACCAAGTAGGCTACTACCCATCTGAAACAAAGGTGGCAGTAATCGAGCCAACGGTAACGGCAAAGTCATTTACTTTGAAGGATGCCAAGGGCAAGAAGGTATGGGCAGGAAAGGCTGTACGTACCTCTGTATCTCCTTTTACCCAGAAAGTTCGTCAGATCGTGGATTTCTCTACGGTAAAGACACCTGGAACATATACCCTTGTGGCAGGTAAGGAACAACAGGAAGTTGTCATCAAGGACAATGCCTTTGCCGATGTAGCCAAGGCTGGAATGAAGGCTTTCTATCTTCAGCGTACAGCTATGCCTATCGAAGAGAAATATGCAGGAGTATATGCCCGTCCTGCTGCCCACATGGATAACAAGGTCGTTGTTCACCAGTCTGCTGCATCTCCCTTGCGTCCTGCAGGAACCGTAATCTCCTCACCTTATGGTTGGTATGATGCCGGAGACTTCAATAAGTATATCGTGAACTCTGGTTTCACAATCGGCGTTCTCCTTCAGGCTTATGAGCTTAACAAGGCGTATGCTGATAAGATGAACCTCGTCATTCCTGAGTCTGAGGATGCCGTTCCTGATTTCCTCGATGAGGTGATGTATAACCTCAAGTGGATGATAACCATGCAGGATCCATACGACGGAGGCGTTTACCACAAGCTCACCACTCCTAATTTCGAGGGCTTTGAGATGCCGGCAAACTGTCATCAGACCCGCTATGTGGTTCAGAAGAGTACACAGGCGGCTCTCGACTTTGCCGCTTCCCTTGCACAGGCAGCCCGTATCTATTCTGCATATCCTAAGTATCAGTCTTTTGCAAAGGAGGCAGTAAAGGCTGCTGAACGCGCATACGCTTGGGCTGTGAAGAACCCGAACTTCTTCTATGATCAGCCGGGTAACAACGAAAAGTATTCTCCAAAGGTGAATACTGGTATGTATGACGATAAGGCTTCTGCCGATGAATTCTTCTGGGCTGCTACCGAGCTTTACCTCACCACTAAGCAGAACTCATATTTCGAGCAGGCAAAGGCATTTATGCCACAGAGCTATCGAGTACCTACTTGGGGAGAGGTATCAGGTCTTGGTGTTCAGCAATGGATCAACCAGAGCCTTCTCGGTAAGGTTGACGGTATCGACTTCCCTGTAGAGAAAATGAAGGCTGACCTTCTCGCATTCTGCGATGAGTGTATGCTTAGAATGCCGACATCAAGCTTCAACGCCCCTCATGGCAATCGTGAACAGGACTTCCCTTGGGGAAGTAACAGCGAGATGTGTGCCGGACAGGGAATCGCCCTTACCTACGCCTATACCCTCACAAAGGATCATAAGTATCTCTCTGCTGCTATTGCCGATGCCGACTATCTCCTTGGGCGTAACGCCACGGGCTATTGTTTCGTTACAGGCTTCGGAACAAAGCAGGTAATGCATCCTCACCAGCGTCTCTCTGCTGCTGACGGTATTGATGCTCCGTTACCGGGATTCCTTGCAGGTGGTCCTAATCCGGGACAGCAGGATATTGCTAATGTGACCTCATATCCATCAAAGGCTGCCGACGAGTCATATACCGATGATGTCAACAGTTATGCAAGTAATGAGATCGCCATCAACTGGAACGCCTATCTCGTTGGTTTGATGATGACCATTGATGCCAATCTGAGTAAGTAGTTCCTCCGTTGAAGGTTCGCTCTTCCTCCGTAGATACTCCATCGTTACTCCATCGCTTCTCCATCGAAACTATGGAGTATCTATGGAGTATGTATGGAGTATCTTCGGAACTTTGACGGTAAATTATTGGTGAATGAACGCGAGTTTTCCTTTTGTATTTTTCGCGGTAAAAATAGAAGAATATCTTTTTGATGAAAAATTTCGTCAGCTCGTATGTTGTTGAAAACAGGCCGTTGAAAAAGCTCTGAAAGAGCGACACCTAATAGCGAAGGGCGTAAGCCCTGGATATATAGACATTATTAGGGTATGAGGTCTGAAGGACCGACACCTATTGTATATATTAACCTCAGTTCGACGATTTCATGGCAAACGCATCTCCGATGCTGAACTGACAATAATTAACGTGAGTTCGACGAAAATAAACGCTGCGCTTGGCTACATGAATTTCCATGAATTTATCATAAATTAATCAATGACAAATTCGTGTAAAATTCGCGGTAATTCGTGTAGCTCCACGCAGTGGTTAAGGCAGCTTGCTGCCATTCGTAGAATTCATCGAACTGACGTTAATTTACTGGTCTTAATTTATTGATAATTTACTTTCCCAAAAACGATCAATTTACTTTCCCCAAAACTGTCCATTTGCTTTCCCCCTAAATACTCATTCACTTTTCCGAAAATATCCACGAAAATCCTTTCCTAAAACAGGAATTTCCTTTCAAAAAAAGGTTATTGAAGTGTAAAATTGACACTAAAAGTTAGAGTTTATTATGAAATCGTGGATATGAGTGGTAAATTGACATTATTTTGACGAGATGAGGCGGTTTTATATAGTTAAAGTCGAAAAAGTATCGGTTGTTGATAAAAAAGTATATGTTCCTTAAGATTATTTAGTGTAATTTTGCAACCGAAATAGAGCGGTATATCATACATCTGCGCTAACTCTATAGAATTATCTTTTAACATTAATTTTTTAATAACTAAAACAAGTTGTTCATGAAGGTTAAAGAAATAAACATTAAGTCCCAGCTCCCGGCACCCTGCATGAGTGTGTCAGCTTTGGTACGGCGGACATGATGATATGTGCCCCACCTTCCTTGCGGAAGTGCGGTTACTCTCCTTATTTTGTATGTATGAAACAGCGTTATGTAACACTTCAAATGCTTGCAATTCATGTGCTTATGATACGGAAGCAAGACGGTATCGTTGAAAAAAATGAATGTTATAGTTTGTAGCTATGTTGCTGTCGTACAACCCTGTAACGGAATTGTAACAAATGGCACAAAAAATGTAACGTGAAAATTTTGCATAATAAAATAATAAATGTAATTTTGCAGCGAATTTGTAGAATCTACCTAAAATATTTTAAAATTTAATTCATTAACTTAAACCCATCAAAAAATGCGAAAATTAGAAAAGTTGGGAACTTGGGGCAGGTCGTTCCTCCTCCTTTCCATTCTTTGCTTCTTTGCAGTCTATGCGCAGGCTCAGACTGTATCGGGTGTCGTAAAAGACCAGAATGGTGATCCAGTTATTGGTGCGACGGTTAAGATCGTTGGCTCAAAGGCTGGTACCGTTACTGACTCTAAAGGACATTATTCTATTGAGGCGCCAAACGGCTCAATCCTTAGTGTTAGTTACATCGGCTATCTTACAAAGCAGATGCGTCTCAGAGGTGAGAATGTTGTTGACATTACTCTTGCTGAAGACAACACAACACTTAACGACCTCGTTGTTGTAGGTTATGGTACTCAGAAGAAAAAGCTCGTTACTGGTGCTACAGTACAGGTAAAGGGTGAGGAAATCGCTAAGCTGAATACCACTAACGCTCTTGAGGCTATGGCTTCTTCTTCTCCTGGTGTGCAGATCACACAGGCATCTTCACAGCCAGGTAAGGGCTTCAAGGTTAATATCCGTGGTCTCGGTACAACTGGTGGTTCTGACCCTCTCTATGTAATCGACGGTGTTGCAGGTGGTAACCTCGACGGTATCAACCCTAACGATATCGAGAGCATCGACGTCCTCAAGGATGCTGCATCTGCTGCCATCTACGGTTCTCGTGCTGCTAACGGTGTCATCCTCGTTACTACAAAGCAGGGTAAGGAAGGTAAGGTTGAGCTTACATATAATGGTGCTATGGGCTGGTCAAATGTTTACAAGCGTCCACAGCTCCTCAACGCTCAGCAGTACATGACTATCATGAATGAGTACACTTTCAACACAAGCGGCGCTCCTCTTGATTTCTCAGGCTATGTTCCACAGGACATCCTCAACAGAGTTGCTAACGGTTGGGAAGGTACTGACTGGTGGGATGTATTCAACAATAAGAACGCTCGTCAGCAGAACCACTCTGTATCATTGACTGGTGGCTCTGACAAGTCTAAGTTCGCTATGTCTTACACATACACTGATAATGAAGGTGTTATGGGTGGTGATATGGCTTCTTTCTACAAGCGTCACACAATCCGTGTAAACAGCGACCACGTTCTCCTCAAGGCTAAGGACTTCGATGCTATCACAATCGGTGAGAACATATCTATCGGCTACAACAAGAGCCACGACCTCGCTGAGGATGGTATGTACTGGAGCTATATCCATGGTTTGATGCAGAACAACCCACTCGTACCACTGTATGCTGATGAAGAGCAGACAAGAATTTACGACCATGCTAACTATGGTGCAGGTTGGAATGACTTCTGGTTCAACAACCCATACGAAGGTCTTTCAAAGGGTGGCTTCAACTCTTTGGCTGAGAGCCGCAATTTCAATACAAATGCTACTGCGTATCTCACAATCCAGCCTATCAAGGGCTTGAAGTTCCGTTCACAGTTCAACTATAGCTGGGGTTCAAGTGCGTATCGTAACTTGGGTATGCCTCGTTCTCCATCATCTGGTTCTGGTACAGTTCAGTCTTGGAGCGTAAGCCAGAATATGTCAATGACAACAAATTTCTCTATTGAAAATACACTCACTTACGATCTTCCTATCTTCTCAGGTCACAAGATCAGCGTTCTCGTTGGTCAGAGCTTATTGAACTCAGCTTGGAGCGCGAAGATTGAAGGTTCTAACAAGATTGCTGACGGTCAGCAGCGTGCAACTCTCAGTGGCTTCGATAGAGCATATCTCTCAAACATCGGTGTTGATAATGCTCCTGATGTTACTCTGAAAGGTGATGTAAACCAGGATGAGGATTACCTTGCTTCTTACTTCGGTCGTATCAACTGGGACTACAATGAGAAGTACATGGCAACTTTGATCATGCGTACTGATGGTTCAAGTCAGTTCTATGATGGTTATCGCTGGGGTAATTTCCCATCTGTATCTGCAGGTTGGGTTATTAGCAACGAGGACTTCATGAAGGGCACTTCAAGCTGGATGGACTTCTTCAAAATCCGTGCATCTTGGGGTCAGAATGGTAACAACTATCTTCTGCCTGATTATAGATACTTCTATCTTGCTAGGGTAGATATGTCTTCAAGTGCTGGTTATAAGTTCGCTTCTGATATGGCTACCACAACATCTGGTACTCCAAATGTAGGTGCTTATGCTCCACAGAAGGTAAAGTTCGATACTACTTGGGAGACTTCAGAGCAGATTGACCTCGGTTTCGATGCTCGCTTCCTTGGCAGCCGTCTTGGTGTAAACTTCGACTGGTATAAGAAGATGACTAAGGACTGGCTCATTGTGCAGGAGCGTGAGTATCAGTGGGGTGCTCAATCTCCTTATATGAATGGTGGTGACGTTCAGAATACCGGTGTCGAGGTCGCTCTTACATGGAACGACAAGCTGGGTAGCGACTTTAACTACAATGTTGGCGTAAACTTCGCATACAACAAGAATAAGGTTACACGTATCGACAACCTTAAGAAGTATATTATTCCTAATCCAGACGTAAGCCTCTCACAGGGTACTGAGAACTTCATTCGTGCAGAGGAAGGTCACCCAATCGGTTACTTCTTCGGTATGTCATACAGCGGTATCTGGCAGAATCAGGCACAGATTGATGCTGCAAACGCAGCTTCTATCGCAGCTCACCCAGAGCTTGGTGAAGATTTCAAGGGTACCTGGGCTGACGCTGTTCCTGGTGACTGTATCTGGGACGACTGGAATGGTGATGGTAAGATCACACACGCTCTTGGTGACAACTGTGACCGTCATGAGATTGGTAAGCCAAACCCAGACGTTACTCTCGGTGTAAACCTCGGCTTCAACTGGAAGGGTCTTGACTTCGCAGTAAACGGTGCTGGCGCATTCGGCATGCAGGTTATGCGTTCTTACCGTTCATTCGGTGACTCTTGGCAGCACAACTATGACACAACAATCCTGAATCGTTGGCATGGTGAGGGCACTTCAAATGATCAGCCACGTATCTCTGCTACAGGTCATACAAATACTCTCTGGATTTCTAACCGTTACATGGAGGATGCTGACTACTTCAAGATCAAGACCATCACTCTCGGTTACGACTTCAAGAAGATCTGGAAGACTTGTCCATTGCAGCAGCTCCGTCTCTATGTTCAGGCTCAGAATGTTTATACATTCACCGGTTACACAGGTCTCGATCCTGAGGTTGGTAACGCAGGTGGTGCAGCAAACTGGGTAAGAGGTGTTGACCTCGGTCTCTATCCATCAGCTCGTACATATCTTGTTGGTGCAAGCATTAAATTCTAAATCGATAATTAAGTTATGAAAAAATATATTTTATCAGCATTAGTTGTTGGTTCAGCAACTTTATTGACATCTTGTAACGATATGTTGGATTCTGATCCACGTGTTACACAGGTGACCGCAGATGCCTTCCCTGGCAAGATTGCGGATGTTGAGGCATTGAATGCTGCTACCTATAGTGTTATGAATACAATGGGAGGTGGCGACTCGGATTCTTCAAATCCATTCTACTGGTGGGAAATCATGTCTGACAACTGCTACGGTAGTGGTGGTTTGCAGGACAACAAGGTAAAGTCTATGCACTACCTTGTTCAGATGAGTACTGACCAGTATGAATCTCCATATTCTCTCCTTTATGGTGGTATTCAGCATGCTAACAACATGATTGAGACCATTGACAACGTGGATTGGACAGACAAGGAAGCTACTCGTAACCAGCTTCTCGGTGAGGCTTACTTCATGCGTGGCCTCTACACTCTCTGGCTCACTCAGCTTTATGGTGACGTTATCCTGATGACTTCTACCAAGACAACTCCTGACCAGGAGGTACAGGTAAGCGCAGAGGATGTAATCTATCCACAGATTCTCTCTGACTTCGTTTCTGGTAAGAACCTCATGGGTACAGATAAGGGACATGGTGACGGTCACGCTAACAAGTTCGTTGCAGAGGCATTCGCAGCTCGTGCATATATGTTCTGGGCTGGCTTCTACAAGCACGTAGGTGAGCTTGCTAATGGCGATGCTACTATCAACCTCGTTGAGCAGGAAGGTTGTCAGGGTGGTTCACTCTCTAAGAATGATATCGTTGGCTTCTTGAAGGACATCATCAGCAATGGTGGTTACAAGCTTTGTGAGGACTATCGTTCACTCTGGCAGTACTCTAACAGCTATGTATGGCAGGAGACACAAGACGGCGGTGGTATCAAGGAAATCAGGGATATTAAGGATGATGCCGGCAATATCATTGGAAAGGATACTGTTAGAACTGGTCACACTTTTGATTTCATCAAGGATATGAAGAAGGAGAACTGCTTCGACCAGCCTGGTATGGGTAATGGTAATACAGAGGAACTCTTCCAGATTCAGTTCATGAATGCTTCTAAGTGGAGCATCAGCGGTCTTTATTCTTCTCCTCGTATGTACTGTAACTATCTCTCAACATTCTGGGGTCTCCGTGTAAACGGTAACAACGGTAACCGTGACTGCACATACCCATTCACTCAGGGTTGGGGTCAGGGTACTCCTTCTTGCAACATCTGGGATGACTGGACAGTTGCTGAGAAAAACGGTAACTACACCGACATCCGTAAGCTCGGTTCTCTGATTGACTGTAACAATGAGCTTAAGGCGTATTCTTACGTAAAGGACGACTGTGAGGAGTCTGGCTATGCTGTTAAGAAGTGGTGTGGTGTTACTACTGATGGTTTGGCAGGTGACTCTCCATGGTGGGATCTTCCTGAGACTGGTTGGACTTCAAGCTCTCTTGACAACCCAATGCAGGGTGACCACTTCGAGGACTTCTATCTGATGCGTTATGCTGACGTTCTCCTTATGGCTACAGAGCTTACAGGTGATGCTCAGTACATGAACCAGGTTCAGAAGCGTGCAGGTGTTCCTGAGACTCCTTACTCACTCAAGGCTGTTCAGGACGAGCGTCGTTGGGAGTTTGCATTTGAGGGCCTCCGTTTCAACGATATGCGTCGTTGGACTGGTAAGGACACTAAGGATGGTTATGCTACTAAGGCTCTCGAGGCTCAGGGTGGTAAGCTCGTTGTTTGCTATGGCGACAAGGGTAACAAGCGCGTAATGAAGCACATGACATGTTCTTGGAAGCAGCGTTATGAGGCTACTAATGGTTTCGTTGCTAAGCCACAGAGCCAGGTTAACCTTCTCAATGGTAGAATCCAGCAGAACGAAGGTTGGGATGCTGCTGATGAGACCACACTTTACAAGACACTTTATTAATATTTAAACAGGTAATCAAATATGAAAAAGATATTTTTTCTTTTAGCCGGTGTATTCACTTTCTTTGCCTGCGATCCTACTCATGAGGATATTGGCAATGATGGTCACATCTCTCTTGATGATCTTATTGCTAAGACTTCTGTTACAGTTGACCAGGATGCAAACGGTATGAATGGTAATGTTATTACTTGTACCACCTCTGCACCTGTAACCACAGCGTGGACATACTATGATCAGGTCTGGAATGACTCACTTCAAAAGTATGAGTGGGACATGAAAGGTGGTAAGACACTTATTGGTAACTTCTCTTCTAAGAAGATGAAGGTAGGTGAGCACCTCGTAAGACTTACAGCTTATTGTGCTGATGGCACAGTTCTTAGTAACGATTACACTCTGAAATGTGATGTAATCACAAAGGAACTTAAAAAGAACTATCTCTATGGTGATCCTATCGAGCATCCAGAACAGAGACCATTCAAGCCAGCAGCTTGGGATGCAGCAGCAATGCGTTTCAGCGACAACGAGGGTAAGTTCACTGATATCGATGGTAAGGAAGGCTGCTGCTTGCCATACATTGACGATAATGTCTATAAGAACAAGAAGACTCTTATCTTCGACATCACAGACTGTACTCCAGATGCAAACCTTAAGATCATGACAGGTTGGTGGAGCCCAGTATTCGAAGAGGATTATCCTCTCTATGAGAAACTTGGTGGACCTTCTGGCTTGTGGGAACTCACTATCACCGATGATATCTTCAAGGCTTGTGCTCGCGGCGAAGGCGGTGACGGTAGGGACCTTGACCTTATGTTCAAGAGTGGTGGTTGTCAGATCAACGCTGTTTACTGGGAGGAATAATTATTCCTTATCGGTATAAATCTAATAATAGGCTGACCCTGTAATACGGGTCAGCCTTTTATATCAAAAAAATGAATAAGATAAATAAATTATCTGGTGCGATACTCTATGTAAGCATTCTGGCTTTCATTTCGTTCGCGGTATATATATTATATATTAACCAAGAGGTATTCTATACGGCACATGACCGTTCAGAGTTTATCTTCGGAACACCTTTCTTTCATACCCTCATGTCAAAGCCTTTCGGCTTGATGCAGTATGTGGGAGCCTGGCTAACACAGTTTTTCTATAATCCTGCCTTAGGTTCAGGAATGTTGGTGGCTATCTGGGCTCTTATATTCGTTGTAGGTGCTAAGGCGTTCCGGTTGCAGGGAAGTGCGTCAGCCTTGATGCTCTTGCCTGTAGCGTGTCTGCTCACATCGGTTGTGGATCTTGGTTATTGGATATATGTTTCCACGATAAGAGGCTATTGGTTCTCGCAGTCAGTTGGCTATCTGCTGATGGTGCTGCTCTTGTGGGTGGCTCGTTGTACTCCTCGCAAATGGCATATTGTGTGGTATTTGCTCGGTTTCTGCTTATATCCGGTTCTTGGCTGGTTTGCAATGGTCTTTGTACTTTGTCTTGCCGTTTCAGAAAAGATTACATGGAGAGAGTGTGTAGCTCTTGCCGTTGTTATCTTTACTGCTGGCATTTGGCATGGCTTGCTTTATTCGGAACTGAATTTCCGTGATGTGGTGTTTGCCGGTTTGCCTCGCTTTGATACTCCAAGCGATACGACCGAACACCTTTCCGTTCCGTTCTGGTTGCTTGGTGCTGTATCTGTGCTGATTCCTGTATTCAGCAAATCTCTTTCAAAGTGGTTTGTTCCTGTTCTTAGTTGTGTTGCTGGAATCATGTTTACATCGTCCAAAATGTATTCAGATAAGAATTACATTGACGAAATGCGTATGGTTCGTTATGCTTCAGAGGATAACTGGAAGGAAGTGATAAATGTGGTAGAGGATAATAAGAAACCGACAAATACGATGATGTTTCTTAGGAATGTTGCCTTGATGAATGAAGGTGGATTGCTCGACCGTTCGTTTAAGTTGGGTAATGAACCTTTTGATATCAACAATCGTGATTCAATCCACGTTACTCTGTTGGATATTGCATCGCCACTTGTATATTACAACTATGGCGTGATGAATGAGGCTATCCGTCTGAACTTCGAGATGGCCATACAGGCAGGCTTTTCACCTTTCTACCTTAAAACGCTTGCTCGCTGTGCCAAGGCTGTGGGAGATGACAAACTGGTGGAACGCTATACTACGATCCTGCATCATAGTCCGTTCTATGGAGACTGGCAGCCAGCTCTTGTTTCAGAAAAAGTAAAGCAACTGCAACATTGCTATCCTGATGAAATATCTGGCGTTGAAAGAACTGACAGCTATCTTGTGAATGTCATTAGTCTATGGGCTGATTCATGCAATAAGGTTGTTTCGGAACAGGCTCTGTTCTTTTCTATGATGCGTTGTGATTCTCAACGCTTCTGGGCATCGTTGCGCAATTATGTGAAGACTCACATGGATGAGCAATTCCCTTTGCATGCGATGGAGGCATATATTCTGTTTATGGATAAGGCTCCGGAGAAGAAGCGAATGATGCTGCCTGTTGAACAGTCCGTTTATAATCGCTACAAGAAATTCTGGGAAGTTTTGCAAAATAAGGTAGTACCAGGTACGACCCTGAAAAAGGTGGGTGAGGATATGCGTGGGGAATTTGGCGATACCTATTGGTGGTATAATATCTTTGGGCGTAAACCACTTAATGTACATGGTAATATTGGAACTGAAACTCATTCATAAATGATAATGAAACGAAATATCTATACATACGCCCTGCTCTGGGTTGCAGCTTTGATGATGCTGGCATCATGTGCCAATCACCCTGGTGTGCCTTCTTCAAGTCGCGATGCAAAGAGTCTTCCTGGCATATTCCCTGATTATTGCAACGTAACGATACCTTGCAATATTGCTCCGCTCAACTTCATGCTCCCCAAGGGACAGTATGACGAGTGTGTGGCTCGTATCACTACTCCTGATGGCAAACAGCAGACATACGGGGATGGTGTTAAGGTGCAGATTCCGGAGGATGAATGGCATGATATGCTTGATGCCTCTAAGGGCAAGAGCCTGAAGGTAGAGGTATGGGGCAAGAAAGGTGAGGAATGGCTGTCTTTCAAGCCATTTGAGATATATGTGGCTAAGGATCCTATTGATGAATACGTGTCATATCGTCTCATAGAGCCTTCTTATGTGGCTTGGACATATATGGAAATTGCCCAGCGTAAGCTCACCACGTTCGAGGAATCGCAGATTTTCAATAACGAGATCACTTGTAACGACATTAAGAAAGGCCAGTGCATAAACTGTCACAGCTATCAGAACTATAAGACGGATAACATGCTGTTCCATGTGCGCCTTGCAAATTCGGGTACCGTGATCGTGAATGACGGTAAGGTTTCAAAGGTGGATCTGAAACGTGACTATACCATATCTTCCGGTGTATATCCATCTTGGCATCCTACTGCTAAGTTGATAGCATTCTCAACCAATCTGACTCGACAGGCATTCCATACGGCAAATCCTAACAAGATTGAGGTGTATGATATTGAGAGTGACCTGATTCTCTATGATGTGGAGAAGGACTCGGTGAGTGTTGTAAGTGCTGATCCTGATCTTCTGGAGATTTATCCTACCTGGTCGCCAGATGGTAAATATCTCTATTATGGTAAGTCTGTTCCGCTTCCAGAGGAGATGAAGGATAAGGATAAGGATATCAGGGTGATATACCCAAAGATACAGTATAATCTCTATCGCCGTTCGTTCGACCTCGCAACGCATGGCTTTGGTGAGGAGGAACTGGTGTATGATGCTGCTTCTTCGGACAAGAGCGTTACGTTGGCACGTATTAGTCCTGATGGCCGCTATCTTTTGTTCGCCCTTGGTCAGTATGGTTGTTTCCATAGCCGTCACCATGATGCTGATATAGTTTGTATTCCTATGGATCAGTATTCGGGTACAGCCCTTACGGGAGAAACTGCTAAGACTGTTGATCTCACCCCTCTGAACAGCAAGGACTATTCTGACAGCTATCCTTCATGGTCAAGCAACGGACATTGGATTATGATAGCCAGCCGTAGGGATGATGATAACTATAGTCGTGTGTATTTCGCATATTTCAATAACGGAAAGGTTGGTAAGGCATTCCTTATGCCACAGGAAGACCCTGAGCATCACACTTTCCTGTTGAAGAGCTATAACCGTCCTGAGTTTATGGTTGAGCCTGTGAAGATCAGCGTTGAAGAGTTTAGCAGGGTGTTTAAGTAAGTAAATGTACAGAATTTTTTATATAATCAAGAATTAGAGATTTAGAGAAATTGGCAAGGAGCGTAAGCGACATTTCTCAAATTCTTGTAAATTCAAAGAAAAAAATCTCTAATTCTCTAATTCTTGATAATAAATTAAATTTGACCACCTACTTAATTATGTTCAGATGAAGAATATTCATTATATATGTACTCTCCTTTTCGGTGTTGCGGTTATCCTCTTCTTCGGATTAGCCTATCCGCATCATCTGCATTATCAGGAGCAGTTTCAGCTTTTTCTCTTCGATAGCAACTATGCATGGGATATAGTTAGGTTGCCAGGAGGCGTTGCCGATTTACTTGGACGCTTCTGCACTCAGTTCTTCCTCTTTGCATGGACGGGAGCTTTCATTATCGGACTTCTGCTTTCGGCTGTGCAACTCCTTGCTTTAAGGCTGGTGAATTGGGGACGGTTCTATGGTCTCAGCTTCGTGCCTTCGTTTCTGCTGTGGTTCTTTCTGCTCGATGAGAATGCGCTTTTAGGAGGAGTATGGGCAGTATTGATCACACTTCTTGCTTCTTGGGGCTTTGACAAGCTATCAGGTAAATTGAGAAATGCCTTGCTTGTGGTGGCAGTTCCTTTACTCTATTGGGTTGCAGGGCCTGTAAGTATAGTTCTCTTCCTATTGCAGGCTATACGCCTAAGGGCACAGAAATGGTATTATAGCGTGTTTGTGCTTTGGATAGTAATGCTCGTGGTACTGGCTTTCTTTGTTCCTGTACAAACGGAGAGCCTGTGGTTCGGAGTACATTATCATCGCTACCCAATGCAATTCCCTACTTCGCTTTGGGTTGCGGCAATGTCAGTTTTCGTTCTTGTGCTCTTGATGGGTATTCCAAAGCTCTCTGCACAAAGCACTAAACTATCAACTCCAGTCTCTTTTGGAGTGGTGGCTGCTTGTATGGGCTGTCTCGTCTGGAATAATGCCAATTTCAAGGCAGAAAAGATTATGCGATATGACTTTATGGCTCGTCATCAGCAATGGAATCGCATACTTGAGACCATAAATGAAGAGATGCCTAACAACCAGATAGGTGTCACGGTTCAGAATCTTGCCTTGGCTATGCGTGGTATGCTTGCAGAACAGGGAGGCAAATACCGTCAGAATGGTATTGCTGGTCTTTTGCCTGATGTTGACCGTGATGCTACAAGTCCTCTGCCGACATCCGAGGCTTTCTATCAGCTGGGTATGATAAATGTTGCCCAGAGAACTGTTTTTGAGGCTCAGGAGGCAATTCTCGATTTCCAGAAAAGTGGTCGTTGCTATAAGAGACTGGCACAGACCAATCTCATAAACGGCAACTATGAAGTGGCTCGTAAATATCTCATGGCCTTGCAGAAAACGCTTTTCTACAGCGATTGGGCTAACGAGACTATGGCTCTTTTGGGAAATGAGGCGGCGATAGCCAAGCATCCTGAATACGGACCTCTCCGTAAATCTGCCTATAAAGAGAACTTTTATTTTAGTGACCATGTGACTCCTGAGATGCTTGAAAGCCTGTATTTCGGCAATAGGGAGAATCGTCTGGCATACGAATATCTGATTGCCTATTATATGCTTACAGGCGATCGTGATCGCTATGCAAAATTCATTCAGACTACCAAAAATTAATGAAAAAGATACTATTCACGCTCCTCTCTGTTCTGTTGCTGACAGCCTGTTCTACAGAAACTGTCAGCGATGCAAAGCAAGAGAAGAATCAGCCAAATATCTATCCCGACTATCTCGGTGTCACCATTCCGGTTAATATAGCTCCTCTTAACTTCGGAATGGCTGACGAGAAGGCTTTGCTTGTTGATGCCGTTGTTGCGGACAGCAAGGGAAACACCTTGCATAGCCAGGGCGAGGAATCTGTGGATTTTGACATAGACGACTGGCATGAGCTTCTTGATAAGAACCGTGGAGATTCGCTCTCTGTAACGGTTTCGGCAAAATATGAGGATGGCTGGCACACATATAGGGCTTTCTCTATCTATGTAAGTACAGATAGCATAGACTACGGAATCTGCTATCGTCTTATTGAACCGGGCTATGAGGTGTGGAGTAAGATGGGAATATATGAGCGCGACCTGTCTTCTTTTGAAGAACGTGCGTTGATTGAGAATACCCAGTTTGAGGGGTGTGTGAACTGTCACAGCTTCAACCGTGGTAATCCAGCAGACATGAGCCTCCATATCCGTGGACCTCATGGGGCTACCCTGTTGCGTCATGACAATGGAGCTTTGGCGGCTTATGATACCAAGACCGATCAGACGCTCGGTTTGTGCGTATATCCTTACTGGCATCCTTCAGGAAAATATATAGCTTATTCCACCAATATTACACAGCAGTTATTCCATTCTGCTGATAGTAATCGTGTGGAGGTTTTTGATGAAGCCTCTGATATTCAGGTTTATGATGTGAATAAGAATGAGCTTCTTCTCTCGCCAATTCTCAAGCAGGATTCAGTTTATGAGACCTATCCTGTATTCTCTGCAGACGGGCGTTCTCTCTATTTCTGTGCTGCCCGTGCCATTCCAGAGGGTAGTCAGTTGCTCGATTCTATCCGTTATAACCTCTGTCGCATAGATTTCGATCCAGAGACTGGTAAATTCGGTAATCGTATAGATACTATCATCAATGCCGAGGCTCAGCATAAATCTGTTTCTTTCCCTCGTCCTTCATACGACGGGCGTTTCCTTTGCTACACGCTCTCTGATTATGGGCAGTTCAGCATCTGGCATCATGAGGCTGATCTCTATCTGCTTGATCTTGCCACGGGGCAAAGTCGTACTATGACTGGGGCGAATTCAAAAGATACCGAGTCGTTCCATAACTGGAGTACGAACTCTCGTTGGATGGTGCTTAGTTCCCGTCGTGATGACGGTTTGTTTACTCGTCCATATTTCTGTCATGTTGATGCAAAGGGAAATGTCACCAAGGCATTTATGCTTCCACAGAAGAATCCTCGGCGTTTCTATCGCGAGCGTTTCCTTTCTTTCAATGTGCCTGATTTCGTCATTCGTCCGACGGATTTTGATGGGCATAGTGCAAGTGGAATCATCAATGATGAATCACGAAAGAAGTTTGGAGTGCGGAAATAGGGAAACGAATGTATCTGATTTATCTGAAAAATTAATGCGACATTAATGTGGCATTAACGGACATTATATGTTTTCGCTACATATGTTTTCGCTACGCGAGATAACATTAATTATCACAAATACCACATTAATATCGCATTAATTTTTTATTTAACGTGTTGTCGCAGTCTTTAATTCATCGAACTCATGTTAAATTAGATAAATTCGTGTTCTTTTTTTGGACACATTGAACCTATGTTATGATTTATAACTCGTCAGGAAAATATACAAATTTACAAGAAAATGTTAAGATTTTATGTTAAAAAACGACCTCGGAAGGCGAAAAAATAAGAAAAGTTGCACGAATTTCACGAAAATTAACTAACTTTGCAACCCAATAGTATCGTAATCAAAAGCATTTCTTAGGAAAATATTAATGAATTATAATAATTTAAACAGATTTATCGCTATGAGGACTGAAAAAATTTTCAGCATTAGACTTACTCTGGTTTCGCTGTTTATGCTTATTTCTGCAACAATGATGGCTCAGGTCACTGTGACTGGTACGGTTATTGACATGCAGGGTGAGCCAATTCCGGGTGCATCAGTTCGTGAGTCGGGTACACGAAGCGCTGCTGTTACTGATGTGGATGGTAAGTATGCCATCAGTGTTCAGGATCCAAACGCTATTCTCAATGTTTCTTTTATCGGATATCAGACGCAGACCGTCAGAATCGCTGGTCGTAAGCTCGTTACTATCACCCTTGAGGATGACGAGACTGCTCTTAAGGATATCGTAATCGTTGGTTACGGTACCATGAAGAAGAGCGATGTTACCGGTGCGGTTTCTGTCGTTGATACGAAGGAAATGATGAAGAAGGTTCCAACCAACATAGCTCAGGCTCTTCAGGGTCTTGCTGCTGGTGTATATGTATCACAACAGGATGGTGCTCCTGAGGCTAATACCCAGATTCGTATTCGTGGTGTCGGTACGATAAATGGTTCTCCACTACCTCTCTATGTTGTTGACGGTGTGAAGGTTGGTACTAATGCCAACTTCCTTAACCCTGGTGATATTGAGACTCTTGAGGTTCTCAAGGATGCTTCTGCTACCGCTATCTATGGTTCTGAGGGTGCTAACGGTGTTATCATGATTACTACAAAGCACGGTCAGGCAGGTCAGACATCTGTAAACTTTAATGTTGACTTTGGTATTGGTACACTCCCTTACAAACTTGATGTTGTAGGTTTGGACGAGTTGGCTGACGTAATTCGTAAAGCTCGTGCAAATGATGGTAGTGGTCTTATCAATAGGGTATGGGAAAAGCAGTATGACGGACAACGTAATTATATTGACTGGCAGGATCAGATGATTCAGACTGCTATCAGACAGCAGTATGGCTTTTCTGTGCTTGGAGGTAGTGAAAAGACTCAATATAATTTCTCTGTAAATTATCTTAAGCATGATGGTCTTGTTGTGAATACTGATTATGATAGACTTAATGCCCGTGTGGGTATGAAGTCAAACCTCACAGACTTTATCGAGGTCGGTGGTGATATTAGTTTTTCGCGTTCATCAGCTTCTGGAGCTAATATTGGCTTGGGTAACAATATCAACTTGTCATCTCACCGAGATATTGCTTACCTGACTCCTACACTTGACTATATTGATACAAGAACAGGAAATCTTATTCATGTATATCCTGTGAACCCAGATGGTTCTTATGGTTATACATCAACTACAGGTTCCAATGGTTGGGAGGGTAACACAACTGTTGTGGGTAACCCGTATGCTACTCAGATGGAGCTTGATCGTACTGATGTAACTAACCGTCTTTCAGCAAATGCATATGCTGACATACATTATAAGGGTTTGAGCTATCATATTATTGGTTCATATAATTATAGTGGTACGAATACTGATGTTTTCTCTGGTGGTCGTCGCCGTTTTAATATTATTAACGGAAATTATGTGGAGATGAGGTATGACGGTACTAACACCTATAATTTCACCTTAGGTCTTAATCATGGTAGTACTTTTAGCCTTGAGCATTATTTGACATATAAGTTGGACGCAGGTATTCATTCGCTTACAGCTATGTTGGGTAATACAATCAGTAAATATACTGGTTCTTGGGTAAATGCTGCAGGTGTTGATTACGCTTCTGCTGATATTCGTGTGACAGGATTGGCTAAAGGTAGTAAGACTGGTAGCGGTGCATTGAATGCGAACTCAAATATGCTTTCATATTATGGTCGTGTCGTGTATAGTCTTGATGATAAGTTGATTCTTACCGGAACTCTTCGTCGTGACGGTTCTTCTAACTTCTCTCCAAGTAATCGTTTTGGTACATTCCCTTCTGCGGCTATTGCATGGCGTATTAAAGATACCTTCATGGAGAGTGTTGACGCAATCAGTAACCTGAAGGTTCGTGCTGGTTGGGGACAGACTGGTAACTCAGGTAACCTTGCTGGTAGGTTCGTTGCGGCATTGAGTAACTCTGGTGCTCGTTATAACTTCTATACCGATAAGAATCAGGGTCTTGGTGAAGGTACAGGATCTACAGGTTTGTATGAGCCACTTGTTGACACAAACCTTAAGTGGGAGACAAACGAGCAGCTCAACTTCGGTCTTGACCTCGGTTTGCTTGATGGTGATCTTGATATCACAGTTGACTACTTTGTACGTAAGACAAAGGATCTTCTTGTTAAGCGTCCAATCCGTCCTTCTTCTGGTTATAAGGAAATCTATACAAACTATGGTGCTATGGATAACAAGGGTTTCGAGTTCTCTCTTAGTTACAAGAAGTATCTTGGTAGCGATCTAAGTCTGAATGCAACCCTGACAGGTTCTACAATAACCAATAAGATTACGGATATGCCAGAGCTCCCTATCTATAAGAGTGCTACTGGCGGTAACTATGATATGGTTGCATATAATACTGTAGATGATATTCAAGGTGATAAATCAAACACTATGCAGGTTGATGGTGGTGCATACTGGAATAACCACTCAATCTCTACTGTGGGTTATGCAGTAGGTTCTTACTATGGATGGCGCGTTGACCGTATCATCAAGACAGAGGATGACCTTAAGGAGGCTAAGCGTCGTGGTCAGTCTGCTGCAAAGATAGGTGACTATATGTTTAAGGACTTGAATAATGATGATGCAATTAATGAAAGTGACCGTGAAATCCTTGGCAATGGTTTCCCTACCTTGAACTTTGGCTTGAACATTGGATTGACCTACAAGAACTGGGACTTCTCAGTCTATACATACGGTGAACTTGGTAAGGATATTCTTTCATACTCTGCAATGCGTCTGAGTATGATAACAACTTCCGATGATAATACATCTGGTGCTATCTTAAAGTCTGCATATAATGATACTTACGATCCTATATCAAATCCTAACGGAACTATTCCTGCATTTTCATTCGAAAATAAAAACTACAACCAGCGAGTAAGTGATGCTTGGGTAAAGAATGGTAACTTCCTTAAGATTTCAAATGTGCAGATTGGCTATAATCTGAAAGAGCGTACCTTGAAGGCTCTTCGTATGCAGAATGCACGTGTTTACTTGGCTGTGCAGAATCTTGCAACGATTTCTCCATACACTAAGTATGGTGATCCTGAGATAGGACAGGGTTCTGTGCTTTTCACTGGTCTCGACACTGGTCGTTATCCTATGGCACGTACTTATATGATCGGTGCCACTGTTTCATTCTAATGTTGCATAATAATAAGATTCAAGACAATGAAGAATATATATAAGATTTTCGGAATCGTAGCATTGGGAATTCTTTCTCTTACATCATGTAATGAAGATTTCCTTGATGTAGCCCAATACGATAAGGTTGACCTCAAGAGTGAGTTTTTGAATGAGCAGTCTGCTCTTGAAGGACTTACGGGTGTATATGACTTGATGAACCCTAATGATGCTCCTGCAAATGAGTGGGGCTTCAAGCCAAACATGTTCTCTGGTACTCACCCTACAATGGATACACAGGCAACAGGTTGGGATGCCGTTTTCAATGATCAGACATGGGATGCTGGTAATGAAGATCTGTCCAAAGGTTGGAGCCATGCTTATGTTGCTATTGCTCGAGCTAATACATACCTTGTAGGATTAGAGAAAGCTCCGAAGGCTGGTGAGATCGTTGGTACTGATGGTAAGGTTACCGTTGTGGCGGGAACTGGTATTACTGACGAGTTGAGATTTAAGGCCAGGGCAGAGGCGCGTGCTCTTCGTGGTTTCTTCTATACATATCTTGCCCAGACCTTTGGTCGTGTGCCAATGCTTGATATTAAGGATGATTTTAACGAGAAACGAACTAAGGAACGTGCTGCGACATATTCCGAGATGTGGGATTTCATCATTCGTGACTTTGAGTGGGCTGCTGATACCCTTGACTGGACTCCTTATAGAAAAGAGTATGGTCGTGCAACCAAAGGTATGGCTAAGGCATATCTTGCTGATGCTTATATGTGGAAGGCATACCGTTTAGGTTGTGATCTCAATGGTGTTTATCAGGAATCTTTGGCAAGTACAAATGCTGAGGAGATTAAGAAACTTTATGAAAAGGCTGAGAAGCAACTGGAAGACATCATTAACAGCGGAACATATAAGCTTAGCCCTTCATTCTGTACTAACTGGGATGTTGATGGTGGTGGCTGGAATGATGAATGTATCTGGGCTTTGTTCTATGATAATAATGGTCAGCATAGTGATAATGTAACTGATCATATTTCATATACGAACATCAAGTTTAATGCGGCATGTCCAGAGAATGGCGGTTGGGGTTCACTTTACCTCTCTTGGGAATGGTATGCTGCATACGAGCAGGGAGATAAGCGTCGTGATGCTTCTTGTGTCATCGGTGATATTCCAATGAGTGAATTGAAGAAACTCTATCAGTATGCTAATAAGTCAAATATTGAGGCTATTGACAAGATTCCAGTTCTCGAAAAGGAATATGCAGATAAACAGACAGCCTTACAATTGGCAATAAAAACCTTTAATGAGGTAAGGGATAGTTATTCTAAGGAAGATGCTGAGTACAAGGAAGCAGAGCAGAAAGTTGATGCTGCACATCAGGCTGTCGAAGAAGCTTTGCAAGCTCTCAATAAGGTGAAATTGTTCAATCATGGTGTTCATCCATTCCTTCAGACAAAGGTTGGTAATGGTACTGAGAGTACAAAGACAAAGCAGTTCCATTTCTATAATGGTCAATATGCACCGGGTATTTGGTCTACTAAGTTATGGCGTAATGGAGCAGCTCAGGATCTCAATGGTAAGAGTAGATGGAGCTTTATCGCACGTTGTCCAACAAACATTTACTGGAAGCGTTATGCTAATGTGCTTCTTGATTATGCAGAATGTCGATTCCGCCTCTATGGAGGTGATGACAAAGAAGGCTGGGATGCTATTCAGCAGGTACGTGACAGAGGCTTTGGAAAGAATGAGAAAGGACTTGATGATTCAAAGTTCTTGCCTTGGATTAACTTTATGGCTGCAAATTATGGTACTAATCAGTTGACTGAATATCCAATACCATTCAATCAGGATGCTAAGGGTGCACCAGATGCAAAGACTTACTATACAGAGTATGCAAAGTGCAATATCAAGGGTAAGGCATTCAAGTCTCCTGTGTGGAAGGTTGCAGTTAATGAGGAGCGCCGTAAGGAGTTTAGCTGTGAATGTTGTCTGCG
The DNA here is from genome assembly GCA_902801425.1 of uncultured Bacteroidales bacterium. GTDB lineage: Bacteria > Bacteroidota > Bacteroidia > Bacteroidales > Bacteroidaceae > Prevotella. The sequence continues at coordinate 1,561 of CADCIQ010000042.1, read as the reverse complement.
TCCAGACTTGCAGCGTTCTGGTTATATGACTGACCACATCACAACAAACTATCCTGTGGATGCTACAAGTGGTGACAATTTGGCTAATTATCCTTGGTCTCCTCGTAAGTTCGAGTATAACGAAATGAAGATGGATATGCCAATCCCATCTGATGAGATTGCCAAGAACCCAGCTTGTACTCAGAACCCTGCTTATACTAATAATAAGTAATCTTTTTATAGAATTAGATATTATCTCGCTCGCACTTAGGTGTGAGCGAGATTTTATTTGGCGGATAGTTGTTCACGTTAATTAACGTGAGTTCGATGAATTCCTATATGGCAAACAGCAAGCTGTTTTTAACTGACAATAATTTTTCGCAAGGCTCAACAAGCTACGCAAGTTCCCAATCTTACCAATCTTCAACCAGTAATTATCATTTTTTATTGGAAAAAGATTGGAAAGATTGGTAATTATTGTCAGTTCAGCATCGGAGATGCGTTTGCCATGAATTCGTCGAACTGAGGTTAATATATACAATTCCCTTCTTCCTCCCTTGCAAATCCCTACCAAATTCGATGCAACTCCCATTTTTCGCCTATTCTATGGAACGGACTTGCACCGAGTTTGGAACGGATTTAAAGCGAAGGAAGAGCGAAGGTGAAGCGAAGGTAGAGTAAATGAGAAATTAAGAGTAAGAAATGGGAAATCAGGGTTCGGAAAAAACTTTTTCGCGCTAATCCTACATACCTACATCGGCACCCTGCATAACATGCACAGTCTTAGCGCTTTACACGGATTTTAAATACCGCATAAACCTACACTAATCCTACACTAAACCTACACTAATCATGCCTGTCAAGGCATTAAATTAATAATTAACGTGAGTTCGACGAATTCAAGCCCTGCGAGGGCTGAAAGCCCGACACCTAATAGGGCAGTCCGTTAGGGCTGTTATTCTATAGATGCGTGATTAAAGGAGCGCTGTAAGTGCGACGGACTGCCCTATTAGGTATCGCTCCTTCAGAGCTCTTTCAACCACATGATAGTCAACAATATACAACTGAATAAATTCGTCGAACTCACGTTAATTAATAATGAGTAATGAATAATTTGAATAGTATCATAAGCGCTTAAGCCAAACTAAATTATCAATTAACCTGAAATTCTGAAAATTTCAGGTTTTAGTGTAGGTTTAGTGTAGGATTAGTGTAGGTTTATGCGGTATTTGAAATCGCTGTAAGTTTTTGTACACCAGTAAATTACAAGGGGTGTCGATGTAGGTATGTAGGATTAGCGCAAAAATGTTTTTCTGAACTCGTATTTTCATTTTTCACTTTTCATATTTCATTTTATTACTGTCCGCTAAAAATATTGTCAAGAATTAGAGATTTTGAGAATTCCTTTTTTTGAATTAATGAGAATTAGAGACTTGCTTTAGCTTGATGAGCCATTGCGAATAAATGTCGCTTACGCTCCAGGCAATCACGCTTTTTCTAATGCTACGCAAGTAGCAAATCTCTCTTTTTCTCATTAATTCTCAATACTGCGCCAGCCTTCTCTCATTCTCAAATTCTTGAT
>CADCIQ010000041.1 GCA_902801425.1 uncultured Bacteroidales bacterium | reverse complement strand
AGGAAACTGATGAGCAATTCCTTATGCTCACCAAACACCTTCTTGAAGGTCAGATCTGCTTTCGGGTCAAGATATTTTGCCATAATGTTAAAAGTCTAAGGTCAGAGGACAAAAGTCAAAGGTCTTTAGCCTTTTGACATTCGTCTTTTGTCTTGATGAGTGACAACGTGCGTAGCATCCTCGCATGCAGGAAATAGGGCGTGTCGCTCATAGAGCGGTGCCCGTCTCTGATTTCCAAATGCAAAGTTACATTTTTTTTCTTTTTTCTCCAAAGAAAACGGCTTTTTTTTCATTCTGCCCGAGAAGTGCCTCGCTTATTCTTCCCTAGTTCCTCCTATGATCCTCCTAACCAAAGTCGGTGCAAACTCGGTGCAAAGTCGGTGATAATACCATTCTGAATAAGAGTTTCACCGAGTTTGGTTAGGAGGAACATAGAAGGAATGACAGACTTAAAGCATAGAAAAATCCCATTCTCTAAGCACTAAAGACCGAGAGAAGGGGAAATTCAGAAAATGTTAAATTCGCACACCGCCAAGGAATTTGCGAGGAATTCTTCGGACATCTGTAGTGATGAGAAACGCAAGACGAAATAGCGTTATAGGAAAGCCCTCTATGATGCCGTTGATGCTATTCTGATAGATGAAGGATTGTTTGCTTAGGTGGTTGTCGTATGAAATTATCTTGGAAAAGTGTAAATTTTTGTTTTTTTATTTTTATAATTCAATCAAATATTGTACCTTTGCAAAATAGCTTTACCCATTTTTTTGTGTCAATTTTTGAAAATACTATGCTTAGTAATGAATTTTTGATATTAGTTGCTGCATTGTTACCAGTACTTATCGCGCTATATTTCATTAATCGGAAGGATAAGAATAATCCTGAGCCGACAGGGCAGTTGGTGAAGGCTTTGTTCTTCGGTGTGCTTTCCGCACCGTTGTCTATGTTGCTTTCCATTCCTTTTAAAGAGATTGGACTGTATAATGAGGAAAGTACGACGGTTACGGGGCAGTTGGCATGTGCTTTCTTCGGGGCTGCTATACCAGAGGAGTGTTTCAAGTTTCTGATGCTGTGGCTTGTGGTGAGAAACAACAAGTATTTTGACGAGCATTTCGATGGAATAGTTTATGCCGTATGTATCGGAATGGGATTTGCTGGCATTGAGAATGTGCTGTATCTGTTTGATAATTATGATAATTGGGTAGGTGTTGGAATCGGGCGTGCGCTCTTGGCTATTCCCGGGCATTTCTTCTTTGCCATTATCATGGGATATTTCTATTCTTTGTCACATTTCACGAGTAGCTTGGTCAAGAGGCCGATGTATTTGTCGTTTGCTATCTTGATGCCGATATTAGCTCATGGGCTTTATGACGGTTTCCTTATGGTTCAGTCCGTGCTTCCTGACATTGCGTGTATGTTGAGTCTTGCGGTGATATTCTTGCTGATTCGTTTGCGTAAGATATCGAATAAGCATATCGCTAATCTTCTTAGGAAGGATGGGGTAGTTTAGTGTTAGTGTTTAGAGTTTAATGTTTAGGGTAAAAAATAGGAACTTATGAAAAGAGTTGTTTGTAACCTGCTGGTACTGGCATTGGTTGTCATGACGCTATTGTCTTGTGAGTCTAATTCGGCGAAGAAGACATTGCTAAAAATGGATATTGAGAAAACGCAGAAGGAGTTGCCTCTAAAATTAGGTAGTATGGGAGAGCTTACAGGGCTCACCTATGATGATGATGTGGTGACGATAACCTATCTCCTGAATGAAAATCTGAATGATATTGAAGGATTGATTAAGGATTCTACTTTGGTAAAGGAGAATTTCCAATGTATGGTTGCCAGAAATAATAATATGCAGAAAATGGTTAAGCAGATGGCAGGTGTGGAGGCTTCTTTGGTGTTGAAATACAAAGGAAAGACTTCTGGAAAGGTGGCTTCTGTGACAATTGCTAAGGAAGAACTGGCTAATACTGATAAATTTATCCTTACTGGTGCTGAGGCTGCGGAGAAACTTGTGAAGAATCTTTCGCGTCTGGAACGCAATAGGATGCCTACGAATGTCGGAAATGGCATAAAGATGGTTGATGCGTTCTGGGATGGTAATAATTATGTTTATCTGGCTTCACTTGACAATCATATTTATTCTGTTGAGGCTTTGAGAATGTCGGATAAGAATGAGATGAAGAAGGGAATTGTTATGGCATTGGCAAATGAGCCGGCTTCACAGGCATTTGTTGAGGCTATGATAACCTTGCGTAAGAATATCTGTTACAGATACCAGATTGAGGGTAGCGATGACTATGTTGATGTCGTTGTTCCTTATTCTGAACTGAAAAGCGTATTGAGCCGTTTCGGAAAGAAAATGTAATCAATCTTCTATGCTGCAAGCCAAATTAAGTAATTTGTAATTAGTAAGTAGTCAAATTTATTTTATAATCAAGAATTAGAGAATTTGAGATTTTTCTTTTGAATTTTAGGAGAATTAGAGAAATGTCGCTTACGCTCCTGTTAATCTCGGAAATTCCCAATGCTACGCAAGTAGCAAAATTCTCTCTTTCGCATTAATTCAAAAAAATCTCAAATTCTCTAATTCTTGATTATAAAAATTATTCTGTGCATTTACTTAATTTGTAATTAGGTAATTCGTAATTAGTAATTAGTAATTAATCATAATGCTCGCTTCTCTTCTCGATTTTTTTTTCCCGAGGATGTGCCCTGTATGTGGCAGGCGTCTTGAACTGGACGAGCATCCTTTGTGTCTGCGGTGTAACGTGGATATGCCGAGGACTATGTTCTGGGAGCATCCCTACGATAATCCTCTGGCAAGGATGTATTGGGGGAAAATACTTTTAGAGAAGGCGGCTGCTTATTTCTATTTCACCGCGAAGTCAGGGCAAGCACGATTGGTGTATGGCGCGAAATATCATGGGAATGCCAATATCGCCATCGAACTTGGAGAGATGCTTGTTGATGAGATGAAGGGATTCTTTGATGATTTTGATTGTATCGTTCCTGTACCGGTAACTATCAGACGAAGAATGGAACGTGGTTATAATCAAAGTGATATAATTGCGCGTGGTATAAGTAAGTCAACGGGAATTCCGATAGAGAGATATGCCGTTATAAGACGATATTTTGATAAAAGCCAGACGCATCTGACGAGAGAAGAGCGTCGTGATAATGTGGATGATGTCTTTGTGCTGAAGGATGCGGATGCCATCAAAGGAAAGCATGTGCTTATCATAGATGATGTTATAACGACAGGTGCAACGACTATTTCATGTGCTAATCAGATTCTTAAGGCTGAGAATACGAAGATTAGTATTCTCGCACTTGGATTTGCGTCAAGGGCAAAGGCGCAGGAGGTGCATGAACCAATGATGATATGAAATTAAGTGATGGGTGTTAGGAGGTGGTGGTTACAACATTCCACCCATACCTAACACCCATCGTCTATAGTATTTTGAGAATTTCCTCCATCTCAAACCCTCTTGATAGTGCGAAACGGATGAGTTTGCCTCTTATCTCGTATTCAGATTTTCCAGTTACTGTCTTGCGCTTAGCCTCAAGTAATGGACGAAGAATATCCTCGTAGTTTTTTTCATCTACTTCATCCAGAATCGGGTTGTAGATACTGCTTGGGATGCGCTTCATATAGAGAACTTGCTCTACTTTTTTGCGTCCCCAGCCGTTGAACTTTATCTTTTCCTCTACAAAACAACGGGTGTATCTCTCTTCGTCAATGAATTTCTCCTTTAGGAGATATTCCATGACACGAGCCTGTGTGGCTTCGTCAATTTCCCAACGATGCATCTTGTCGAGCATTTCCTGTTGGCAATGCTCTCCACGGGCGCATAGTGTCGTGAGTTTGTTGAGTACCTGTTGTTCGGTCATAAAAGGCTCTTTAGTCTTTCACTATAGGCTTATACTTTGGTACAAGCGTCTTCATCAATGTCCAGGCAATGAGGTAGGCAACAGCACAATAACAGAAAATAATCATATAGCCGGCTGGCTTGCCTGTTGCTCCGAAGAATGTGAAGGCATCGCCCTGACCTTCTGCGTATGTGAATAGCATACCAGAACCCTTATTGATGAGGAATGATCCCAGTCCGCCGAACATAGTACCGATACCTGTGATAGTTGCGATGGCACTCTTAGGGAACATATCTCCAATCGTAGAGTAGAGGTTGGCGCTCCAAGCCTGATGACCTGCACCTGCAAGACCGATGATGATACATGGCAACCAAACGCTTACACCTGCAAGTGGCTGTGCAAACATAGCGAAGATAGGGAGGAATGCAAAGATAAGCATTGCACGCATACGGCCAGCGTATGGATTCATCCCCTTGTTCTCTACGAATAGTTTTGGAAGGTAACCACCGTATATTGAGAGAACTGTTACGATGAGGTAAAGTACGAAGATAAGCATCTGACCAGTGAATGTATTTGAAGGATGGCCAAGTTCTGAGAAGTAGGCTGGAGCCCAGAAAAGGAAGAACCACCATACACCATCGGTAAGAGCCTTACCGACAATGAATGCCCATGTCTGACGATATGTAAAGCATTCACCGAAAGTGAGTTTTAGACCATTCTCTTCAGAATCTGTTGCTGTTTCTTCCTGCTTTTCGTCAGAGTTGATGTAAGCAAGCTCAGCCTCGTTAACTTTGTTGCTCTGATGTGGGTGCTCGTACATGAATGCCCATGCTGCTGCCCAGATAAAACCGATAGCACCGATGATGATGAATGACATCTCCCAGCCCATTGCTGCTGCAAGGATAGGAATGGTGAGAGGTGCTGCAAGTGCTCCGACGCTTGAACCTGCGTTGAACATACTTGTGGCGTAGGCACGGTCCTTCTTAGGGAAGTATTCTGCCGTTACCTTGATAGCAGCAGGGAAGTTTCCAGCCTCACCCATAGCAAGTACGATGCGACAGGCGAGGAAGAGATATACAGAAATGGAGGTGAACATTAATGTTCCCTTTACTACATTCTCACCGAACCATCCTGTGTCGGCAAGATGTAATGTTGCCCATCCGCATGCTGCGTGGAGACATGCGCCGAGACTCCATATTAAGATTGCCCAGATGTAGCCCTTCTTCGTGCCCATCCAGTCGATGAACTTACCTGCAAAGAGCGAGATGAATGCATAGAAGATGGAGAATGTGGCTGTGATAGTACCATAGTCATCGTCTGTCCAGTTGAAGTCCTTCGAGATGAAGTCTTTCCATGTGAGTGACAGAACCTGACGGTCCATGTAATTTACTGTTGTGGCGAAGAAAAGCATCGCGCACATCACCCAACGCCAGTTGGTCATTTTGTTTGTCTGTATCGGACTCATAGTTTTAGTTAGGCTTTTGGAATAGAGAATAAGGTTGAAAGATGATAGTTTGTTTGCTCTTGCTTTTCAAAACTTTCAAATTTTATACCTTATCTCATCATCCTTATTCCATGTTTATGTTTATAGTTAATTGACTGCAAAGATAGTGAATTTTAATGAGAATAAGGAAGGATTAACATTCTTTAAATAAAGAACTATGTCCTCTCCCGTAAAGAGGGCGGGGGAGAGGACGTAGTTTCTTTTTAATCCTGAAAATATATCCTCTTAACTCTATTGCTTACCCCAGTCAATACCTCGTATGGGATGGTGTCGAGGGTATCAGACAATACTGTTACAGGGAGATTGTCGCCGAAAATCTCCACACTGTCGCCCTCCTGACATGGGATGTCGGTTACATCAATCATACATACATCCATGCAGATGTTACCAACATATTCCGCCTTCTTGCCGTTCACAAGACAATAGCAATGGCGATTGCCAAGATGACGATTGAGACCGTCTGCATAGCCTATAGGAATAGCAGCAATAATGCTGTCCTTGTCAAGGATGGTGCGACGGCTGTAACCTATACTTTCTCCTGCAGGTACTTTGCGAATCTGGAGAATGGTGGTCTTCAATGTGCTGACATTTGACAATACCTCGTTGTTTCGTGGATTAATGCCATAGAGACCAAGGCCAAGGCGACACATATCCATCTGACGTTCAGGGAAATGCTCTATGCCTGCCGTGTTGCAGATGTGACGCAGAATCTTATGCTCGAATGCGTCTTGCAGAGTCTTGCTTCCTTTTTCGTAAAGGTCAAATTGATAGTCGGAGAACTCATCGAAGTTATCACCGTCAGAGCCTACGAAATGTGAGAACACAGAGCGAGGGATGAGTGCATTCTGGTTATTCAGATACTCAATGAGTTTTGGCATATCTTCGATAGGGTGGAAACCCAGACGATGCATGCCAGTATCAAGTTTGATATGAATAGGGTAGCCTGTGATACCTTCTTTCCTTGCTGCATGACGAAGTGCATCGAGCAGACGGAAGGAATACACCTCAGGCTCAAGATCATAGTCGAACATGGTTTTGAATGCCGTCATCTCAGGATTCATGATCATGATATTCGCTGTAATACCTGCCCTTCTCAGTTCTACACCTTCATCGGCAACGGCAACGGCAAGATAGTCAACACGGTGATCCTGAAGGGTTTTCGCAATCTCCACGGCACCTGCACCGTAACCGTCTGCCTTAATCATACAGACGAGCTTTGTCTCTGGCTTCATAAAAGAGCGATAGTGGTTGAGGTTATCCACAAGTGCATTGAGATTAACCTCAAGCGTGGTTTCGTGAACCTTCTCCACGAGCAAGTCTGTAATTCTGTCAAAGCCGAAACTGCGTGCGCCCTTGATGAGGATGACCTCGTCGTGAAGTGATGAGAACACCGAACTTGAAATAAACTCATCTGTTGTCTCGAAGAATGATTTATCATCTATCTTAATAACATCAGTACAGTCTTTCAGAGCCTTGCCAATGCCAATGAACTTCTCCACGCCACGGCTTACTACGAGTTCTGATACCTCCTTGTATAGCTCCGCGTCATTCACTCCCGACTGATAGATGTCGCTGAGAATCAGCGTGCGCTTGCGTCCCTTATGGTCAGGGCGACGTTGCATGAAGTCAAGGGCGATGTCGAGCGATGCAAGGTCAGAATTGTAAGAGTCGTTTATGAGTGTACAGCCTCTTTGTCCGTCCTTCACCTCCAGACGCATAGCCACAGGTTCAAGCGTAAACATTCGCTCTTCAAGCTGTTCAGGTGTTATTCCAAGATAAAGGGCCACTACGGCTGCTGCTATTGAGTCTTCAACAAAAGCCTCGCTGATGAAAGGGATGGTGAAGGAATAGCCTCTCACCTGCGGCCCCTCACCCGTCCTACGGACACCCTCTCCCCAAGGGGCGAGGGAGGATGTTACCTTTTCTCGCTCATAGGTTTCGTTTAAGGACACATTAGTAACTTCCTCCCTCGCCCCTTGGGGAGAGGGTGTCCGTAGGACGGGTGAGGGGCCGCAGGTGAGGGGCTGTGTATAAGTATAATGTATCTTCGTCCCCGTCTCTTTCTGCTCTACCTTATCAATATAGAATGCTGCTGAAGGATCGGTAAATGACCAGCCAAGCTTCTCTCCCTTGAAATCGCATTTCCTAAGTTCGCGGAAAACAATGTCATTATCCTGTGGATACACCAATACCTCACAATCGCTGAAAAGTAAGAACTTCTCATGGCATTTCTCTTCAATGGTATGGAAATTCTCCTGATGAGCCTGTCCTAATGTGGTGAACACGCCGATAGTAGGCTGTATGATATCCGCAAGACGCTGCATTTCTCCCATTTGGCTAATTCCTGCCTCGAAGATACCCACGGCGCTCCTCTCGTGCAGTTTCCATACTGACAGAGGCACACCAATCTGTGAGTTATAGGAACGTGGAGAGCGTGTAACGTGCATTGAAGGCATAAGCAACTGATAAAGCCATTCCTTGACTACGGTCTTGCCGTTGCTACCTGTGATACCTACGATAGGAATATCAAACTCGTCACGATGACGCTCTGCAAGTCTCTGGAGGGCTGCGAGGGTGGACGGAACGACAAGGAAATTAGTATCTTCCCATTCCTTATCCGTAGGGATAGGGTAGGAGCTGCTAACGCAGAAGTTCCTTACACCCCTGCGATGCAGGTCTTCTATATAGTTATGTCCATCATTACGCTCTGATTGGAGGGCGAAGAAAAGAGTCTCTTCTGGAAAAGACAAAGAACGGCTATCTGTAAGCAGGAAAGCGATGTTGCTGTCCTTTTCACCATAGCGACGCGCGCCTAAAAGCGTGGTGATTTTCTCAATGCTATATACCATTTGCGTATAAATTTATAGGTCAAAAGTGCGTATCAGCCCCTAAAGGGCTGGCGCACGTTCTTTGATTTTGCGAATGCAAAGTTAGAGAAAAAAAATGAAATAGCAAAAAGAAAGGTTGAAAAAAGAAGACGGGTGGGGATGGAGACATTGGTTTCTGAGTTGAATTTTCATATTTCCCAATCGCCCATGGTCTCTGCTATGCTCTCTCATATATAAGTTTTCTTTGCGAATTTAAGAGGCTTTTTGTGGTGAAAATGCGTCCATCCCTTTTACTTTGTCATAAGCTTTATCTTTGCAGATTTCATACCTTCGCATTCTGCTGTAATGGTGACTTGTGAAGGTGTCATGCCAGAGCGGAGGATGGCGAGGCATGAGCCATTAAAGAGGGACTGGCGATCGGTAACGGCAAGTTCTGCGTTGCTGATATTGCCATTACTCATAGCTGCTATGGTGGCATCGCCTGTAATCTTTATCCTAACCTCTCCCGGTGCTGTGGCTACACGACGACCTTTGCTGTCAATGGCTATGATGCGGAGATGCTGAAGATCCGTGCCATCAGCCTTCCAGTTGGCGTTGTCACTCTCTATGACGAGTTTGACTGGTTTGCCAGTTGTCTCTATCCTGTGTCGGGCTACTATCTTGCCTTTGGCTCTTGCAATCGCCTCGCAATAACCAGGTTGATATTCTATGTCCTTCCAGCGTATCTGATTCCTCATCTTCGCGCTGTTAATATCATTTTTCTTCGTGCCGTAGCTCTTGCCGTTGACTATCAATTCCACCTCTTCGGTATTGGTGTAGGTGGTGATGGCGAGCTTCTTTCCTATAGTACGGTTCCAATGGTCGCTCATACCGTCGTTGCCTGTCTGTATGCCATTCCACATAGCATCGTTCTTGGTGTCAGTAACGGCGATATGCACGAGTGGTTCGTCATCCTTGAGGAATGACTTCATATAGTAAGCCTTGGGCTTTGGCTCAAGTGAGAGGTCGAAGACTCCTTGTCCCCAACCTTTCTTCGGCCATCCCTGACTCTCGCCGAGATAGTCTATTGCACCCCAGTAGGCAAGTCCGATAACCTTGTCAAGATTCATGGCGAAATAGTTCTCGCCCATGGCAGCAACGGATGCCTCAGACTGATAGAAGGTCATCCAGGGAAATCGCTTGCCGTCGCCAGGGAAGTACATATAGCGATAGTTATACGACTGGAAATCAGTTACCATGGCAAGGTCACAGGGGAGGGAATCGGTTTCCCAGTTGCGATAGCGAGGGTGCATGGCAACTGTGACCTTACGGGTATCGTCGTAACGCTGGAGAAGAGTCTTCTGCAACTTGAACTGAGTAACGCCGAAGTCGTTGAATGGCATATCGTTATATGACTGAAGCTCGTTGCCGAGTGACCATGCCACCACGCAAGGGTGGTTTCTGTCTCGTGTTACAAACTCCTTTACGTGTGATTGCCAGATGTCTTGATAATGAGCTCGTCCTCCACCTACATACTGGTCGTTCCATTTGTCGTAAAGCTCGTCGAGTACGAGAATACCATGCTTGTCGCAAAGGTCGAGGAATGACTTTGAATAAGGATTGTGGGAAGTGCGTATGTGGTTGATACCGAACGATTTCATCAGTTCTATGCGCTTCTCCATAGCACGAGGATATGCTGCCGCACCAAGAGCACCGAGGCTATGGTGGTTGGCATAGCCTTTAAGAAGGACCTTCTTGCCGTTGAGACGAAATCCGAAGTCTGGACCTATCTCCACGGTACGTATTCCGAATGTCTCGCTGATTTCGTCGGCTATTGTTCCGTCTTCCCTAAGAAGCTGAACCTTAGCCGTATAGAGATTTGGATGCTCGCAATCCCAGAGCTGTGGGTTGTCAATGGTTATGGTAGGTATTCTGAGTTCCTGACCATATTTATAATTCCTTACTCGCTTTATCTCGTACTTGTCATTCTTGATTTCTGAGCCATCTGGAGCGATGATGCTAACCTGCATGGTGACAGTCGGTTGCTTGGTGTTACATTGCACGTTAGCCGTGATGTTCACTTCGCGATTATCCTTCGTTGCGATATAGAGAGGATGGCGGTGAAAATACAACTGGGCATCAGTATAGATGATGTGAACGTCACGAAAGAGGCCGCCGCCTGTGTACCAGCGTGAGTAGTTTGGTTTGCCTGTGTCGCAATGTACGGCTATGGTGTTTGGCTCGCCAAACTTTAGAAGATTGGTGACATCAACCTCAAAACCTAAGTATCCGTAGTCTGTTCCACCGACCTTGTTTCCGTTGAGATAGACATCTCCCATATACATTATTCCCTCGAAGTTGACTAGGGCGCGACGACCTTTCTCTTCTGCAGAAGGGATAAAGGTACGGACATACCAGCCTTCGCCCATTTCCTTAAATCCGCGTGCTGAGAGTCGGCTGCGGATATTAGCACCTGCATCGCTATTGTCTGCTTTCTCGTCGGCTGCAGGAGCTACCCAAGGCTGCTCTATCTGGAAATCGTGAGGCACGTTGATAGTTTTCCATCCCTCGCTCTCAGCCTGAGATGCGGTTATGGAAGGTGAGGCTGTGCCAAGATGAAACAACCATCCGCGGTTGAGGTTCACCACCTCGCGTGGCGTTCCGTTAGCAGAAAAAGCACAAGGTGAGCACAAGAAAAACATTGCACTCACCAATAACAGGTTTTTATGGAAGGGAAGTTTCATCTCTAAGAAAGGTGGTTCTGCTTGCGCAGAGTGTTTAGGAAAGTAATTCTTTTGGAGAAAAGTAAATTGGAAGTAAATTAAATCAGAAAAATTAATGCGACATTTGTATCGCATTAATTTCCAGTAGCAGATACTGCTCTTTAATTTACTTTCCAAATAATTTTTATCATTTCAACAGCAACTTGCGATACTCCATAGCTCCTTGTAGGAAGAGGCCGAGACCATAGTCGTCGAAGTCGGGCTCACGGTTGTAATCGATTGGCTGTGAAGAAGCTGGGCGATCGCCAGAGCCTTGCACATAGCCGATGAAACCATCCTTGTGAATGCTTGACTTGAGAGCATTCCATGCCTTGTTGATGGCTGGCATATACACCTTCTTATTAAGAATGCCTCTGTTCACTCCCCATGAAAGACCATAGAAAAACTGGGCTGTGCCTGTGAACTCAGGACCTGCGAAATCCTGTGAGGCAAGACTCGGATTCCAAAAGCCATCCTCACGCTGAATCTGGATAAGTGCCTTTGCCATAGCCTTATAGTCGCTGAGCAAATGTGTGTAGAACTTATCGGTTGGCTGGAGATAGTTCATCGTGCGACATAGGGCAGAGAATACCCAACCGTTTCCACGACTCCAATAGCAGTTCTTTCCGTCACTCTCTTTGTAAGGAGCAACGAAATTCCTGTCGCGCCACCAAAGTCCCTCTTCCTTGTTGTATAATCCCGTACCTCCGCAAGAATCGCGAGTCCAGGTGTATGCCTTTATCGCGAAATTGATATACTTACGGTTACCTGTTGCCATTGTCATCATGGCATATCCCGGCATTGCCATATGGATAGCATCAATCCAAGTCCATGTGTTGTGACGGTCTGATGCTATCTGGTTATTATACACCTTCTGTATGCCTTTATACTTGGTATCCTTGCCATCGATGAAATATCTCTGGCAATACACCTGTCCGCAGCACATGTTATCGGCATCAAGTGTGGTAAAGTCTTTACGATAAGGCGACCAGTCGTGAAAGTCCCCCCAGCAGTCAAGATATGCCATATAGCGATCCTGTGGGTCTTGGTCGTAGAGGGCGAGAAGTCCTATGTAATATACGGAGCGTGTCCATAGATTACTTGGGCGATCTACCTTGAAAATAGTAGGAGCGGTAGGATCTCTCCATTTGTTTATGAAATACTCGTTAGCCTTGCGTGCCAGATCGAGTACCTCCTGTTTTGTCTGGGCTTGGGTGCCCAGAGACAATATGGAAAAAATGAGAATGAATAGCTTTTTCATAAGGGAAAATAAGGCCTCTCCCCCCCGCTTTGCACATACTCCGATGTTATCAACATCGGACTTCCCTCCGTAGGGAGGGAGCCGATTCGCGAACGGGGAAATCAGCCATTTATATTGTGTGATTTTTCTTTATCGAAAACCTTCTGCCTTCCGGCTCCCTCCCTACGGGGGAGGGCGGGGGGAGAGGCCTCTAGTAGCTTGCCGAACACTTGATCCCTATTTCCTCAACTCTTGCCTTAATGGCATCAAGAGTCTCGTGTGATGCTTTTCTTAGGTCGTGGTCAGGTGTCTCGCGGTCGATGGTGTATATCATAACCATCTCAGGCGCAATATCCTTTACTGCCTCAAGCCAAGGGGCAACGAAGTCCTCGCCTGTGTTGTCAACACTCTTGCCTTGTGTCGTGCCTGTCATGAACATTGTCTGAATGATACAATGACCATTGAACTTCTTCATGTTCTCTATCACATTCCTCACATCGTATGAAGGTTGTGTAGGGCGGTCAACAAGCTTGATGTATTCCGCATTTATTGTGTCGAGCTTCAGGATGTTGTTGTCAACCTTCATCAGAGCCTTGCGGACATCCTCCTTGCCTATCATCGTGGCGTTGCTCAGAACTGATACTTTCGCATTAGGGAAATGCTTGTCGCGAATTCTGACAGTATCCTCTATGATATTGAGGAAATCAGGATGGGCGGTAGGTTCACCATTACCTGCAAAGGTCAGCACATCGGGTGTAACTCCTTCCTTTTTCATCTCAATGAGTTTGTTCTCAAGAGCCTCTGCCACAGTCTGACGTGAAGGTCGAGGGGTGTGAGGACGGAAATCTGCGTTGAATCCACATTCGCAGTAAATGCAGTCAAAAGTGCAGCTCTTGCCGTCTCCTGGTTGCAGGTTTACACCAAGCGAGACGCCAAGGCGACGGCTATGGATAGGTCCGAAAATTGGAGAAGGATAGATTATTGTGCTCATTGTTCCGATTCTGTGAATAATTTATAATGTGTGCAAAGGTAAAAAAAATAAATGTAAATTCCAAATAAATCACGATTTTTCAGTTATTAGAAGTCTATTTTCTACAGAAACAGCTAGATGCCAACTGCTTTGAATAGGGACAATATGACCAAGAGATTTGGTAATAGACAATCTCGTTAGGTTCTTCTTTTTGCTGAAATATGTGTGGGATGTTACTTTAATTGTATCAATGGATTTTCAAATCGCCAAGATAATCCTCAGAAAAAACTATTTGTTGGCAAGACAAACGTAGGCCTAAGCCTTGATGCCCCTTCGCTTTTGGTAGGAAGTAAGTCAGATGTAAATACCATATAAATACCTTTAAATTACAATAAAGATACCATGATAATACCATAGTTAATGGTAATATAATGGTATTATTATGGTAATATAATGGTATTATTATGGTATTATCAATGGAGGTAGAACGAGGAAAGAGCGTTGGAAAAACGGAGAGAAGATGGGAGATTACAGCTTCGCCGACTTGATTAGGAATAAGTTTGTGGTGTTAATAAGTTTTAATTTCTTGTAGGATTGGAGAATTTTTAGTTACTTTGCACCGAAATTTGGTGTATTGTGTACCTACGCGCTGAATTTGATATTTATTTTAATAAAAATAATGAAGAAGAAAAGGAAATCAGGAGAAAACAGAATTGGTCTTCAGGTGGTGACCCTTTGCATTAGTACGGCACTTGTGCTGATACTTCTCGGCATGGTGGTGTTCACGGGTCTGACGGCAAATAACCTCTCCAACTATGTGAAGGAAAACCTTACCGTAACCGTTATGTTTGCTGACAACGTATCTGACCAGCAGGCAAAGGTGGCGTGTAACAAAATAAGGAAGAAACACTATGTGCATCGCCTTGACTATATCAGCAAGGAACTGGCTCTGAAGGAACAGACGGCTGCCCTTGGCGCAAATCCGGCTGAGTTTCTTGGCGAGAATCCGTTTACTCCTTCTGCCGAAATCCATCTCACGCCTGAATGCGCCAACGTGGATTCTATGAAATGGATAGCAAAGCAGTTGAAGGTGGATAAGCAGGTTTCTGAGGTGACATACGAGAAGGATCTTATGAACAAAGTAAACAAGAGCCTGAGTAAGGTGATGCTTGTGATGATAGCCCTTGCCGTGCTTCTGTCGTTTGTCTCATATACCCTCATAAGCAATACCGTAAGACTTGGCATCTATGCGCGTCGTTTCACTATCCACACTATGAAACTCGTGGGTGCTTCATGGTCTTTCATCCGTGCTCCGTTCCTGAAAATGGGTGCTTTGCAGGGATTGATAGCCGCCTTGATAGCTGATGCAGCCCTTGCCGGATGTATTGCTTGGCTTTACAGATTTGAGCCTGATATCACGGAGGTGGTAACGGTTGAGACTCTCGTGATTACAGGCGTTTCCGTCGTTCTCTTCGGACTTATCATCACCACTTTCTGCGTCTATCTCTCCTTGAATCATTTCCTGAAGATGAAGGCGAAGGATTTGTATAAGGTGTAAGGAGCGGCCTCTCCCCCCGCCCTCCCCCGTAGGGAGGGAGCCGGAAGGCGAAGGGTGGAAGGCGAAAGTAAAATGAGTTAGAAAAAATACAATATAAAAATTGATAAATGGCTGATGCCCCGTTCGCGAATCGGCTCCCTCCCTACGAGGGAGGGTGGGGGGAGAGGCCGTCATTCTTTTATGGAAGAAAAAAAGAATTTAGCCTTAGGCAAAATTAATTTCATCATGCTTGCCATAAGCATGGTGATTGTGGTAATAGGATTCGTGATGATGAGTGGTGCAAGCTCAGATACCACCCAGTACAATCCTGAGATTTTTAGTGCGATGCGCATCAAGGTAGCTCCTGTTGTTTGCTTCGTTGGTTTCGTTTCAATAATCGCGGGCATTATGTACCGCCCAAAGCAGAAGTAAATGAACGAGTTACAGGCATTGATCCTTGGTCTTGTCCAGGGTTTTACAGAGTATCTTCCAGTTAGTTCAAGCGGACATCTGGAGTTGGGTAAGATAATTCTCGGTCCTGAAGCTGAGGCAGGCGGACTTACATTCGATATCGTTGTTCACGTTGCTACGGTTCTCAGCACGCTCGTCATTCTGTGGCGTGAGGTGATGTGGATCTTCGCAGGATTGTTCCGTTTCAATGGTTCTATGAACGATGAGCAGAAATACGTTATCAACATCTTGATTTCTATGATACCTGTAGGTGTTGTGGGACTCTTCTTCAAGGACTATATCGAATCTCTCTATGGTGATAATGTAATTGTCGTAGTGGGCTGTTGTTTGCTCGTAACATCTCTGCTTCTTGCCCTCACACACTTCTATCAGCCAAGAGAGAAGGATAAGATATCTCCTCTTCACGCATTTATCATAGGTGTTGCTCAGGCTTGTGCCGTTCTCCCTGGTCTTTCACGTTCAGGCTCAACTATCGCAACAGGACTTCTCCTTGGCAATAGTCGCAAGAACCTCGCACAGTTCTCATTCCTGATGGTAATCCCGCCAATTCTTGGTGAGGCTCTCTTGGACTTCAAGCACATGTTTGCTCCTTCTGCTGAATATATTGCAGAGCATGGAGGTGAGATGGCAGTAGTACCTACAAGTTCTCTTATTGTTGGCTTTATTGCAGCCTTCATCAGCGGATGTATAGCTTGTAAGTGGATGATTGCCCTCGTTAAGAAGTGTAAGCTCATTTACTTTGCCATCTATTGTGCTATAGTTGGTGCTATCGCGCTGTATTGTAGCACATTGTAAAAATAAAAAGCCCCTCACCTGTCCTATGGACACCCTCTCCCCAAGGGGCGAGGGGGAAGTTAGTATTTTTCAATTAACAATTAAATATTAAATGCTCAAACAAGCGAAAGAAGGTAATTCCAACCTCGCCCCTTGGGGAGAGGATGCCCATAGGGCAGGTGAGGGGCCTCTTGATTTCCAGCAAGGAGAGTTTATCTACTTCAACAAGCCTTACCGAATGTCGAGCTTCGGGGCACTTGCCTTCGTGCGTACTCGCATCTCGCAAAGGGTGGATGTAAAGAGAGTGAAGACTGGTCATGCAGGAACTCTCGATCCTCTTGCTACAGGTGTGCTGATTCTCTGTACTGGTAAGGCTACCAAGCAGATAGAGTCGCTTCAGCTTAACGATAAGGAATATACCGCCACGTTGCAGTTTGGTGCCACTACTCCAAGCTATGACATGGAATATACGGTTGACCATACCTATCCAAAGAATCATATCACAAGAGAGAAGGTAGAAGAGGCTCTGAAGCAGTTTGTCGGCGATATAATGCAGGTGCCACCTGTCTTTTCTGCTTGCAACGTGAACGGAAAGCGTGCCTACGAGCTTGCACGAAAGGATAAGGAGGTTGAGCTTCAGGCAAAGCAGGTAAGAGTTGATGAGATAGAGCTTCTTGACTATAACGATGAACTGAAACAGGCAAGCATCAGGGTGGTGTGCGGAAAAGGCACTTACATCCGTTCTCTTGCCCGTGACATTGGCGAAGCTCTGGGTAGTGGTGCTTATCTCACGGCACTTTGCAGAACCCGTCTCGGTGATGTGAGAATAGAAGATTGCCATACAATTGATAATTTTCAGGAATGGCTTGATGCTCAGGAGGTTGCTCCATATATAGAATGCGTGCAGAATCCTCCGGGAACAGGCAAGAAAAAGAACAAAAAGAGAAAGAAGAGGCCTCTCCCCCCGCCCTCTCCCGTAGAGAGGGAGCCGGAGAGCGAAGGGGCTTCGTCAAAAAATATACAATAGAAAATGCTAATCTCCTCATTAGCGAATCGGCTCCCTCCCTACGGAGGGAAGTCCGATGTTGATAACATCGGAGTATGTGCAAAGCGGGGGGAGAGGCCGTAGTTTTGTTATTACTTTGTTTTATAAATATAGATGAAACTTTCTAATTTCAAATTCAAGCTCCCGGAGAGTCAGGTAGCTATCTACCCACACTCCATCGAGCGTACTGTAACTAATTCAGCAGGCGAAACTACAACATTTACTCTCAAACGTCCTGATGAGGCTCGTCTGATGGTTCTTCATAAGAAGTCACAGACCATCGAGATGTACAAGACCGACGCTAAGGGTAAGCCTGTCCTCGATGCTAATGGCAAGAAGCAGTTCATTATGTGTAAGGACATCGTGGATTTCTTCACCGAGGGCGACACATTCATTTTCAACGATACAAAAGTGTTCCCAGCTCGTCTCTGGGGTACCAAGGAGAAGACTGACGCAAAGATTGAGGTATTCCTTCTTCGTGAACTGAATGCTGAGATGCGTCTTTGGGATGTTCTTGTTGAACCTGCAAGAAAGATTCGTATCGGCAATAAACTCTTCTTTGATGACACCAACACTATGGTTGCCGAGGTTATCGACAACACCACAAGCCGTGGTCGTACCCTCCGTTTCCTCTACGAGTGTCCTCATGATGAGTTCAAGCGCGAGCTATATAAATTAGGTGAGGCTCCACTTCCTCGCTATATTCTGGAGCACAAGGGACCAGACGGCAAGAAGGACCGTGTGGTTTCAGAAGAGGATCTTGATGATTTCCAGTGTATCTTTGCAAAGAATGAGGGTGCTGTAACTGCTCCTGCTACTGGTCTTCACTTCTCTCGCGAGATGATGAAGAAGATGGAGATTGTCGGTATCAACAAGGCATTCATCACTCTCCATTGTGGTCTCGGCAACTTCCATGAGATTGAGGTTGAGGATCTTACAAAGCATAAGATGGACTCTGAGGAGATGTATATCTCAGCGGAGGCTTGTAAGCTTGTAAATGAGACAAAGCTTGCCGGTCATCATGTTTGTGCTATCGGTACAAGCGTTGTGAAGGCTACTGAAAGTGCCGTTGGTACTGACGGTATGATGAAGGAGTTTGAGGGCTGGACAAATAAGTTCATCTTCCCTCCATACGATTTCGGACTTGCCGACTGTATGATGGCTAACTTCTATCAGTCAGAATCTCCTATGGTAATGGAGATTGCTGCCTTCGGTGGCTATGACCTCGTGATGAAGGGTTATAAGCTTGCTCTCGAAAACGGCTATAAGTTTGGCTGTTTCGGTGATGCGATGCTGATTATAAACGACTAACCCCCTAACCCCAGCCCTTCCCCCGTGGAGGTGGAAGGGAGGATTCAGAAGGATATGCAAATCATCATTTATGGTAGTCTGTATGGCTCTACAAAGCGATATGCAGAGCACTTGTCGGAGATTACGGGTATTGAAGCCGTAGCCTTCAAGGATGCAAAGGATATTGCGAAGTATGACAGGGTTATCTATATGGGTGCTCTTTTTGCCGGGAGTGTCTTGGGATTGAGAAAGACTGTCAGTAGGATGTCGCCAAATCAAAAGCTTACAATCATTACGGTTGGTATGGTTGATCCTGCTGATCCTGAGAATATTGACTATATCCGTCGTTCTATAAAGGCCAGAGTGCCAGCGCATCTCTATGATGAATCGCAGATATTCCATCTCCGTGGTGCTATTGATTACAGCAATCTGACTCTTAAGCATAGGATGATGCTTTCTGTAATCCATTGGAAGATCTCGAAGATGCCAGAGGAAAAGCTTAATGCCGAGGCAAAGACCATTCTTGCCATATACGGCAAAAAGTTTGACTATGTTGATTTCAAATCATTGGAGAAAATAGATTTATGAGCAAAGAGCAGAAAAAGGTTATTGAAGCCTTTGAGCATTCCGGCTCCCTCCCTACGGGGGAGGGCGGGGGGAGAGGCCGTATTTCTTCTCACCTCGTCTATTTCTCTCTCGGCTCTAACCTTGGCAACAAGCGTGAAAACTTGAATAAGGCTATAAAATTAATGGAAGAGCAGATTGGCGTATTGCTACGTCAGTCTGCTTTTCTTGAAACTGAGCCTTGGGGATTCCAATCGGACAACTCATTTGTTAATGCCGCTATCTGTATGGAAACTTCCCTTGATCCGTTCGAAGTTCTTACCAAAACACAGGAAATAGAGCGCGAAATGGGTAGAA
Source organism: uncultured Bacteroidales bacterium (assembly GCA_902801425.1). Classification (GTDB taxonomy): domain Bacteria; phylum Bacteroidota; class Bacteroidia; order Bacteroidales; family Bacteroidaceae; genus Prevotella. The sequence continues at coordinate 27,768 of CADCIQ010000041.1, read as the reverse complement.
CTATGAAATCCACAAACGGGGAATATCACGACAGAATTATTGATATTGATATTCTCCTCTATGATGATCTTCATATCAATACCCCTCAACTCACCATTCCCCATTCGTTGATGGAACAACGAGATTTTGTCATGATTCCGTTGAAGGAGATACTACTTCCGAAAGTTGAATAAGGTGATAGAACTAGACTGAAATGTTAAAATTGCGTATTGATTCGCGAAAATGTCAATTCTATGTTCTTTATTTTGAGGAAAAATTAGTACCTTTGCACCCGCAAATGAAAATTTGCTGCATTCGATGATTGCAAACCGCGTCAGTGATTAGACGTTATGCATCAGAAGGATGTAATAATCAATTAATTATTAATCACATAAAATTTTCTTTTACATTATGTATTTAGATTCAGCCAAGAAGACTGAGATCTTCGGTCAGTACGGTAAGTCAGCTACTGACACAGGTTCTGCAGAGAGCCAGATTGCTCTCTTCACATTCCGTATCAAGCACCTCACAGAGCACCTTAAGGTTAACCACAAGGATTACAAGACTGCTCGTAGTCTTACAATGCTCGTAGGTAAGCGTCGTGCACTCCTCGATTACCTCAAGGATCGTGACATCAACCGCTACCGTGCTATCATCAAGGCTCTCGGTCTCCGTAAGTAAGATCAAGTACAAATTACGAATTACAAATTACCAAGTAACGAAGTAATTCGTAATTTTTTTATTTAACGACAGTTCGAAGAGTTTGGAAAGATTAGCAACAAGTTGCTTTTAACTGACAATAATTACCAATCTTACCAATCTTTACCCAATAAAAAATAAAAATAATGGAAAAAGATTGCGTAGATTGGTAATTATTGTCAGTTCAAGCACCAAAGGTGCATATTTATATTTACCTCTCCTAAACAACTAATTCGTATTTTTCCATGAAGAAGCTTTTATCTCTCCCACCTAATCTGGTGGACTGTTTTCACGATATCACAGGATTGTCTCACGAGGAATGGTTCTGCACCAACGATCCTGTTGGTGCAAAGCTTGGTTCTGGCGGTGGCACAACGTGGCTAATGCAGGAGTATGAGAAGTCGGAGTTCTATGACAATCAGGCAACCGAGGGGAAAGCGGAAAAGCGCCTTATCCTTCATGCTGGAGGTCAGAGTCGTCGCCTTCCTGCGTATGCTCCTTCGGGAAAAATCCTTACTCCTATCCCTGTGTTTCGTTGGGAGAGAGGACAGCGCTTGTCTCAGGACCTTCTTTCGCTTCAAGTGCCTCTCTATGAGAAGATAATGTCGGTAGCACCAGATAGTCTCCGCACTATGATCGTGAGTGGCGATGTGTATATCCGTGCTACTCAGCCTATTGGCGAGATACCAGATGCTGATGTGGTGTGCTATGGCCTTTGGCTCGGTCCTGAGATTGCTTGCGACCACGGCATCTTCGTTTCTTCGCATGAGAAGCCGGGAATATTGAAGTGCATGATGCAAAAGCCATCTGTCCAGACACTCTCTCAGCTCCTTGAAAATCATTATTACCTTACTGATATCGGCATCTGGCTATTGTCCGATAAGGCGATGCAAGTGCTTAGGAATAAGTCGCTTAATGCTGACGGAAGCATAAGGGAATACGACCTCTACTCTGAGTTCGGATGCGGCTTGGGTACTGATCCTACCACTCCCGATGATGAGGTGAGCCAGCTCTCAGTAGCGATACTTCCGCTGCCTGGTGGCGAGTTCTACCATTATGGCACAACGCACGAGATTCTATCTTCCACCCTTGCCGTTCAGAATATCGTTAATGATCAGCGAGAGATAATGCACCATTCCAGAAAACCGCATCCTGCATTGTTCGTGCAGAACTCTGAGCTAAAGATAATGCTAACGGACAAGAACCAGAATATCTGGATAGAGAATTCATGGATAGGTGAGAAATGGTCGCTTACGAGGGATAATGTCATAACCGGCGTTCCTGAGAATGACTGGGAGATAAGTCTTCAGCCGGGACAATGTATCGATATTGTTCCAATAGGAGAAAAAGGATATGCTGTCCGAACCTACGGATTTAATGATAAGTTTGCAGGGCAATTGCAGTTCACGCCGATGTTCCCTGTCGTGGAAAGTAAAGAGGAAATAGGGGAGGTGTTGAAAGAAATGCTGCAAGCCGCAGACAGCTACAGCCCCTCACCTGCCCTTCGGGCATCCTCTCCCCAAGGGGCGAGGGAAAAGTTACCTTTTGCCGCTAATGGAGATGATTTTGAGGGATCAATTCTAACTTCCTCCTCGCCCCTTGGGGAGAGGATGCCCGAAGGGCAGGTGAGGGGCCGCAGCTCTCGCCGTATCTCTGCTGACCAAATCTCTTCTCAGGCTAACCTTCGTCGTCTGACGGCTCAGAGAAAGCGTTTCCGTGCGCTTTGTTGGCCTGCGCTTGCTGAGAATTACCGTCATAGCGTGTTCTTCCAGACGGATCTGGGCGATGCGGCACAGGACTTTGCAGCTAACAATATCGCTATTCCAAAGCCTATTGGCGAGGATAATCCGCTACTCACTCGAGTGCACGATAATATGTTCCGTGCCGAGGTGAAGCGACTTCGTGGTGAGGACGATACGGCAGAGGCTCAGGAGGCATTCCGACTTCTACGTCAGGGACTTACCGAGACCGTCAAGGCTGAGATTGCCAATCAGAAATCACCTCGTATGTCGGTTTATGGCGATCAGATTGTGTGGGGTAGGTCGCCTGTGCGTATCGACATTGCAGGTGGCTGGACAGACACCCCTCCTTACTGTCTGATGGAGGGTGGAAATGTTATCAATCTTGCCATTGAACTGAACGGTCAGCCACCTCTTCAGGCATACGTTAAGCCTTGCAAGGAGCATCACATCATTCTCCGAAGCATTGACCTTGGCGCGTCTGAGGTCGTTAAGACCTATGAGGAACTTGCCGATTTCTATCACGTTGGCTCTCCTTTCTCCATTCCGAAGGCGGCCCTTGTGCTTGCCGGTTTCCAACCAGGCTTCTGCATAGAGAAGTTTGAGTCGTTGGAAAAGCAGTTGGAGGCGTTTGGCTGTGGTATCGAGCTCACCATGCTTTCGGCTATTCCTGCAGGCTCAGGACTTGGCACGAGCAGCATCCTTGCAAGTACTGTGCTTGGCGCTCTGAATGATTTCTGCGGATTGGCATGGGATAAGCAGGAGATAGGTCGCCGTACGCTTGTTCTCGAACAGCTCCTTACCACAGGTGGCGGTTGGCAAGATCAGTTTGGCGGTTTGCTTCAGGGCATCAAGCTTCTTCAGACAAAGCGAGGCTTCGACCAGAGCCCTACGGTTCATTGGTTGCCTTCAGAGCTATACACCCAACCAGAATATCGTCAATGTCACCTTCTTTATTACACAGGCATCACTCGCACGGCAAAGACCTTGTTGGCTGAGATTGTCCGTAGGATGTTCCTTAACAACCACGATGAGATAGCTCTCTTGCGTGATATGAAGGAGCACACGCTTAATCTCTATGAGACGATTCAAAGGAACGATTTCGTGGGCTTGGGTAAGGCTATCCGTAAGACATGGGCACAGAATCAGGCTATCGACGGTGGTACTAATCCCGCAGGTGTCAAGGCCATAAGTGATATGGTTGATGACCTCTGTCTCGGCTATAAGCTCCCTGGTGCTGGTGGTGGCGGCTATCTCTATATGGTGGCAAAAGATCCCGATGCAGCTGCTCGTATCAGACAGATTCTCAACGCTAACCCTCAGAATGCAAACGCTCGTTTCGTTGATATGACATTGAGCGAGATGGGATTGCAAGTGAGTAGGAGTTAAAAGAAGCCCCCCAGCCCCCCAAGGGGGAGTCTTTTTATATAGTAATAAGAGCGAATATTTTTGACTTCAATACAATCAAAATAACTCCCCCTTGGGGGGCTGGGGGGCTTTTTTTTTTTTATGGAACTTCAGACCAAAGTAAATATTCCCAAACCATCCTTTAGGATTAATCCGACGGACAAACTTCTGTTCGTTGGCTCTTGCTTTGCGGAGAATATCGGACGACGATTCGTTGATAATCAGTTTGATGCAATCGTCAATCCGTATGGCACGATGTATAATCCGGCAAGTGTGTTGCATACGGTTGAAAGAGTAGAGGGACGCAGCCCCTCACCCGTCCTTCGGACACCCTCTCCCCAAGGGGCGAGGGAAAAGTTACCTTCTATCGCTTATGAGGAATCCTGTGAGGAATCACTACTAACTTCCTCCTCGCCCCTTGGGGAGAGGATGCCCGTAGGGCAGGTGAGGGGCCGCCGCTCTTCTTTTTCTGTTGTCATCTTCACCCTCGGTACGAACCACATCTACATTCTGAAGGAAACTGGCGAGATAGTGGATAACTGTATGAAACGTCCGCAGAAACTGTTTCGTGAGGAGAAACTGAGCGTGGATGAGTGTGCAGACTATCTGTCAAGGGCGGTGGCAATTCTGAAGGAGAGAAACCCTGAAGTGAAAGTGATATTCACGGTGAGCCCGATAAGATATGCGAAGTACGGTTTCCACGGCTCTCAACTGTCAAAGGCAACGCTCTTGCTTGCTGTTGATAAGCTCGTATCAGAATCGCCTGAGAGCATCAGCTATTTCCCTGCCTACGAGATTATGAATGACGAACTTCGCGACTACCGTTTCTATCAGCCCGATATGCTTCACCCTTCGGAGCAGGCGGTGGATTACATCTACGAGCGGTTTGCTGAAATGTATTTCTCTGAAGAGGCAAAGGCAATGGTTGCTGAATGGGAACCCATCAAGGCGGCACTCGCACATCGTCCGTTCAATCCCGATAGCGAAGAGCATAAAGCTTTTCTCGCCAAGGTCACAGCCAAGAAGGAAAACTTCCTTGCGAAGTGGAAATGTTCAATTAACAATTAACATGTGTCCTCGCGGATAGTACTATCGAGTTCCCTTTACAGGGATGGGATTTGGAACGGATTTACAACGGTATTACAACGGACTTGGAACCTATCACCCCAACACGCATCACCTAACTTTCGAGTGCAAAGTTACTACATTTTTCGCGAATGTCCCAACTATCGACAGAAAAATATATGAGACTTTCCAAGAAAAAATGTTTTGTACTTGTAATGCATTGATATACAGGTGAATATTTTCGGAGACAGTAGGGCGCATAGATAAACTATCATAATATCAGATAGTTTTATCACACACCCCCTATGTCGGTGAATTTTACCCCAAAATATAATATATAATATAATAATTATATATTATATTTTGAAGTATTTCTTGAAGAAAAACTAACACTTATAGTCCCTGTATAAAATAACGTTATTATGATACTTTCTGTTCTCGTTGCTAATGTCAGAGATTAATGATAATTTCAAGCGATAATTGTCTTGTGTGTGTAACTTGCTGATATGTAGTATTATATCGCTCTATGAGTATTAAACTAAAAATAGAAAGTATCATATATCAGTTACTTTTCATAGACACCCACTGACATTGAATCCTATCCGATGTTATGATATAAGTTTATGTTCGAATCGTGTTGAAGTGGGGAAAATGTGGGAAGTGTAGGTCATTTTCCTTATTTTTCCAATGAATGACGCTGTGGTTTCAACCCACACCGTCTCTTTTCTTTGTGCGTTGTTGATAAAACTAACATATATCTGTTAGGAAAAACAGGGAGGGGGAGGAAACACAATACCGACGCTGAACGATTCGTTCGAGAAAGAAAAATCCCTGAGTAAAATCTAACACGAGAAGATAAAACCACATTCGTGATTTACTAATCTGGTTTCAAAAAATTACATAAACGAGGAATGTGGAATTACTTGAAATACAAAAAAAAAGAGTTCTCGGTCAATATCATTCCGCTACATATCTTGGGTGAGCATCAGGCGATAGTCAATAGGACTCATGCCGATAGCCTCCTGTATGCGTCTTTGCAGGGTACGGACATTAGAGAAACCAGCCTCTTCCGCCACTACGGCAATGGTGTAGTTAGGTTGCTCCCTTAACAGGCGTAGGGCGGCAAGAGTACGCAGGTTGTCGATGTATGCGTCTGGAGTGCGATGTATGGTCTGATGACGGAAAAGCTGGGCTAACCTCGTCTGACTAACACCAAGCAGTTCTGCCAGGGCTGCGGAATCGAAGTCGGGCTTCAGGTGCAGACGATCTTTCTCCACACGCATCTCGATAAGTGCCATGAGCTGACCGTCATCGCGCAGGTCGGCATTGCGTTGCCGCTCTATGTTGCCCTCCATGATTTCGCGTGCCACCTCGGTACGCCTACGAAGCTCAACATCATATTCAAGTCGTTCTGACAGGTCGAGATTGCGGCTTACCATACGCACTAACTCGTCCTTCAGTCGCTCCACCTCTCCTTTCAGAAAGGCATTCTCATCTTGTAGCTGTTTGATTTCCTCCTTAGTCATAAGTGAGTAGTCAAATTTAATTTTATAATCAAGAATTAGAGAATTAGAGATTTTTTTTTCTTTTGAATTTATGAGAATTTGAGAAATGTCGCTTACGCTCCTGCAATCATGCCTATTCCAAATGCTACGTAAGTAGCAAAAATTCTCTCTTTCGCATTAATTCAATATTCTCTAATTCTTGATTATAAAAATAATTCTGTACATTTATTTATTGGAAACATTAATCCTCAACCACAAAAAGTTGTAGGAATCCACATAGTTTGAAAACCTCTTTTACATCCTCTTTCAAGCCTTTCAGTATAGCCTTTTTTCCGTTGCTGCGTGTATGCTTGAAGATGTTGAGCAAGATGCGAAGACCACTACTTGAAATGTAGTTCAGTTCCGTACAGTCAATGATGATGTCGCAATCCGTACAGTCAAATGCAGGTGCCAGTCCGCGTTCAGCCTGAGTGCTGGCAGCATTGTCGAGGTCGCCGCAAAGGGCAACGATGAGTTTTCCCTCTGATTTGTTAATAGTGATGTTCATATTATTAGTTTTTTTTCTTTATGATTTTCAAAATGTTGTGTCCGTTAATACGCTGATAGCTAAGCCCTTCAGTCATTTCGTGCAGAAGAATGATGCCCAAGCCCCCCGGAGGACGCTGATCTGCCGGAATTGACAGGTCTGTCTTTGAGGCGACAGTTGGGTCGAAGGGAACTCCGTCATCATCGAGGGTAAGCACCAGTCGGGTGTCTTCCTGTGCAGCCTGTAGGGTGATGGTGGTGGCGTGTCCATGATTGATGATATTAGCCACAGCCTCTTCTACTGCAAGACGCAGACGCATTTCCTCCGCGTTGTTCATTCCGCTTTGCTTGACGATTTTTGTAATGAATGGTTCCAGACGTGAGATGTCATCCATAGATGCCTTCATCGTCATGCTGTTTCCCAGCCATTTTATTGCCAGAAGCGTTATGTCATCGCTTTGCGTGGCATTGCCTACATGGCATTTAACCTCATCTTGCATGAGTTCTATGAGTTGATATGCTGACTCTGTAGAGTGCTTGCTTGAAAGTTCCATAACGTGTTTTCTGCCAAATTGCTTTCCTTTGTCATTCATAGCCTCGTTGAGACCATCGGTAAAAAGGAACAGCATATTGCCTGGCATGAGTTGTGCCTGTTGGCCTTTGTATGTCCAGTCGGACAATGCCCCGATGGGCAGATTAGGTATAATTGGTAGTGGCTGTCCGGCAAGGATTGGTGCTTCATGACCCGCATTGCAGTAGTCAAGGCTACCTGTGGCAAGGTCGAGGATACCTACGAACATCGTGATGAAATCGCCGCCTGTGTATTCCTCGCAGAGGTTGCGGTTCATGGTCTCAACTATCTCGGCGGCATTCTTTGCACGGTATGCCTCGCTACGGAACATTGACTTCATGACAGCCATGAGCAGGGCGGCTGGTACGCTCTTTCCGCTGACATCGCCTATGCAGAACACAAGGCGCCCCGCATTCTGAAAGTAGTCGTAGAGATCGCCACCAACCTCTCGGGCAGGTGCCTGAGAGGCGTAGAGGTCTATTCCCGTATGCTCTGGGAATGGCTTTGGCAACAATGCCATCTGGATATTGTGGGCAATGGTCAGCTCACGTTCAAGGGCAGCCTTCTGTGCTACAAATGGGTCGGCTATCCCCTTGATCTGGTGACGGCAGAGCAGGTAGATAACTATTATGCCGATTATCATCGTTGCGAGGATGATGATGTTAAGCATACGGCCGTTTGACATCACGACATCCTCTGGAGCTACGATCACCATAACCCAGTCAACGTGCTTTACCGAGCGATAGTATAGCAAGGACTTCACGCCGTCAACTTCGGTAGTGCAGGTACCTCGGTTTGCCCGCAACATTTTGCCTAAGTCCTCGTCTATGGTGGTCAGTATGCGTTTTCTGTCAGGGTGTATGATGTATGTGCCCTTCTTGTCGATTATGAAGAAATATGATTGGTGTTGCTTGTCTTTCTCATATTTGTTGTTTATCTTCGTAATGTCTTCCATGATTTTCTCTCTCAGCCACTCCAGCGACAGGTCGGCGGCGAGCAAGGCAACTGGACGCCCCTCATGGTTGTGGATGGGAGTACAGTATGTGGTGAGCAGGCGCGGACACTGATCGCCAGCGAACAGCTTGCTCTCGTAGTAGGGCTTTGACCAGCTGCTGTTGTTCTGTTTCGTCCGTTCCTGAAACCACTTGCCATAGAAAAAACTGTGATACGTGCTGTCAATCCTCGTCACCTTCACATTGCCGTCAGAGTCTTTCCTGGCACATGGAATGAAGAGTTTTCCTTTGCTTGGATAATAGCCATGCTCGAACAATATGGAACTACAGGCTATGGTTTTGTTGAGCCTTGTCATACGCTCCATGTGGTCGAACATCATGTCGGGATTGTCAATGTCGCGCTCAATGTCATGCACATTGTTTTCCACAGCCACATGAACGTCAGAGAGCCTGCGTCTTAAATCCTGACGGTTCTTGAGCAGGATGCTGAGATAGCGTTCCTTCACCTCGTCGAGCATATACTGCCTTACCGTGAAATACACGACGCTGGCAATGATTGACATCATCACCAGAACAACCGCCATGATGCGGTAGGTTAGTCGTGCAGACAAGGTTTTCTTCATAGTTGATAATTCTGAGTGCAAAGATACAAATAAGCGTGCAAATAACCAAATATATTTTTGCTTTTTCTGCATTCTGCTTTTGGGTTTTAAAACTATATTGTCTTATTTGGAATTAGGTTTTCACCGAGCTCACGTTATTCATCCCATTTACTCCCTTCGTAAACCGCATTCCACCATGTCAGTCTCTTTATGTCCTCGTTGAGCTTGGCATAACGTCCTCTTCGAGGATCTTGCGGCACGAACATAGACACGCCGTGGTAACTCTCCTCCGTTATCTTGAAATTGTCATAGAAACCGCCCCAGGGAATCGCCGTGCGCCAACGTGTTGCCATCAGCTTATGGATAACGGCACGGTCATACGCCTGTTGCCAACTTGCATAGACTTCCTGTGGTGTATGGTGCTTGATAAAGTCGCCTGCATCATAGAACATGCTGTATTCCGGACGGTAGCCCCACATTATATGGAAATCGGTATATAGATAGTGGATAATGCCGTTCATGTCAGGGTAGGCATCGTCAATATTGTCAGAGATTACCTGTAAGGCTGTACGTGTGGCAGAGGCGAGCTGATCCATCTCACAGTTCTTGATGACAGCGAATGGCTGAGCCTCGCTGCAATTGGCGTAGTATTTGTCGGCAATGGTCTTGCATGCCATCTCAGCTGGTAGGAACATATCAGGAATGATCTTTGAATAAGGAGCACCCTGACCCGGTATCTCTGCTACTGAACCTACGATATAATCTACCGTGTTACGCATTTCGTATGCGCTTTCAAGACAGGCAAAGAGGCAGCAATCAGCGAAGATGTAGCTCCAATGCGCTGGAATCCTTTTCAGGATTTGGTTCATCGTCGGGATGTTCAGATAGTAGCCCGTAGGAGTAGTCCTGTCGTTATGCCCATTGTCGAAACCATAGCCTCTTGTACGTGGTATGCTATCCTCGAGTAACCAGCCAGTTGAGTGTCCCCAAAGCACCAAGCCATAGTCCTGTGATGCGTGAAAGTGGTTGACGGCATAGCGAAGCACATCCTCGAATACTCGTGAATCGCTGGCATACTCGTCGTGCTGACTGATACCCATGTCACTTATGCTGACAGAGTCGGTGAGCTGTCCGCCCTGAAAGCGTCCCAGCCATGGCAACTCGGTTTCGTGACTGCGATCTACATAAACAAGCAGACACTGGTTGGCGCTTAGCTTCTTTGAACCCTCCCTGATGTCGTTGAGGTTGTTCCAACCGTGTACTGAGAGGTCGTTCTCAGCAGCCATGTAGATAATGACTGTACGGTCGATAACAGGACGGTCAATCTGCATTGGATCGTGGTCGTCGTAGCTGTGACATGCAGCGAGTGCTGCCGTAAGCATGAGTATCATGAATAGCTTTTTCATCGCATTAACAGAGTTAGGTGATTGGGAAACAAATGAATGGGTTCGCTTAACTTAGATGTGAGAAAAGTCGGAAGCTAAAATACTTCCGACTTTTCATTTTGAGAGAGAGGGTTGGGCTATTTGTCAGCTGCTGGATACTGGTAGATAGTCTTCTGAGGTCCAATCTCGAAAGGCCACTTCCAGTCGGCAAGTTCATAGCCGAATACCTTGATCTTACCTCCAACCTCGCCTGAGCATCCTGCGGTCACGCTAGCCTTGAAGTTAACCGTTTCCTTTGACCAAGGAGCGATTGTAAGGTTTGCCTTTGCGTTCAACTGAGGTCCTACGCTTGCTGAAGGTCCTGCAATCTTGTCAATGATTACATCGACTCCGAGCATCAATCCTATACCTGCCTTAGCCTCGATCTCTGCTGTTGGTCTGATGAAATTGAAGTCGTTCTTTACGATACCACCTTCGCAGATACCTCCCCAGTTGCCGTTGTTGTACTTGATACCTGTACGGAACTTGGCACCAAACTGATAGTCGAAGCCTACGTAAGACTTACCTTCGAGTGAAGCCGTAAGCTTGAGATAGATGTTAGGGTCGAAGTCAATGTGAACAGGAACAATTCCGATAAAGAAGGTTACGCCGATGCCAGTGAAGCTGTAAAGCTTGATCTTCTGCTTGTCCTTTGGAAGTGTGAGGGCGTTAGAGAATCCGAGTGTCATTTTAGGATTCATTCCGAAATATCCATCGAAATATGTCTCCATATTGCTCAGTCTTGGAATCATGGCTGTTGTGATGTCACCCTTTGCGTGCAGTTCAAGAGTGTAATCGAGTGAGAACTCCAGAGGGCAATCAACATTGATGTTTAGGGTGTCATTTTCACCAGGACCACATTCTACCTTCCATTTTCTCTCAAGCTCCATTTTTTCGTGTAGTATAGGGAAGGTTTGCTTGTCGGCGTCGATGGTGTATGTGGTAAAATCCTTGACTTCCCTTGCTATTGTCTCTACCTTCTCTTTGATCCAGCTAAATAATCCCCAGCGTGTGTCACCGCCAATCTGTCCGTTGAAGATTTCCTCTACGGTGTAGGTTCCGTAGTTGTTGATGGCTCCGCGAGTACTTGTGTCCTCACCGGGAAGAGAGTTGATTGTGATGGCAGCAGGGTGGATGACGTTGTTCGCGTCAATGTACTTGGCTACGTCCTCTGGCATTCCTGTTGCAGCGGCACGGGTAGCAGCTGCTCCTGGATTGTAGTAGAGACCAGTGTTGAGAATCAGGTCGCGTCCGCCGGTCACCTCGGCTATTGAAGAGCGCTTAACCTTCAATATGTATCGGTCACCTTCAAGACGCTGCTCTGTGGCGCGGCGCAGATAGGCTGCATTGTCTTTCTTATCCCAGATACCCATTGGGTGATTTACGAAGTTTGAGACACCCATCTTGTCGGCGTATGCCTTGCTGACAGAAATCTCGGTAGTATCGGCATTCTGGATAGTTACGTCGTTGTCGTTGATGAAATCAGTATAGACCAGTCCGAGGGGTTCAAGGAGCTTCTCGTTATTGTTTGCTGCGATATTCGCCTCATTGCCGTTCATTGCGTTGCTATCGGTAAGGTCATCGCTACATGCTGTAAAAGCTACTGTGAAAACACCTGCGGTAAGGATGTTCATGAACATCGTCTTAACCAAATTCTTCTTTGTTGTCATAATCGTTTTTTTAAAATTGTTGATTATAAATAATGTTTGTTATTTTACTTTGCTTTGTCCCAATAGATTGGGAGGTATCAATTGTCTTGTCTTTGGGATGTTCTTGAGTCCCGTTGTTGACTTTTGATGTTGCAAAGGTACGACGATTATGAGCACAAACCAATTATTTCCGTGTTTTTAGGTTCGGGTTGTTGCGACACAGGCTCTATATTGCGACAAAGTAGATTCAAGGCATGAAAATCTGTCGCACCAGGAGTAAAATGTATAGGAAAATATCCCTGTTTCAGCAATCTCTGCACCGATAGGGGGGTACTATGTCTGAAATGAGGATTTTAGTGTATGGTCTAATTTTACTAAATTATTCTAAGAGGTTTATATACCTTATTTAACTCACGTTATCCCTCCCATTCTTAGGAAGGGACTTACAATGGTTTTACAACGGATTCACAACGGACTCAGCCTTGCGCAAGCTAGTGTCCGTCATTAGTCATTAGTCATTTTCGTCATTAAGAATGAGAAGAAAACGGGATTTCCTTCAGTATAGTAATATGTAATTATATATTCTATACTGGCATGTTCCCCCCATAAAAAACAGAAATGCTTAATGACTAATGACTGATGACGTTAATGACGGTAATTTTTTGTGTGTGGCAAGTGTAAAAAATCAGATGCTTGATTTGGAGGTGTCAGTGTCTTATTATTCCCCGTTGGTTGTTTGCGACACGTTTTCTGGGATTCGTAATGAAATTTTGTAATCTCTATATTGCAAAATGGGATATTAAGCTCAAAATTTACGAAAGGTGCACAAAAAAAACAACTTTTAAGAAAAAATGCTTGGATAAACAAATAAGAATGTTTATCTTTGCACTCATAAATTTGAAAACGAGCTCCAGCCTTTAGGGCTGACACACACTATTTATTTTGCGCACACCTGTGCAATAAATAAGTTCTTACTCTTGTAAGACTGATTAATATGCAACCTCTATCTAATAGCATTTAGACATCCTAAATCGCAGAAAAGATCCTGAAAAAAAGGAAAAGACTTACGCTTATCTTCACAACGATGCTACATGTGGATGATATCATGAAAATAAATGCCAGAGGAAGCAAATATACTGTCATGTTCGAGATTTCAATATCATCGTGCAAGGCATGCCTTTGTTGCGTTAAAGAGGAGATGAAAACAAACAATTAAAAACAAATAACAACATGAAAAAAAATCTACTATTCATTTTTGCCCTGTTGTGCACAATAGTGCAAGGGGCATGGTCACAGAGAGTTGTTGACCTTTCGACGTTGACCAGTGACTATGTGGCTCACGACGGTGACGTGCTGACTGGTACAATCAACAAAGAGCCTGTGTTAATTAAGATTGCCTCGGGAGCAAGTGTTACACTTAGAAATGCAACCATCATCGGATCAGATGCTTATACAGCAGTTACTACTGAATATCAGTCAGGTTCTAAAACGGAATATACTTATGAAATCCCCCACGCAGGTATCGAGTGTGAAGGCAATGCCACCATCATCCTTGAGGGTAACAACGAGGTATGTGGACATTCTCCATATTTCCCAGGCATTATGCCCGGCCCTTCAGGTTCCGCGCTCACCATCAAGGGCAACGGTTTTCTTTATGCCCACAGTCATGGTGCTGCTCCTGGCATAGGTACTCCTGGCGGACATGAAATTAAATATGGGCAAATACGCAATTTAGGCCATATTATAATTGAAGGGGGCGATATTACGTCTGTTGGCGGTGAAGGCATACATGATGATGAATATGGCTCACCAGGAATCGGTAGTGATAAGTATTGTTCTTTAGACGGCATTACCCTAAGGGGGGGAACTATCAGGGCATACGGCGGTAAAGAGAGTGCAGGTATCGGAGAATGTGGTGTAACACCCTATTATGATAATGAAACTGACTGCGGTACCATTACCATTGATGGCAGTACAGTTAAAGCTTATGGAGGGGAGGATGGTGCTGGTATCGGTACCGGTTCTATTTTATATTATGGGAGCTGGGCTCAAGATTTAGGTGGCGTTATTAATATCAAGAGTGGTTATATAGAGGCATACGGCGGTGCTGACGCTGCTGGCATTGGTGGTGGTAATGGATGTACGGGCGGCATCATTACCATCGAAGGCGGTACAATCATTGCCAACGGTGGTTCTGAAGCTGCCGGCATTGGTGGCGGTGAAGACGCTATTGGCGGCATCATTACCATCAGTGGCGGCGACATCACTGCAACTGGCGGTGACTATGCAGCCGGCATCGGAGGTGGCGATGGCGATGATGGCGGCATTATCAAGATAACTGGCGGTACGGTGAAAGCCTACGGCGGTAAAGATGCAGCCGGCATAGGTGGCGGTGAGGACGGCGACAGTGGCTCTATCGTCATCAATGGCGGCAATGTCTATGCAAGTGGTAGTGGTTACGGCGTGGGTATTGGTGCCGGTGAGGATGGCGATGTGGACATCACAATCAGTATCAACGGTGGCATCGTAGATGCCTACGGCGGTTTAGACATCAGGCGTGCCATCGGCGGCGAGGACGATGAAGACTATTCTGGCATCAGCATAGGCAAAGGAATGAAGGTCATGGAAATTTCTTCTTCGGGAAATAACAACCTTGCTTTTTCTTATAAATCAGGTACATGTTTTTTGAAATCATATATTCATCTGAAGTTTGAGCCTTGTGATCATGCTGGGCAAGAGTTGTCATACGTCTATGTCGATGAATACAAACACAAATTTGTATGTCAATGGTGCGGATTTCAGGAGGAGGACCATACTGCCCAGTTCTCTTGCACCAAATGCACCTATAACGAAACGCCGCAAATCGCACATTATTATGAGATGGTCTATAATGAGGATTCGCAAAAATACGAGTATAAGATGGTGGCCTCAGATACCTTCAAGAAGTCTTTAATCCTGCCCGCACATAAAAGCACCGTTCCTGCCGACCGCATTTTCGTAGGATGGACAGATGGTAAGCCTGGTGCTAATGACGACGGCATAGTGAAGGAAGATTTTTATCTTCTGTGGTCTCCCGACCGATATTTAAGTTCAGATGCTGAAGTATTAAATTTCAAGGCCCGATATGCCTATAAGACGCTTGACCTCGCAACGGTTCAGAGCAATCAGAAGCTCTATGACGGAATGATAGTGACCGGTACGCTCAATACCACCGACTATCCCGTGAAAATCACGATAGCCGATGGTGCTACGGTGACGCTTAGCGATGCAAACATCAGCGGCGTGAACGACATAACCAACGGTAATTATAAGTGGGCAGGCATCACCTGCGAGGGTAATGCCACTATCTTCCTGGAAGGCGCGAACATCGTGAAGGGATTCTACGAGGACTACCCCGGCATCTTTGTGCCCGCCTCCTCTATACTGACCATCGATGGCGAGGGTTCGCTGAACGCCAGCAGCAACGGCTTTGGCGCCGGTATCGGTGGCGGATATTGTGGAGCATCGTGTGGTGTCATCAATATCAAAGGTGGTAACATCACGGCAACAGGCGGTAAATATGCCGCCGGCATCGGCAGTGGCCATAATAATTCCTGCAGCCACATCGTCATAAGCGGCGGCATCATCAATGCCATGGGCGGCGAAGATGCTGCCGGCATAGGCAGTGGATGGGGCGGTAGCAATAGTGGCGATTTCTCTTCATGCGGCGTAATCAACATAGCGAGCGACGTGACCAGTGTGACCGCCGCTAAGGGCTCAGATGCCCCCAACAGCATCGGCGCAGGCAATAATGGAACCTGTACCTCGGTGGCTATCGGCAGCAAGGTTGGTGCCGTCACACGGAGCCCATATATCTACTTCCCACTGGCAAATGCAGCCGACAACAGCACCAAGATTTCTGACTTCAGCAGTAATGACTGCGATGTTACCCTGAAAGACCGCATTCTCTACAGGGACGGTGAATGGAACACGCTTTGTCTGCCATTCGACGTAATGCTTGAAAATACTCCGCTTGCAGGTGCAGAGGCTCGCACGCTTAGTGGTGCCGACCTCAGCGACGGCATTCTGACTCTGAACTTCAGCGAGCCTGTGACTACGCTCGATGCCGGTAAACCATATATTATCAGATGGGGTGAAAATGCCGCAGACTTAAAGGACGACAAGGTTATACCTGACGACAGGAAATTTGCATACTCCGACATTGTCAATCCTGCCTTTACTAACGTGACTATCACCGCCGCAGAGCCAGTCAACATCAACGCAGGTGATATAACATTCGCAGGCACATACGATCCTATTACGATAGGCAGCGACGGCGACGAGACAATGCTCTACCTCGCTTCAGGAAACAAGCTCTACTGGCCAAATGGGGCAATGAAGATCAATGCCTTCCGTGCCTATTTCCAGCTTAGTGTGAGCAGCAATGTCCGTGGTTTCTCAATGAACTTCCTTGACAACGAGGAGGTGACAGGAATAAAGTCTGTCAACGGTTCACGATATGATTCTGACGCATGGTACACGCTTGATGGCCGTAAGCTCAGCGGCAAGCCTGCAAAGGGCGGAATGTATATCAATAATGGCAGGAAGTTAGTGGTAAAGTAAAAGGAATGGAGGATTAAGATATGAAAAAGAACGAATATATTATTCCGACGATGCGCGTAAAGGAGCTTAGGCATAGGACGCATCTGCTTAGTGGTAGCCCCGTAACGAACCGTTACTTCAGAAGCGTAAATTCCGAATCGACCTTGAATGAGGATGATGATGTGGAATTAGGTGGTGCCGGGGTATGGGAGGCAAGGTAAGGCTTCTCCCGGCATAAGGCACGGGAAAGAACATGACCGCATCTGTGGCATATTGCATTTATGCCATAGATTGCGGTTATTGCTTTGTGCTGGAATACAAAGTATTACACCTTGAAAACAAACAATTAAAAACTAATAACAACATGAAAAATATTTTCAATTGGGTGCTTGCTGCTATCCTTGTCTGTGGCGCAAGCGTTGTGATGTCCTCATGTAGCAAGGACGATGACTCTGACAATTCAAGTACTCCTCAGAGCAAGAAGTATGATGTATATGCCTCTGCTGTTCTTGACAAGAATCTTGCTGAGTATGGCTATATGGAGGTGTCATATACTTGTAATGGTAAGACTGAGACTTTTCAACTGAAGAAGGGTGATGCCTCTGAACAGTTCCCTACAAACAACGATTTTGGCAATTCAGTACTGAAATATGTGAACTCCATGTATCAGATTAGTTACACTAATGACAATTTTATTGTCCGGAATATTGTTCTGAAGGGCCTGACTGAGAACGAGAGTGCTGTGTTCAAGTATAAGTTTGTGGCAAATCCTGATCATCCAGCTATTACCGAAGATGGGAATCGCTTCTTCGTAAAGCCTAATGTTCTGGGATATGTTGATGGTTACTATACCCAGATTTTATATAACCTTGTAGGTAGTAGTGTCAAAACTGACCGTTTCGACAGTTGGCTTACCTCTCAAGGGAATGAGATGCAAGTTACGTTTTCTCCAAAGCATTCTGAGTAATAATTTGCATTGAAGTGATAAAATAACGTGAGTTCGTCGAATTCACGTTTAATAATAAGGGAAACGGATTTATCTGAGGTATCTGATGGCTGGCGCAGAAATATTTCTGCGATTTGCTCAGAAAAAAAGTCAGATACATCCGTTTCCTTTTTTTAGTAGTGTAGGTCATTTTGTGGGTGTTTTCCATGAGGGACGCTGTGGTTTCAACCCACAGCGTCTTTTTTTTTGTGCGTTGTTGATAAACCATATCCCTGATTCAGGGTACTGGTTTTGTATTGATGACTCCCTAAAACGCGGACTCATCTTCGGTAAGAATATAAAAGAAAACAAGGAGATGGCAAAACGCCACCCCCTTGGATAAGTTTATTGTAAATGATGATATTCAACCAGCTGATTTTTCAGCCCGTTAACTTTCTTTTAAACGCAAAGCCGCAGAGGCGCAAAGTTTTTTCACTTTCCATTTATTTCCTCTGCGCCTTAGCGTCTTCGCGTTTTGATGAATTAAATCCCTTAATCTTTCAATATCACTCCTCCCATTGGCTGGATTGTGACCTTGTAGTTGCCGTTCTTGTCAGCCTTGATCTTCTTCATTACGGAAGAGGCAACGGTCTCGCCCTTTTTCTTTACATTGTCGGTGTAGATAGTGATTTCCTTACCACCAAACTGAGGCAAAGATAGGGTTGTAGTGATAGGCTTGTCGGTGGCATTGAGACCAGCAACATACCATTTGTCGCCACTCTTGCGGGCAAGGATGACTTCCTTTGTTGGGTAGCCCTCAATGAATTGTGTCTCGTCCCATGTGGTAGGGATTTCCTTCAGAATGTCAAGCTCGAACTGTGGGAGCTCGGTGAGGTTATTAGGCTGAATAGCGATGCATTGTACGCTTGTCTGGTTGATGATGGCAGAGGCAATCTCGAACACATCGGTGGTGTAACGCTGGTGACGGCTCTTATTGTCCTTGCTGATGTAGCGGTTCATGATTGTGCCGCCCCAATCCATTGAAGCAACGGCATTTCTACAGAAAGGATGAAGCGTGAGCTCGAAGCCTTCCTGCTTTGCGTGATGCTCAGAGAAGAACACGTTTTCAGAAGCAAGGACAGCCTCGGAAGCCACGAAGTTAGGGTACATGCGTTCCCAACCGCGAGGAAGCGTACAGCCGTGGAATACAACCTGAAGGCCGTGGCGGTTGGCATCAGACAGAAGGTCCTCGTATTGCTGCATGGTCTCCTGTTTGTCTCCTGCAAAGAAATCAACCTTTATACCCTTAACACCGATGCTCTCAAGCCAAGCCATCTCCTTCTCGCGCTGAATGCTTGTCTTCATGCAGTTGCGAGGTCCCTGTGGCGCATCGTTGGCATAGCCGTTGCTATTATACCATAGAAGCAGTTTCACGTTCTTGCTCTGTGCGTATTTGCTGAGTTCTTCAATGCGCTTACGGCCAATGTTCGTGTCCCAGTAGTTATCCACAAGGCAGTATTCATAGCCCATTTCAGAAGCAGTATCGATGAACTTCACCTGATCATCGTAGTTGATGGAATTATCCTGCCATACGAGCCAGCTCCAAGTGTAACGTCCCGGCTTATAGTCGGTCTTAGGCTCATAGAGAGGCTTTACCACATCGTAGCTAACGGTTGTCTCAACGATAGGCTTGAGGTCAGCGCCGATAGTGATAGTTCTCCAAGGAGTCTCGTTAGGAAGACTCATAGCAGGAACGGCAGAGCCTAATCCGTGAAATTCCTCTGGAGAAGGATAAGCCACGGTATAGCCGGTTTGTGGATTGTAGTCGCTCAGATGACTACCGCAGTAGTTACTTCCAACGCCTGTTTCTGATACGAGTACCCAACCGTCTTCACCTACATGAAAGAGGCAAGGGAAGGTGTAGCCGTGTCCGAAAGCCGATTTGTCGGTCATAGGGGCATCTGCCTTATATTCTTCCTCGTAGCTTGGCTTTGTGCTCATCCATCCGAAGTGATTACCACCTGTCTGTGGACAGATGAACGTGGTGGTCTTGTCAGGGAAACGGAAAGAGGAAGCCTCGTTGAGGATAGTTACACGACGAGGTTCATCCTTATCGGTGGTGTGAGAGCCTCCGAGAGCATATTTGTACGCAATATCATTATTGCTCACCTGCATGGTGACGGTCATAGGGTAGGGGGCTTTCTCTGCCGTAAGCTCAATAGAAATGGTATTGGCTACGTAATGCGCAGAAGACGCCTTTGTTCGGCTCATGGTGTATTTCTCGTCCACCTTGCCCTCTGTATGGCTCTTGAGCGTGAGGTTATGGGTGTAGTCGCCCATGTCGGTGTTAAGACCGAGAGCGGACGGTTCAAGCATTTTCTTGCCGTCGTAAGTCACTTCGTAAGTGAGCTTTCCGCCGTCGGTTGAGATATTTACGAGCATACGACCGTCAGGTGACGATACTTTGAATACTTCCGCGTGCGCGCCGATGGCAGCAAGCAGTAGAGATACCGTTAAAAATTTATAGTTTGCCATTTTTTTTATTATGTGGCCCCTCACCCGTCCTGCGGACACCCTCTGGCACATACTCCGATATTATCAACATCGGACTTCCCCAAGGGACGAGGGAAAAGTTACTTTTTTTCGCTTTAAAGAACTTTCTGAGGGATTATTACTAACTTCCTCCTCGCCCCTTGGGGAGAGGATGCCCGTAGGGCAGGTGAGGGGCTGTGGTTTTTGTTTTTGGATGTTATTTAAAGAATTCTACAAACGCCTTAATGCAATATTCCTGATCAATAGCTGCACCTGTCTCGCGAACGCTGTGCATACCGAGGATAGGGTTACCCATATCCACGCCCTTCAATGGGAGGGAAGAGGCGAGGATGTTTCCAAGGGTACTGCCACCTGCAACGTCGCTATGGTTTACGAACCTCTGGTAAGGAACGCCCGCCTTTTCGCAGATGCCTGCAAAGATAGCGGCAGAAACAGCATCAGAAGCGTATTTCTGAGCAGCGTTGAATTTTATCACAGGACCGCCACCGAGCATAGGATGGTTGGTTGGGTCGTATTTCTCTGGATAGTTAGGATGCCAGGCGTGGGCATTGTCCGCGCTTATCATAAATGCCTTCTCAATGGCTCTGTGATAGTCATCGAGAGTCTCGCCTTGCGCAAGGACAATGCGCTGGATGATAGAGGCAAGGAATGGAGAGCCTGCTCCCTGCTTTGTCTGTGAACCAGTCTCCTCGTTGTCGAAGATTCCAAGAACCTTTGTCGTCTCTGGGATAGTCTCAGTATCAGCGAGTAAGGCTGAAAGACCGGCATGAACCATACTGAGGTCGTCAATTCTTCCGGCAGATATGAACTCGTTATGAGCACCTATGTGACAAGCTGGTGTGGTGTCATAGAGATAGAGGTCGAAATCGAGAATGTCTGTATTCTTTATGCCCAGTTCCTCGGTTATGAGATTGACAAGGAGATTACCCCTTTCGAGTTCGTTGTTGACTATGCCGAGAATAGGAAGCATATCCTTCTGACGGCTGAGAGCCACACCATCATTTACCTGACGGTTGAAGTGGATTGCAAGATTAGGGATTATGAGGATAGGACGCTTGATACACAGAAGTTTAGTTTCTGGATTCATCACATCATTGCTTCTTACAATCACCCTTCCTGCGATGCTCAGAGGACGGTCGAACCAAGTGCTGAGTATCGCTCCTCCATACACCTCGGTATTGAGTTTTGTGATACCTCTCTCGCAGGTCATTTCTGCATTAGGCTTGATGCGGAAGGTAGGGGAGTCGGAATGGGCACAGATGATGTGAAATCCGCCCTCTCCGAGAGATTTCTTGCCAATATGGAATGCATAGATGGAAGAGTCGTTTTTGGTGACAAAGATCTTGTCGCCAGCCTTGATGTCGGTGATTCTATCCTCAGCATTGATGTGCCTGTAACCTTCAGCCTCCAGTCGTCGGGCAGTTTCCTTAACCGCAAAGAAATTGACGGGAGAGGCATTGAGAAAATCTAATAAATCCGTTGAGTAATTATTCATTTATACTTTTGGTTTTAGTTCTTACGAGTTACAAAGGTAACAATTTATTCGAAAACAACAAAGAAAAACTTCAAAATCTTTGGTTGTTTGGGATTTTTGCTTTAATTTTGCAAGCAATAAACAAATATGAACCATGGCTCATAAATTAGACGCATTAGATAGAAAAATCCTTGAACTCGTCATTGCTGATGCACGAGTTCCGTTTCTTGAGGTGGCTCGCGCATGTAATGTCAGTGGAGCTGCGATTCATCAGCGCATACAGAAACTTACTACTCTCGGCATCCTGAAGGGAAGCCAGTTTAATATCGATCCTGAGAAAATCGGGTATGAGACTTGTGCCTATATCGGACTTTTCCTCAAGGATCCAGAGAGGTTTGACGAGGTCGTTGAGGAGCTTCGTAAGATTCCTGAGGTAGTGGAATGTCATTACACGACAGGCGGTTTTGATATGTTCATCAAGATCTATGCTTATAACAACCACCACCTTCTCAACGTAATCCACGATAAGCTTCAGCCTCTGGGATTGTCTCGTAGTGAGACTATCATTTCATTCAACGAGGCTATTCATCGTCCTATCGCTATCATTGAACCTGAAGATGACGAGGAGGAAGAAGAATAAATGAAACAGTATCTTGATTTACTTGACAGAATCCTGAATGAGGGTACTGTGAAGACTGACCGTACAGGTACAGGAACAAAGAGCGTGTTTGGACATCAGATGCGCTTCAATATGGCCGATGGCTTTCCTTTGCTCACAACAAAGAAACTGCATCTGAAGTCTATCATCTATGAGCTTCTTTGGTTTCTGAAGGGCGATACTAACGTGAAGTATCTTCAGGAACATGGTGTTCGTATCTGGAATGAGTGGGCTGATGAGAATGGTGAGCTCGGCCCTGTGTATGGAAAGCAATGGCGTGCCTTTGAGACTCTTGACAAGGATGGTAATCGTGTAGTGGTTGACCAGATAAAGGATGTGCTTAATCAGATTAAGACGAATCCTGATAGTCGCAGAATGATTGTATGTGCCTGGCATCCAGGACAGACCGACTATATGGCTCTGCCTCCTTGCCACACTATGTTCCAGTTCTATGTGGCTGACGGCAAGCTCTCGCTCCAGCTCTACCAGCGTTCTGCTGATACTTTCCTCGGAGTACCTTTCAATATTGCGAGCTATGCCCTTCTTCTTCAGATGATGGCTCAGGTAACAGGACTGGAATGTGGAGAATTCATCCACACAACTGGCGATACTCATCTCTATCTCAACCATATAGAGCAGGCTCAGTTGCAGTTGACACGTACCCCTCGTCCGTTGCCTAAGATGAAGATAAATTCTGATGTTAAGGATCTGTTCTCTTTCAGATATGAGGATTTCGAACTTGTAGATTATGATCCTTGGCCACATATTAAAGCGGAGGTAAGCGTATGATAAATGTGATAGCTGCTGTGGCAAAGAATCGTGCCATAGGTAATGAGAACAAACTTCTCTACTGGCTTCCTAATGACCTGAAGCGTTTCAAGGCTCTTACCACAGGTCATACCATCATAATGGGACGAAACACATTCGACTCTCTCCCAAAGGGTGCTCTGCCAAATCGCCGTAACGTGGTTCTCTCTCGCTCGGTAAAGGAACTCCCTGGTTGTGACGTCTATCCTTCTCTTGACGAGGCACTTGCCAATTGTACTCCCGATGAGGATGTCTATATAATAGGTGGCGCTTCTGTCTATGAGCAATGTATGGATAAGGCTGATCGCCTTTGCCTTACCGAGATAGACGATACCCCTGCTTCTGCCGATGCTTTCTTCCCTGAGTATG
Organism: uncultured Bacteroidales bacterium; assembly: GCA_902801425.1. GTDB lineage: Bacteria > Bacteroidota > Bacteroidia > Bacteroidales > Bacteroidaceae > Prevotella. The sequence continues at coordinate 4,283 of CADCIQ010000041.1, read as the reverse complement.
AAGGTTGGAAGGAAGTCTCTCGTGAAGATCACGAAACTGATGAGAAGCACGCATTTAGGTATTCCTTTGTGGATTATGTAAGGTAAACGTGCTGTAAAGCAAAGATAATATATTAAAAAGGAGAGCATCTCGCAAAGAGGTGTTCTCCTTTTTTTACGTTGAAACTTCGTTCTTCCTTCGCTCTTCCTCCGTACCAAACTCGATGATCCTTCGCTCCTTCACCGACTTTGCACCGACTTTGCACCGACTTTGGTACGGAGGAAGAGCGAAGGAACAGCAAATTTACATAGGAGGTACTTTGAGGAAAAATCGTAGAATTTACTTTTGATTATCTCTTTCCCTTCTTGTAAAGTTGGTAGGAATTTACGAGATTATGCCAGATGCTATAGAATCCACCTACAACGGAGGTAACGGGATTAAGGAATACAAGTCCCATCCAGATGATGAAAACCGTGTTTTTCTGACCGAATGCCTGACCTGCCGTTATTGCTGATCGCTCTATTGGATCAATATACTCGCCCTTGTTCTTGCATTCCGACTGTGGTTTTGTTGGTTGTTGCCAACGCTTTCCGATAGCCCTTCCGAGGGTGAACTGAATCACACAGCATACGGCACTTATGGCTGCAAGTCCGAGGAGAATGCTTAGCGCGATGTCGCTTTCAACGATTGTCCTGACCGTTACTGTGATAGCAAGGGCGAGGGCTACGAGCCATAGGTAGAAGGCGAGATCCTTTATCTGGAGCATCTTTTCCTTCAATTTTGGGGCGTAGTGCCTTATGATGAGTGCAACAAACAGAGGGCAGAGCAACAGAGGGAATACCTTACCCATTATCATGAAAAACTCAGTGAGGAAATCCATACCTGAGTGTGGTTCTACGAGGGTGAGGAAGCAAGGTGCAAGGGTAGAGACGAGGAGATTGCAGAGCACGATGTATGTAACAGCTCCGCTAAGAGAACCGCCTAATTTCTGTACGATGACGGCAGCAGCTGTGGCTGTTGGGCAGATAAAGCAAAGCATCGCGCCTTCCCAGAGAATCTTTCCGTTGAGGGTTTCTGGAAAATACAGGGCTGCAAGTGAGCATAAAACGAAGAGGCTTCCTTGCGTCAGAAGTAAGATTCCATGCCAGCGGTGAGGTTTCAGGTTCTTCGGCTCAACCTTTAGAAACGAGAGGAAGAGCATACTGAAGATGAGCGTTGGCTGGAGGATGTGCGAGATGGTGTAATAGAAATCGCTCTCGCTTTCTTCTGGAACAATAGCGCCAAAGACAAAATAAAGCAACCCTCCGATGAGCATTGCTATTGGGAGTTTCCAGTTTCTGATGAATGTGAAAATCTTGTTCATTATCTTCTTTTTACCTTGTTTTAGGGTGCAAAATTAGTAAAAATATTGCGTTTGAGGCAATTATTTACGTTTTATTTACCTTTATGACCGTTTTTCTTGCTCATAAGGTTTGGTTCATTGAGAATAAATAAGTACTTTTGCATCTGAAAATGATTAAGATGAAAAATATAAAAACATATATCTGTGCCGTCTCTATGTTGATGGCACTATCTTGTGGTGATGCTTTTGCTCAGCAGAAGGGTGGGGAGGATGCTCCTGCCAAGGTTGAGGCTAAGGCAGACACGGCTGTTTCGGTTGCTGATTCTGTCAAGGGAGAGGTGATTGATGATGCCTTGCTCGGTGATGCAGAGGAATCGGTATTGGATTCAGCTCTTGTGGCAGATGCAAATGCCGGAACATATACTCAGTTGAAGAAGAAGTTCATAGAGGGTGGCGCTGGCTTCATGTCGCTTGTAGCCCTTGCCCTTGTTCTCGGACTTGCCATCTGCATAGAGCGCATCATCTACCTCTCAATGTCGGAGATTGATGCAAAGAAATTCATGGCTGAGCTTGAGAAGAAACTGAAGGAAGAGGGTGTAGAGGCAGCAAAGTCACTCTGTCGTGATACCCGCGGACCTGTTGCAAGCATCTGCTACCAGGGACTTCTCCGTATTCGTGAGACAAAGGCTGCAATAGAGCGAAGCGTGGAATCATACGCTCAGGTGCAGATTGGAAATATGGAAAAGGGCTGTTCTTGGATCACTCTTCTCATAGCTATGGCACCTTCACTCGGTTTCCTCGGAACTGTGATTGGTATGGTTATGGCATTTGATAGGATTCAGATGGCAGGAGATATTCGTCCTGATGTGGTTGCTTCTGGTATGAAGGTGGCACTTATCACGACTATCTTCGGTATCATTACCGCTCTTATCCTTCAGTTGTTCTATAACTATGTGCTCTCAAAGATTGATCATCTTACGGCACAGATGGAGGAATCTGCCATTACTCTTATGGATATCCTCACTTCTTTGGATGAAGAAAAATCGAAGGTAAATGAGTAGGCTCTCTTTGAAAATAGGGAAGTTGTCGGACGTAAGGAAGTGGTCTTCTGAACGTATCTCGCATGTAGTGCTGTATTCACTTACGGCTCTTATCGCTATTGTGTTCCTACTGTTCTATTTCGTGGGATACGATATGCCAGCCATGTGGGATGAGCGTTATATCTCGCCACTCCTCACGGATCTTGTTATGGGGCTTATGCTTATTCTCCTCGTCGGAACTTTTGTGGTTGCTTGTCTTTCAAAGTGGCATTCTGTTCATACAAACCATACTCCTGCAGTTGTGAATGGCATTCACGGAAAGCGAATCACGCTTGGCGTAACTCTCGGAACTATTGCCTTGATGGCAGTTCTCTTTGCCCTTCCATCTTCAGCTATTTATGTGAATGGCGAGTTGTTTGAGGAGAAGTTATGGCTTCGTGCAGCCAATATGTTTGTGGTAGCGAGTGTTCTCCTTATTATAATAGGTATAGGCGCAATCTTGTTTGGAGTAATCAGAAATCGCAGGAAATGATCTTTAGAAGGAAACGGCGTGAGGTTCCGGGCTTGAACACGACCTCAACGGCTGACATATCGTTCATGCTCTTGGTTTTCTTCCTTGTCACCACATCAATGGATGCTGACAAGGGAATGAATCGTCAGCTTCCTCCAAAGCAGGACGAGAAGCAGGAGATGATGGATGTGGATAGGTCGAAGGTTATGTCGCTTGCGCTTTCTGAGGAAGGTTTGCTTACCATTGACGAGAAGATTGCAGATATTGATAAGATCCGTCGTCAGCTCAAGGAGTTTATTGTCAGTACAGGGCCTTCTCATATCATAGAATTAAAGACTGATCGCAAATGCGACTATGATACGTACTTCCATCTTCAGAATGAGATTGTGAGAAGTTATCGCGAGATTCGTGATGCCGCAGCCAAGCAGCAGTTCGGTAAGCCTTATGGCAAATGCACGGCAGAACAACGTGAACAGATCGCGGAGAAATATCCGCAGAGAGTTCAGGAGGTTTATTAGTCCTTCTTCATCCCACTACCACCCATCACCCAACACCTATCACCCAATAAAGTGCAAATTCGTAGAAAGAAACATCGTTCAGTTCCTGGTCTTAATATGGCGAGTATGCCAGACCTTATTTTTACAGTTTTGTTTTTCTTCATGATTGTAACTCACATGAGAAACGAAACCGTAAAGGTGAATTTGCAAGTTCCGCAAGGTACAGAGGTTACTAAGTCTTCAAATAAATTCTCTACTATTAATATATATATAGGTAGGAATAATTATGGAGATACCCAGATACAGGTGAACGATCGTATGTGCTCTTTGGAGCAGGTCGGGGCATTGGTTCAGGATTTCAAGGCTAATCTCTCTGAGGAAAGTCAGGAGAATCTTATCATCAACCTTCGTGCGGATCGTAACACCGATATGGGAATAGTGAATGATCTAAAGAAGGAACTTCGCAATGTCGGGGCTCTCACCATCCGCTATTCAGCAGCCGAGAAATCCCCCAGCGCTTCAAAGTAGCTTAGTATCTATCCCCATTTCGAGCCATCTTTGGCTCGCCCTTTTTCAGGCTTAGCTCAACCGAGCCGAGTTCGGCTCGCTCTCCCCATCCCTTGCGAATATACCCTTTAGTCCGTTTTCTTGTATTTTCGCAATATTCTGCTCTTGTTCCCCGCATATTGCCGATTTGCCTTGATTTTAGTCATTCAAACGTAGAAAAATGAAGTTTTTCAGAAAAAAAAGCGTGAAAAATTTGGTGGATTCAGGAAAATGTAGTACTTTTGCACTCGCTTTCGGGAAAACGGTATCAAACACCGCTTGAAAGAAGGCAAAAAGAAAGAGTTCTTTGACAAGATTTACATAAACAGAAAGTAGTAGTACAAGAAGCAAGTGAGGAATCACTTGGG
>CADCIQ010000040.1 GCA_902801425.1 uncultured Bacteroidales bacterium | reverse complement strand
TCAAACGCTTTGCGGAAAGCATCGCTTTCAAGATTTCTAATACCTTCGTCCATTATATCAATTCTATTAATGAGGAATACCACGTTATCATAAAGCAGATAAAAGGCAGCCAAGCATTACGCTTGACTGCCCTTTTCATTATAAAGGTCATTATTTATTGCCAATCCGTCAATTTCAAATTATTGATTCTTGCAAAATGTTTTGTGTTTCCTCACGCAACATCTGTGCATAGGAAACTGAATCAACATCACTTTCCCAATTACCAGAAAAAGCATTTCTCAATGAACTGCTACCAGTAGAAGTCTTTGTTCTACTCTTAGTCGGTTCAATGAGCTTGTCTGCCAACCATTTGCGGTTTTTTGCGCTTAGTCCCAATGATTCTATATAAGTCCAAAGGGCATTCAATGCTACTGTTGTCATAACGAAACTTCTTTATTTGTCGGCAAAGATACACATAATTTGGGAAATAACGCAAGAATTTGGGAGAAATTATTTACTTTAACGTGAGTTCGACGAAAATAAACGCAGCGCTTGGCTAAATGACTTGCTTCAGCTTGGTGAGCTTCAGCGTACAGTTTCAATATAAACGCACCTCTGGTGCTTTAACTGACAATAATTTTTCGCAAGGCTCAACAAGCTACGCAAGTTCCCAATCTGCGCAATCTTTTTCCATAAATATCCATTTTATTGGTTGAAGATTGGTAAGATTGGTAATTATTGTCAGTTAAAAACAGCTTGCTGTTTGTTTTAAGGGCAAGTCATCGAACTGACGTTATGTCAAACGCTTTGCGGAAAGCATCGCTTTCAAGATTTCTAATACCTTCGTCCATTATATCAATTCTATTAATGAGGAATACCACGTTATCATAAAGCAGAGGTATCGGACTATCATGATTGAGGAGAGCCATGAGGAATACCATACGGTCGGTTTGATATAACTGCCTTGCAATATCATCATGAGCATCGAGGTAGTTCTTCAAAGGCTCGGAGAGGTCATCATCTGCAAAGCGGAGAAGTAGCTTGTTGCGAAGCATGGCATGATAATTGCCGTTTACGAGGTTCTTCTGCGCCATCTCATGGAAGATAGCGCCCATGCTCCATTGGGCGGTCTCAAGGGTGGCAATGACTCCATTCAACTGACGTGAGAAGAAATCACATCCCTCCCAGTCTTCCTCGCACTTATATCGCAGGTCGTGCTCCACCTCATGCCAGCCCTCAGAGAACACAGTTCGTATCTGTATCTCATACGTATCATCAAGATATGGCGCATATTCCTTTGGCAGAGCCGCATGAAAATCCTCCAGATACTTCTCTGGTATCTTCTTCACAAGATTAAGTCTTTGCGGACGGAAAGTAGAGACATCAAGGTTATCCACCGAACGATCCACAAGATCATCATTACAGAGGAAAATCTCCATTGCCTCCACATCCTCGGAGAAATACAGAACAATCCTCACGCCTATCATATCCTGTATCTTTGCTCCTGCACGATACTTGTCGCCCTTGATCTGCATCTTATGCTCAAGCGAACGGACACTCTTTGCCCTGCCAAAGATACGGAACATGATTCCGCTCTGGGTCATTCTCCGTGACAGGTCATTGAGTATGCAATCCTTTATTTCTTCTAATGTTAGCATAGAATGAAAAATAAGGCCTCTCCCCCCGCCCTCTCCCGTAGAGAGGGAGCCGGAGCGAAAAGGCATTTTGATTATAAGCCTAACCAAGCCTTCCCAAACGGGTAGTCCGATGTTAATAACATCGGAGTATGTGACCTGATGTTCGATTGTATAATCGCGAAAGGCATGTTAATTATTAATTATTCGCTAAAGCTCATCAAGCTTCGCAAGTGTTAATTGAAATTGGGCTCTCCGGCTCCCTCTCTACGGGAGAGGGCGGGGGGAGAGGCCGTTTTCTTTGGTACTACGTATGCGCTTAGCTCATATAATATGTATATGGGTAGTGATACTATCATTAGCGTGAAGGCGTCTGAGGTTGGTGTGATGAATGCTGCCACGATAAGGATAAACACAATGGCATGACGGCGGTATCTGTGCATCAACTCACGGTTGAGCAATCCTAACTTGCCAAGTAACCACGATAACACAGGCAACTCGAACACCACGCCAAGCATTAGCGAGAGTATCATGAAGGTATCTATGTAAGATGATAGGGATATCATATTCTCCACATCTGCCGATACTTGATAGTTGCCAAGGAAACGGAAGGTGAAGGGAAAGACAACGAAATAGCTGAATACCAAGCCCGCCATGAACATGACATATCCACTTGTCACTATCCTTGCGGCATATCGTTTCTCTTGCTGATAGAGGGCTGGAGATATGAACCTGTACAGTTCATAAATGATATAGGGAGCAGCCACGATGATACCGGCATAGAATGACACCATCATGTGGATCATGAACTGTGAGGTCAGTTCGGTGTTTATTAGTTGTACCGAGGAATCTTTTGGAGCGAGTACCACGGCAAACAGTTCGTCCTTGAAACCAAAGGCGAGCAACGCAAACACCACGGTTACAGCCAGCGAGCGCAGGATGCAGCCACGCAGTTCCTCAAGATGTTCCCAGAAGGTCATTCCCATGTTTTAAATGAAAAATAAAAAATTATAAAATGAAAAATACAGGACCCTCTAAATCTCCCTTAAAGGGAGACTTCCTACCGCAAGCAGGCTCTCCCCCTTTAAGGGGGAGCGGGGAGAGGGTCGGATATTTTATTATTTTTCATTTTTCATTGTTCATTTTTCACTTCCTCTTCCTCTTCCTTCTTCTCCTCCATCTTGAGGTTATCACTCACTTCGTTCATTCCTTCTTTGAAGGAACGGACGCCCTTACCCATTCCGTGCATGAGTTCAGGAATCTTCTTGCCACCAAACAAAAGCAGCACTACGAGTACGATAATAAGCAGTTCGGTGGTGCCGAGACCACCGATAAATAGAATGTTGTTCATAATAATAAAAAGAATAACAGCCCCTCACCCGTCCTGCGGACACCCTCTCCCCAAGGGGCGAGGGGGATGTTTGTATTTCTAATCATGTGTTTTGCCCCATAGCGCTCAATGGTAACTTTTCCCTCGCCCCTTGGGGAGAGGGTGTCACACAGTGACGGGTGAGGGACTGTTATTATTTTCTTTGCTTCAACTTCTCCACAAACTCATTGATGCGGGAGAGTTGCTGAGGGATGTCGATATTCTGAGGGCAATGCGGATTGCATTGACGGCAGTCTATGCAATGGTCAGCCTGACGAAGCGTAGGTATGGAGCGGTTGTAGCTGATGAGGTAGATGCGACGTGCCTCCTCGTAGTTCTCCGCCTCCTTGCTCTCCGGCACATTGCCCTTGTTCACGCATTTGTTGTAATGGGTGAAGATGCCAGGAATGTCAATGCCGTAAGGACAAGGCATACAGTATTTGCAGTCGTTACAAGGCACGGTAGGATAGCTGACGATAAGGTTTGCCGTCTCGCCCTCAAGCCAATCCACCTCCTCCTTAGTCAATGGCTTTAGCGGACTGAATGAGCGGATATTATCCTCCAGATGCTCCATATAAGTCATGCCCGAAAGCACGGTGAGGATGTTGGGCTTTGTTCCACAATAACGGAATGCCCATGAAGCCACACTATTCTCAGGCTCACGCTGTTTCAGATGCGCCACCACATGATCTGGAAGCTTTGCGAGTCTGCCTCCGAGAAGAGGCTCCATCACAATGGCTGGGATATTGCGCTTTTCGAGTTCCTCGTAGAGATGCTTGCCGTCAGAGTGATTCCAATCCACATAGTTCACCTGTATCTGCACAAAGTCCCAATGATATTTATCGTGAAGCGAGATCATATAGTCATAGAACTCCATATCGCCATGATATGAGAAGCCCAACTGACGGATAACGCCTTTCTTCCTTTGCTCCACGAGATAGTCGAGCATGCCGTTATCGATATATCTGCGGTTAAGGTTCTCTATCTTACCACCGCCAAGAGCATGAAGAAGGAGATAGTCGATATAATCTGTTTGCAGATACCTTAGCGAGTTCTGGAACATCTTCACACCCTCTGCATGCGACTGCTGATCAGGAGAGAAATTTGATAGCTTTGTTGCTATGAAATAGCTCTTACGGTCATAGCCACTCGCCTTGAGTGCTGTTCCGAGAGATGCCTCGCTCTTGCCACGCACATACGCAGGACTTGTATCAAAGTAGTTCACACCATGATCAAGTGCGTATTTGCATAGCTTGTTCACCTGCTCTTGGTCAATCTCCTCCTCTGGTGGCTTGCTCATATCCTTCGTGGGTTTCAATGGAAGCATAGGCAAGCGCATCCAGCCATACCCCAACAGACTCACTTTGTCGTTGTTGTTAGGGTTGGTGCGATATGTCATCTTATCCGTAGGCACAGGTCCGGAGTGATGCCCCATAGGATCCACATCACCCAGTTCTGCATTTGCATTATTTTTGCAAGAAGCAAGTGCAACCGCAGCAGTAGCAGCACCTGATAGCTTCAAGAATTCACGTCTGTTCATAAGCCCAAAAGCGGCCTCTCCCCCCGCCCTCCCCCGTAGGGAGGGAGCCGGAGCGCGAAAGGCATTTCTATTATTAAATTTCCTTATTCATATTCATTAGTCTGCTTGGGATTCTCCGGCTCCCTCCCTACGGGGGAGGGCGGGGGGAGAGGCCGTTTTAAACCTCCCTATGCACCTCATGCCCTTCTACATAGATAGCGCTGAATGGGCGTGCAGGACAAAGATTCTCACAAGCACCACAGCCGATGCAGATCTCGGTGTTGACTATAGGAATGCGGAGAATCTCACGCTCATTTACTGGCTTACCCTCTGCATCAACCCATTTGCCTTCCTCATTCATCTTGTACGATTTGTCAATAGGCACCATCTGGATAGCCCCACTTGGGCATTTGCTTGCACAGTTACCGCAAGTCTTGCCATCTCTCAGCGGTATGCAGTTCTTCTTCACCCAAACGGCATGACCAATCTGAATGGCGGTCTTCTCCTCAACGGTGATAGGAAGAATAGCACCTGCTGGGCATACCTGAGAGCATCGTGTGCATTCTGGACGGCAATAGCCCTTCTCGTATTCCATAACAGGTTGCAAGAATCCTTCGAGCGAGGTGTTTGGTCTCAACACGCCGTTAGGACAGTTGCTTATGCAGAGCTGACAGCTCGTGCATTTTCTTTGCAGATTACGTGCTGAGATTGAGCCTGGAGGCGTGAGAGGTGTCTTACGTTTGGGAATCTGCTTGTCCTCGATAGCTGCAAATCCGCCGTCCGTGGTTTTCTCCTGAGCATTAACGGCTGCAGCGGCAGCAAGTCCTACAACTCCGATGAAACTACGGCGAGTCATATTCTCTTCAGTCTTGGGACTTTCGACTTCTGACTTTTTACTTTTTACTTTTGAAAATGAGATAGCCCCCTTCGGACAAACATTTTCGCAGTTTCCGCAATCCACGCATCGTGTATAATCCATGGTCACAGCCTCGCCCTTTTGTACGTTGATACATGAAGTCTTGCAGTTCTTCATACACAATCCGCACTTGATGCACTTGCTCTCATCCACCCTCATCTTTAGCCACGAGTACTTGCTTACATAGCCAAGTACGGTGCCAACAGGACAAATAGTATTGCAATAAGTACGGCCGTTTCTGAAGGCGAGTACCAGGAGAACCAAAGCCGAAATGCCCGCCACTATGCATAATAGGGTAGGGGTATTATGTGGCTCTACCTGATAAAAAGCATAGCTCTCAGCATTCTCTGCCCATGTTGCAAGCATGTTGTTGATACCTATATATACAGGTTGCAGGGCGGATGTCACAATTCTTCCGTATGAACTATAAGGAGCCAAGAGCATTACACCAGCGTTGAAGCCTGCCAATATCATTACCACCATAAGACCTAGTACGCCAAGGCGCAACCATGTCTTAGGCTTTGAATGTGAATACTTGTTGGCTGCTTTTGTCTTCTTGTTCTTGCGGAAGATGCGCCATTTACCAATCCACGCAAAAAAATCCTGCATAACGCCTAATGGGCATATGACAGAGCAATATAGTCTTCCCATTGCGAGGGTTAAGCCTAACACCACGACTATGGAAATTACATTCAATGCCAGCACACTTGGCAGGAATTGCAGTTTAGCCATCCAGCCGAGCCAAGGTTGCACCGTTCCTGAGAAATCAAGAAACAGCGATGTGATGCCTATGAGGAAGATTATGGCAAGTAGAATTCTGATTTTTCGCAACATAAGGGAATGTTTTGTAAACAAGGGCAAAGATACTCTATTTCTTGCAAAAAACCAAACAAAACGCCTTTTTTTCCATAAAATATGGAGAAAAAGATTTTTTCCTTGTTTTCGCGATTTTTAATTCAATGAAGAAACTGATAGTTGTTGAAATTCGTTTCTTGCTGAATACCAATTGTTTATTAATTGTCAATTATTAATTATTAATTAACCGCAAGGGATTTCCCCCTTCACTTTAGGGAGATTCCTCTTCCGAATAGGGAAAATCAATTTGGAATCTAAGTTTTTTGCAGTAATTTTGCCAACAGAAATCAGAGATAGTTCTGATGACAACAAAATTAAAACATACAATTATGAAAAGATATATACTCGCTCTCGTAGCAATAATGGCATTCATCTGCACAGGTACAGTTTCAGCACAGCGTCATCACGATCGTCATCATGACAGAGTAGAGATGCGTCATCACCACCGCCATCATCATGCTCCAGTTGTAGCAGTTGTACCTCGTCATCATCACCACCACGCTCCTGTAGTAGCAGTAGCACCACGCCATCATCACCACCATCACGCACCAGTGGTTGTTGAGCGTCCGGTAGTAGTAGAGCGTCCGGTAGTTGTAGAACGCCCAGTAGTAGTTGAGCGTCATCATCACCACAACAATGCAGGTGCTGTGATTGCAGGCGCAGTAGCAGGTGCTGTTCTCACTTCAATTCTCGTGAAATAAAAAGCCTTCATGGCTTTTGGGTTTAAGTTATTAGGTTTAGAAAGTTTCATAGGTTAGGTAAATATATTAGTTTAGGTTAAGTTATATAAGATTAAGTTTCCACACATTTACGATTTAGTTTATTAACAGTCAATACTATTACAAGTGGCAATGCCACTCAAGCCAGTCAAGATGAAGCGTCATCTTGGCTGGCTTCTCGTTTACTCTTTTAACCTGAATAATTCATAGATGGCAAAAAAACTTAACATCTTGTAAGGTTGAAAGTGGGGGGCATATCTGTTGTGCCTCCGCTTTGTCTTTTATGTAAATACCATAAAAATACCATTAAGATACCATATAAATACCATTAAAATACCATATTTAATGGTAATATTATGGTATTATTATGGTAATATAATGGTATTATAATGGTATTATCATCGGACTTGGTTGAGTCTTATAAACTCCCGAAAGTTGAGTTGAGTATTATTCACTTTTCACTATTAACTTTCTTTTAAGTAATCTTCCTTATATTCATGCACGCAATCCCCTCTATAAGAAAACCTATGAGGCAGACGATGGGGGCGAGCCTTATGCGCCTCTCACTGAAGATTTCGGGATTGAAGGCTGTCTCCGTGGTGCTCTCGCCCGACATAAGCCATAGACCTGCTATGATGAATAGCAAGCCTATGATGATGAGTGTGTAAGGGGTATTCACAATGTACAATATACAATGTGCGATTCGCGAGTTTTGCTTTAGTTCTCTTTTCTCCATATTTGATATTCCTTAAATGTTTTTTCTAATTGCTGATAGATATTTGTAGCTTTTTCTGACATTTTGCCTTTGTCTTTTGACCTTTGACCTATCATTTGATAGGCATCCACCATATCAAGTGAACCGCTGACGTATGAGTGTGGCAGATTGTAAGGCGGTATCTCCTTCTCGCACCGTTCAAGTACCTGTAATGCCTTTTCGAACTTATGTTCATGGCACAACTGAATGGCGAGTTTCGCGAAACAACGACGATGTGAAGCGCACATTCTGCCAGTAGTCTCGTCAATATAAATACCAGGCATAGAGGTGTTGCCATACCTGTATTTCTTCATCATGTTGGTGAACATCTTGTCCGTGTCGCAGATAGTGCTGACAAGTCCATGCTCCATTTTGTTCTCCTCAATGTAGAAAGGCGTGACGCGCCATGCCAGTCCCTCCTGAATGAAGAAATGGTAAAGTTCGCCGTAAGATTCGGGACCAGAGCCGATGGTGAAATAGATAGGTCGGGAGAAATTCGCCTGCGCTATCATTTCGAGTACGAGGGCATAGTTCTTCGTGATACTTCTCCTACCCCTCAGATTAATCTCCATCCTGTCAGGAATCTCTCCGATAAGTTTCATGCCACTCCTACGCACCGCCTCCTTGTCAACCGTGATATGAAGTGAATCGCTTGGTAGGCATACAGGCAGGCTTTTCGCCCATTCCTCTTCCTCCGGGCTGAGATTGTCATATTGCCTGAGAACAAACCTGCGTATGGCATTGCCCAGTTCAAAGGGATCATTGCCCCATAGGCGAAGGGCGAGTTCTGGATTCTCCTTCCTTATGTATTCTATCGTGTCACGTAGCCTCCTGTTGTCAGAAATGATAGGGTTGATCTCTATATATTCGTTCACCCCCTCCATATACTGATCATGAGTCCACGAGATAGGGAGAGGCGACGACATACCCCTACCCGAAAAGGCGGGACGCTTCATCTGGTCGATATACCAGTCGGTTTGCAGATACTGAAGGTTGCACACCCTCACATCCGTCCGCTTGCCCTCGGTGTCCTGATTATACCATAGAGGGAAAGTCTCGTTGTCGCCATTGGTAAACAGTATGGCGTCATGGTCGGTCGTTTCGAGATAGTTCTGTCCGCAATCCCTGCACATATACCTGTTGCTGCGGTCGTGGTCATCCCAAGTCTGGCTAACCATCTGTAGAGGTACAAGTAAGCTTATCCCACCTAAGATACCAGCAACCAGCATTTTACTCTTTACACTCTCCACTTTACTCTTTACACTATCTACTTTACTCTTTAGCGCCTCGAAGATAGCACAGATACCCAGACCGGACCATATAGCGAAGGCATAGAACGAACCAGCATAGGAATAGTCACGCTCACGAGGCTCGCATGGAGTCTGATTAACATAAAGCACTATGGCAATGCCAGTCATGAAGAAGAGGAGAGCCACCACCCAGAACTGCTGTCGGCTCTTCTCATCGCGGAAAAACTGCCATAGCAAGCCGATGAGCCCGAGTAGCAGAGGCATGCAATAAAACACGTTGTGCCCTTTGTTTCCATTCAGGTCAGAGGGGAGAAGACTCTGGTCGCCAAGACGGAGGTTGTCGAGCCAAGAGGAGCCCGAAAGCCAGTTGCCATGCTCAGGTTCACCATGCCCCTGAATGTCATTCTGTCGCCCAGCGAAATTCCATAGGAAGTATCTCCAGTACATGAAGTTCAGCTGATACCCGAAGAAGAATCTGAGGTTATCGCCCATGCTCGGAATCTCAATCGTCTCAGGGTAATACTGCCCCGGAATGCTATATTCCACAGTATGCTTGTGAGTCTCGCCAAGCCATTCCTCGTATAGCTCTGAATGCCTGTTGCTATGTATTCGGGGGAAGAGCATACACTGGTTTGACGGATATTTCATATCTATTCGGTTGCCCACCTTTACATACTCATTCCCTTTTGGCCTGTAAATAGCCCCCTTTTCTGTCGTTGCATACGTGAGTTTCCCGTTGTTGTCAACGGTTATCTCAGGCTCAGAGCAATAAGTAGGTCCATAGAGCAAGGGCTTGTCACCATACTGTTCACGCCCGAGATAGCTTCCAAGGGCGAAGATGTTGTCGGGAGAATTCTCGTCCATCATGGGATTGGCGGCAGAGCGAATGAAGATGACGGCATACGAGCCATAGCCTATGAGCATCATGGTTAGGCAGAGCAGGGAGGTGTGAAGCCATCGCTTCCTTGCTCGCCATAGAGCCACGGCAAGCGAGATAGCCAATAGCGAGACATAGACTATGAGCCCCGTGTTGAAAGGCATTCCGAGAACATTAGTAAATAGGAGTTCGAACCAACCGCCAACCATTGCCACACCCGGCACTATGCCAAAGAGTACCACGGCAATGAGCAGAGCCGAGAGCACGAGCATCAGCATGGTGCCTTTAGCAGTTGGTTTCCTTGCCCTCTTGTAGTAGCACACGAGGATGATGGACGGAATGCACAGAAGATTAAGCAGATGCACCCCGATTGATAGTCCTATGAGATGGGCAATCAGAACAATCCATCTATCAGAGCGTGGAGAGTCAGCTTCATCCTCCCATTTCAGTATCAGCCAGAAAACAAGAGCCGTGAAGAAACTGGAGAACGCATACACCTCACCTTCAACGGCAGAGAACCAGAACGTGTCAGACCATGCGTAGATCAATGAGCCGGCAATGCCACTGCACATTATTGTGATTAAACCGAGTGGAGAGGGGGCTATCAACTTCCTTGCCAGATGCGTGATGCTCCAGAACAGGAAGAGGATGCACCCCGCACTCAGCAAGGCATTCATGATGTTAATCATCCTTGCCACCTGTGAGGAGTCGCTTGCAAACTGCGAGAACAGGTTACCCACGAGCATGAAGAAAGGAGCACCAGGTGGGTGGCCTATCTCCAGAAGGTAAGCGGAAGAAATGAATTCTGGACAATCCCAGAAACTTGCTGTCGGCTCAATAGTTGAGCAATAGGTGTAGGCCGCAATAAGGAATACTATCCAGCCAGTCACGTTGTTGATAATTTTGTAATGTTTCATAACGCTAAATTAAAATGTAAAAATTAAAAAGTAAAAAGTGTGATTACGTTTTATGCGAATTGGCGTGATTTGCCACTTTTTTACTTCTTACTTTTTACTTTTTATTATTTTGCCGCAAAGTTAGGTATATGTTTTCTGGTATCAAAAAAAAGTGTCTGACATTAACCAGAAAAGTCAATGTCAGACAAATGTCAGATTTCTACAATGTTGATTTATAGGGGATTAATAAAATAAGGGATTAAGAGATTAAGATATTAATTTTAAATTATCAATTGTCAATTTTCAATTACAAAAAAAAGGCTTCCCCTGTCTCTCGACGGTGAAGCCTTACAAACTAACTAATTAAAAACTATATATATCCTACATCTGTTATATATTATTATTGTCCTACCGTTACCTTGGTTATGGTATAACCGTCACCAACAATCAGGAAGCCCTCCTGAGCCTTTAGGAGATTGATGGAGAAATCAGTAACCTGATACTCCAGCACCATAGCCTTGGTTATCTCAATGTCACCACGTGCAGGATCACCTTTGCCTGTAAGGATGTTATTCCACCAAGCAGTTGTCATAGAGCCCTGCCCACGGTCGTTTGTCGGAGCAACGTATGCACGTATAATGGTGTTGGGTGATAGATGCTGGGTAATGGTGGTTTGCAGAGCGTTGAACGGAGTACCCCATGTCACGTTGAACGCGCCTTCCCATACGGTGTTCTCGTCAGAGTAAGGGCATGGATCCTTGTTGACCGTAAATTTATTGCATCCGAACTCAGTGCCAGAGCCATCGGTCACGACCAGTTGATAATCCCCATCATCCATTGAGGGAACGGTAAACTTCAGGTTGCCGTTCTCAACCCTTGCGTCAGACACGGAAGCCTTGCCGATGCGTACAGCCTTTACCTCTGTGAGGTTCTCGCAAGGAATTGATACCTCTGTGCCAGGATTGAGCCAACGCTTTGTCTTCTTGTCGCTGAGCTTTGGATCACCATCAAGGGCATTGATGATGAGCTTGCCTGTGCGTGACGTTACCTTTCCCTTGGTCGTGGTAGCCACAATCTTCAGGATATAGTCGCCAGCAAGGAATTGCTTGCTGATATGTGTTCCCTCGTTGATTTTCTCGCCGTCAAGGAACCATTCTACGGTGGTGTAGAGGGCAGGTGTAACGGTTACTGAGTCAACGTAGGTCACATCGCGTGAAAGACTCTTATATACTGTAGGCTCTCCATCTTCCCACTCGCCAAACCAAGGCTGCAGGATTCGGGGATAGTCATCCTCTGTTGCCGTGATGAATGGCTCGTCGTCCTCAGAGCAGGAGGTGAAAAGCCCAAGAGCAAGGGCAAAGCCAAGCACGAAGCAGATATTCCTATAATTAAATATATTCTTCATAATTGCTGTCTAATTAAATTTGATTACTTTTTACGGAGCTTGCGCTCCTTTTGGGGGAAAGTAAATTGGGAGTAAATTAATTCAGTAAATTATATTCAGAAAATTAAAGTTGTAGATTTCCAAGCGACGGATGTCGCTCTATAATTTATTGACTCTAATTTATTGCCAATTTACTTTCTAAAAATATCCAAGCACCGTAAGGTGCGATTTACTTTGGATTTTTTATCTTCTCAATATCCATGAAGTTCTGCTCATTGACATCCCACCAGTTGCGATGGTGCCAGTCGTCAGAGCCACCGAGACGCTGGATAGCCTCATTGAAGTGTACCTTGTTATACTCGTTCTCGATGTTAGGGTACTTCAAGCGGGTTGGAGTCTGCATATTCTGATCCTCGTGAGGGAAGTCGCCACGGATAGGGAGCTTGGTACGATCTGCCAATGCTGGATAGTCAGAGCGACGAAGATTAGCCCATCCCTCGGCAGGGTTGGTGAGGTGGAGAATCCAAGCCTCGTAATTGATGCACTCACGTGGATTGTCGGTGAGAGGATGGTTGAGAATATAGTTCTCAATCTCGATGTCGGAGATCGTGGTGCCGTAGTATTTGTTCATCATATTCATGGCAGCACGAATACCGTTATGATAGTGCTCCTCAGTTGTTCCTGATACATTCCATCCCTTTGACTTAGCCTCGGCAAGAAGGAATTCAACCTCGGCAGAGGTCATGAGAATACCCGGACAACTTGTCTTTTCGAAGTTAATGGAAAGTGAAGGACGAATCATACGTGCAGGGTAGTTGTTCTTGTCGTAACCTGCATCTGGACTCTGCTTCACAAGCTTTTCGAGTGTTGGGATGGCTGAATTATCTGGACCATTCACCCAGTCGCTCCACCATGCATCACCTACGTTACAAGGTACGATACCGGCACCACCATTCTCACCCCATGCAATAACCTCATCAGTAACGTCGTAGTTGCCTGATGTGTCGGTCTGACTACGGGTCGTGCAGATATAGTTACGGCAAATCTGATATAGACGTGGGTCGTGGTTGTTCTTGAGATAATAGAACAGTGTGCTGCTCACGAAGGTTGGAGACTGTGGATCCTGACCGTAGAGCATTTCGCTGAGAGCATTGCCACGGAAGTCAAGGTCGGTGGCTCCGTCATAGAGAGTGAAAGGGGAATCCATGTGGAAGACAAAGGCATCCTGCTCATCATTCTGAATATATCCTGCTGCATCGTTCATCGCAGCCTCAAAATCAGTCTTAGCCTTCTCAGGAGCCACATCAGAAATACGCATTGCATAGCGCATACGGAGAGAGTTGGCATAACGCTTCCATGCGTCTGTTTCTTGATACAAGGATGTGCAGTCGCCAGAGATTTCATCAGAACCCGTGCCGAGCTGTGCAACAGCCTGCTTGAGTTCAGAGAAGATGAAGTTATACACCTCTTCCTGAGTATCATATTTAGGTAATGAGATATTCTCTGTATAGCCCTTACCTGCCTCTGTGCATGGAATGTCACCATAGACATCGGAGAGAACAGCCATCATATAAGCCCTATGAATACGGAGGGCAGCATTTACGTTTGGCTTGTCGGCCGTGCGAGAAATTGCATCAACGAGATTCTTGATGCCGATAGCATAATAACGATCCCAGAGCAACTTGCTTGTTGCATTCTCTGGATAAACGGCACCTGCATAGTTTGACACGTTCCAGCCACCAGCATAATACTGTGTGAAGCCAGTGATATAGCAACGGAACACATCCATAACCTGGAAATCGCCATAGGTCTGGAGCAATGCCGTGGTAAGCTCGGCATTAGGATTGATATCCTCAGCCTTTGAGTCATCAGTATTGATCTCTGTCATATAACTGTCGCTACATGACACGATTGCCGTGGAAACCGCAAGTGCAGTGAACAGTTTTAATATTGATTTTTTCATATTGTTGTCTAATTAACATGATTAACAAATAATTCTATATGCTTTTAGGGAGCGTGCGCTCTTTTGGGGAAAGCAAATTATTATTTTGTCATTTCGGTGGCTTTTAGAACTTCAAATTAACATTCAGTCCATAGCTTCTGCGTGATGGAAGTGAGCCGTACTCAAGACCGAGACCAGAGGTGTTGTAGCTTGAGTCTGGGTCGATGTTCGGAATGTTCTTCCATACGATGAATGGGTTACGAGCTACGAAACTTACGCTGAGAGCCTTGACGTACTTGCCGAGCATTGACTCTGGGAATGTGTAGCCGAAGGTTATCTCACGACACTTAATGTATGAGTTGTCGTAAACGAAGAGTGACTGTGCCTTTGCCACAACGCTCTTCCAGTAGCTCTGTGGATTTACTGGAATGTCGTTCTTGCGATATGTGCCATCACCATTGTCGATAACACCCTCTGCAATAAAGCCTGTGCACTTGCCTGATTCACGCCAAGCTTCCTCACTCATGCCCGCAGCCTTACGAGCCTCTTCTGAAGCATACCATTCCTCACGACCTGCCAGAGTCTCCTTTGCCTTACCTGTGAGATATGCTGAACGCATTGACATTGAATAGAGATCAGCACCTACCTTTACGTCGAAGCCTGCTGAGAGGCGGAAGTTCTTATAAGTGAAGGTTGAATAGAAACCACCTGTCCAATCCCATGATGCGTTACCGAGTGTCTTTGTCTGCTCCTCGAAGAGAGGCATACCCGTTGTACCATCAATGAGAATGTCACCGTTGGCATTACGCTTGAAGTCAGTACCCTTGATTGAACCGAAGTCCTCACCAACCTCTGCACCTACCGATACGTTAGCCCAAGAGGCATCAGCAAGCTCGAAGTAGTTAGTACCCTCTACAAGCTCAAGTACCTTGTTTGAGTTCTTTGAGAAGTTGATACCTGCATCCCAAGCAAAGTCCTTGATGGCAAGCACACGACCGTTGAGTGCAATCTCCACACCCTTGTTCTGTATTTTACCTGCATTGATAAGGCGTGAGGTATAGCCAGAGGTAGATGATGAAGCCAGACCGATGATCTGATCCTTAGAAGTCTGGTTGTAGTATGTCAGGTCAAGTCCGAGTCGGTTGTTGAAGAACTTGAGTTCAAAACCGAGTTCGTATGAACTTGTCATTGTTGGCTTCAGATCCTTGTTAGGCTGGGTGTTGTTATTGATCATGGCTATGGTGTAACCAGGATATGAATACTTACCTGTGGTGTAGGTGAGTCCGAGCTGATAAGGATCGGTATCAGAACCTACCTTTGCCCATGAAGCACGGAACTTTCCGTAGTTCATCACCTTCTTGTTCTTGATGAACTCAGAGAACACTACGCTACCTGAAACTGATGGATAGACGTATGTATTGTTGCTTACTGGCAATGTAGAAGAACGGTCGCCACGGAGAGTACCTTCGAGATAGTATGTATGGTCGAAACCTACACTTGCACTACCATAGATAGAGTTGATCTGTTTTTTGTAAGTACTACCCATCACGTTCTGCTCTGCATAGTTCAGTATGGCGATGATGTCATTCATCTGCTGGTCAGTACCCGTGATGGTCGTTGTCTTGTTATCTACCTTATATATATTTCCACCCAATGTAGCGTTGAAGTCAATCTTGCCCCATGAGTTGTTATAGAGACCGAGAAGCTCTGCATTCAGGGTGTTGTTGTTGAAAATCTGCTGTGTGAGCTTACCCGCAAGCACACCTGGGGTAGAACGTGCGATATAGTCCTCGAAGTTCATCTTATTGATGTCAGTACCAATGGTTCCCTGGAACTTCAGGTGCTTGTTCACGTTCCATACTGCCTTACCTGTCAATCGGAGCACATCCTTATCGGTTGTGTTCTGATTCTTATACAGATCCCAGTATGGGTTCTTGTTATACTGGTCATTACCGTTCCAGTTAGCGTAAGTGCCATCAGCATTCTGATAGTTCTTCAGCCATTCCTGGTTATAGGTACTTGCAAGCGTCATGAGGTTCTTGCCCACGTTGCTCTGAGAATCGCCAAGAGCAGGACGGTTGTTCACACCCTCGTGAGTGTAGTTGGCCGTGAGGTCGAAATCCACAGGACCAACGCTTGTGTTGACACGGAGGTTGAAGTTATCGCGGTTCATGTCTGTGTTAGGCAGAATGTCGCGGTTACGCATATCTGTCATAGAGAAGCGGATGCCTGTCTTGCCACTATTCACAGAGAGTACGGCGGTATTCTGTGCCGTGAGACCAGTACGGAAGAAGTCGGCAGCATTATTGCCATACATATAGAATGGATGTACCGAACCGTCGAAATATGTCTTGTTGATCTCGTCTGCCTTTGCTCCCCAGCTCTGGTTAGTGCCAGAAGAGGCATCAAGCTGATACTCGCCATTGTCACCCATACCGTAGATGGTCTGGATGTTATCCCACTTGGCAAGCTGTGAGTCGAGGGTGAATGAGCCGTTGTATTCTATTGAAACCTTATCCTTATCTGCCTTCTTTGTGGTGATGAGGATAACACCGTGAGAGGCACGGCTACCATATAGTGCAGATGCAGCAGGACCTTTGAGCACGGTCATTGTCTCGATATCATCGGGATTAATGGCAGAGATACCGTCGCCGAGGTCATAGCCTCCCTGTTCGCCCGCACTTCCGAAGTTGGTATTATCCAATGGCACACCGTCAACCACATAGAGAGGCTGATTGTTGCCCGTCATCTCGGTAGCGCCACGAAGCTGAACACGGGTAGAGCCTGATGCACCACTCGCAGTCTGGTTTACCACCAGACCTGCCACCTTACCTGCAAGAGAGTTGATTACGTTTGTTTCCTTTGCCTTGGTTAGTTCTTCACCCTTGACCTCAGTAAGTCCATAGCCAAGAGCCTTACGATCGCGCTTGATGCCGAGGGCTGTTACAACCACGTCCTGCAACACCTTGCCATCCTCTTCGAGCTTCACGGTCATTCCGTTTGAAGCATGTACCTGAATGGTCTTGTAGCCAATGAAACTGATTTCGAGAGTAGCACCAGTTTTACAGTTAATAGAGAACTTACCGTCAAGATCGGTAACTGTTCCGTTCTGTGTGCCTACGACCTTGATCGTAGCACCGATAAGGGGTTCACCTGCACCGTCTGTTACAGTACCCTTAATTCCCTGTGTCTGCTGAGCTGTGGCAGTAATCTTGTTGCTTGTCGAATTGTTTCCGGCAAGGGCAACAGATGTGTTGCACATCATACCAGCTCCCAGCAGGGTGAGTAGCATTTTACTGTTTTTCTTCATAATTTAGGTTTTTGTGATTCCTGTTTGGTTTCGAAACAGAAAATTGGTGAAATGCACCTTGCGGTGCTTATTTTTTAGAAAGTAAATTAACAATAAATTATAGCCAGTAAATTATGGAGCGACATCCGTCGCTGGGAAATTTAGATTTCAGAAAATAATTTTTAAAATTATAATTTACTGAACCTAATTTACTGAATTAATTTATTTCAAATTTGCTTTCCCATAAAAGGAGCGTAAGCTCCATAAAATCACCATTTCCTGTTAATCTTTTATTGAGATTGGAACTTGCTTCCTTTTGTTATTCCATCAATTATCCATGTGGCCTTGATTGGAGTATTTGCTTTCTTACGGTCGAAGATACCGAACTTCTCCTGACCATTGCCAAAGTCACCGTTATCCCAGATGAAGGAGGCGATACCCCTCTTGCGTGTTTCCTTGACGAAGTTCTCGCAGTAATAGGTCATATTCTCGTGGATGCGGTCAGCCTCAGAACCTTTGAAGTGATCGGTAACGCCCCATTCGCCTATGATGAGACCAAGACCTTTTGAAGCCCATGTGTCAACCGCCTTGTCAAAGAACTTGCGCATGGTGTTCTCATCACTCTCTGAAGCGCCATACTGCTTGTAAGGCTCACCCCAATAGTAGTACTTGCACAGTCCGGCATAGTCCCAAGGGTTGTAGTAGTGGAACTCCACACTCATATAGTCGTTGCCGTTGCCATCAATATCCTTCGGAATAATGAAGTCGCCATTATCTATACCGAAGTCTGGGTTGCAAACGTATGTCTGGCAGATAAGATGACGTTTCTCGTTCTTGCCACCTGTCACGCGGACAATATCAATAAAGGTCTGGTTATAGGCATTCTGAACCTCAAGGTTCTCTGCCTCTGGCTTTCCCCAGTTATCCTTGATGTGTACCTCGTTAGTTCCGGCAAAGGCAACACGCTCGTCATAATCCTTGAAGGCTGTTGCGATGTTCATCCACAATAGGGCGAGCTTTTGGCAATTCTCTTCCTTATTGGCATAGAACGGACGACCTTCGAGCCACTTATCATGATGAGTGTTGATGATAACCTTCATATCTTCTGCCAAGCACCAATCCACAACTTCCTTTATACGTGCAATCCACTCCTTATTGATCGACATTGCCGTAGGATTTGTGATATGACATTGCCAACGTACTGGAATACGAACGGCATTAAAGCCTGCTTTCTTCACTGCCTTGATGAGCTTCTTTGTAACGACAGGGTTGCCCCATGATGTCTCTGCATTCATCGCACCGTCAGGTTCTCCGATTGCCATCGACTCGCCATCCTGTCCTGGAGCGGAACACTCAAACTGATTGCCGAGATTCCATCCGACTACATCTTTGTTCCATTGTTTGGCTATTGTCTGAGCCATAGTTCTGCTTGCCATCATGAAGCCAATCAGGCAAACAATTATTAGGGATTTCTTTATCATAATAGATTTTTGTTGGGTTCTAATTCTTCTATTTCCTAATTATTGTTGAAGATTTTACTCCTCAAATCTTTTTCTGCTGCAAAAGTACCTACAAGTACTCTAAATGGGGTTTGATACCCAACAAAACAGGGTATAAAAACTGAAAAATGTCAGTTCTTATACCCTTTTATGATAGAATTTAGGGGATAAATAATTACGAATTACTAATTACAAATTACCAAGTTACTTTTTTCTGTGAAGAAATAAGCTATAAAACTAAATAGGTAATTCGTAATTAGTAATTCGTAATTGAAATGTCTATTCGAACTTCGACGGACTCACCCCGAAGTATTTCTTAAAGACAGTACTGAAATACTTTGGATTGTCGAAACCTGTGAGCACGGAGACTTCGGTAACGCTACGACC
This sequence comes from uncultured Bacteroidales bacterium, assembly GCA_902801425.1. GTDB lineage: Bacteria > Bacteroidota > Bacteroidia > Bacteroidales > Bacteroidaceae > Prevotella. Next base: position 29,668 of record CADCIQ010000040.1, on the reverse strand, counting down.
TTGACGAAGTAGATTGGCAGCCTTCTCAAGTCGGATGGCACGCACGAAGTCCTGTGGCGACTTACCTGTGTAGGTCTTCAGTTTGACATAGAACAACGTGCGACTCATACCCATCTCACGACATAGGTCGTCGATGGTGAAGTCCGTATCTTTCAGATTGTCGAGGGTGAGCTTAGTAGCCATACCCACGAACTCCACGCCCTCGGTCTTTACAGGTTCTGGATCTGCTTCGTTATCCGCGGTTTTCTGCCCCTTTGAATCCTCCTTAAGAGGGGACTTTCCATCATGAGACGGCGCTCCATTTTCTGTAGGGAGAGGAGAGTGTGACTTTTCCTCTGGAAGTGCAACCTTCTCCATCATCAGGCGTAGGTATTTGTTATGCAGGTTATACATCCACCATAGTCCCTGGAAGGTAAGGACGAGAAGAATGATGTATATGCACCACATCCACCAAGAGTTCCACCATGGCTGACCTATGTATATTGTTATCTTACGCTCGTCAAGGGCTATGCCGCTTGTCTTGCTGATACTCCTTATATATAATATGTGCTTGCCTGGCTCTAAGTTCTCAAAGCCGAGGAACTGCTGGGTAATCACCTGACTCCATTCCATACCCTCCATCTTGTACTGGTATGCCACATCAAAGTAATTCCTCATGTTGATGCTCTCGAACAGGATGTCGAAGCTGCGTTGGTTATACGAAAGCTTGATCTTACCCATGAGCAATCCTTCTGCAATCTTCCGTCTGAATTTATCCAGATCCTTATACTCGGCATCAGCATCGTCATGCACACGCACGCCTTTTATTGTCAGTCGTGCCTGATAGTTCAGTCGGGTAATGTTCTTTGGATTGATAATGACGGCACCATCCACAGTACCATAGATGATGTCTCCATTTGGAAGGTTAGCCACGGCATGTTGAACATACTCGGTGTTCAGCCCATAGCAATAGCTCACGTTGATGATGTCGGTAGGCCTCTCTGGATTCACGAATACCAGACCTTTCTCCGTACCGATCCATATTCTGCCTGTCTGATCCCTCGTGATGCTCGTCACGCTATTTGTAGGCAGTCCATTCTCGGTTGTTAGCTGATGTGTCACCTTATTAGTCTTTAGGTCGTAGATGTACACACCACCACCATCTGTGGCAATCCATAGCTTACCGCCTCTGTCCTGGAATATGTCAGCCACATATCTATTGGCATCAGCCTTACCCTCTGGCATATATTCCACCATCCTGGGCTTTGCATCGTTAGCGCCCACGATATAGAGACCATGTGCAGAGCCGATAGCCATTCTGCCGTCAGATAGAGGAGTTAGGGCAAGGATGTTATCTATGTTGAAATACTTGTTGCCCTCCGGAGTCTTCACCGTGAGAGAGCCGAAGAGCGTACCCATCCACAGATTGCCCGCCTTGTCATAGCTCAAACGATACACATGGTCATCCCTCAGAGTGCCGTCTGCCGTTGAATAGAGTTTCCGCGTGGTGCCGTCGGGTGAGACCTCGCACACTCCGTTGCCGTAGGTGGCTATGAGCAGTTTGCCGTCCGACTTCTTCTTGCAGACATCGAGCACCACCATGCCCCGCGATGTGTGTCGCCATTGGTCGGTGGATGTGTTGTAGATGCTTATGCCGTCGTCTGTGCCCATGAGCAGGAGGTTGCCAGCCCAGTTGGCAACGCAGTTCACATGGTCGTTGATGATAGACTGTGGATTGTTCATGAAATGACGGAACACGGCTGTGGTACTTCCCACAGGTCGTGCCACATCAATACCGCCCGAATATGATGCCACGACGATATTGCTCCATGAATCCACGATGATGTCATACACACCATTGCCGTGAAGTACACCGTTAGGACCTTCGTTTGCGCTGAACAACGGCTTCACATCCCCCCCAGAGCGTAATGCCTGATACACACCAAAGCCGTCAATGCCGATAAGTATCGTTCGGTTGTCGTATGGGGTTATGGCTCTTACAGGATTCCTGGGCACGTTGAGCGTAATAGGCTCTCCGCTCTTCGCCTTTCCTTCTGTTACTTTTTTTATGACCTTAACACCCTCATTGAAAGTTCCTATCCAAAGGTTGTTCATCTTCTGGTCGTAGAAACCAGTAATGACATGGTCATCCGACCATTTTTTGTCCTTGATGTCGAAGATGCCGTCATGCGTACAGAACAGTAACTGATTGTTGCCGTATGGCAGTATGTAGTCGGTGAAGTGCCTTATGCCCATGTCCTTCATCTTGTTGTTCTCATTGAGCAAAAGCTGATAGACACCCTCTCTCATGCCGAGCCACACACATTCCGATGTTACCAGGACATCGTTCAGCACCACAGGGAGATTCAATGTCTTTGCCACGTTTGTCACGAGGTCAAAGCGATCCTGAATCTTGTCATAGTGATAAATGTTTCCTGTATTGTCGAATACATACATCTCATCGTTATTGCAAGTGGAATGTGCAAAGCTTACCACGCGTCCGGCAAAGCTGCTATACATTCCTCTCTCTCCAATAGGATAATGACTCACTACTGTACCATTAGTGCGATCCACACCATATTTCGTCGTCCACCAAATGGCATTATCCTTCGTCTTGTGAAGTGAATATACCCTTTGGCTCGACAAACCATCCAATGTGCCGAGATGCGAGAATGTGAAATCCTTCACGCCAAGGGCAAAGGAGGGGAGAGCCATCAGCAGGAAGAAAAGAACGAAGAGGTTCGCTATATGTTGAGATAATTTACGCATATATGAAGGAATGATTGTTTAGGGGTTAGTTCATAGTTAATAGTGAAAAGTGAATGATACTTAATACAGGTGGACACCATTACGAGGTCTCGCTATGCATCCCATTCTGCGATAGCAGTATTTTTCACTAAGTATTATTCTCTATTCGCTTTTCACTATTCACTTTTTTTATTCTATTTGCAAAGATAACAATTATTCCCGAAAACAGCAAGGAAAGCATCACTTTTTGCTGTATTCGGGAATAATTATTGCTTTTTACTCAAGTTCCTTAGCGACTTTTTCTACCAATTCCTGCATCTTGTTCGTTATGTCTTTTGCAGATTTGTGAAGAGCGGAAAGCCGTTTCTTCACGTCGGCATAGTCAGGAGCATTTTCCGGTACGTTTCTGAGTTCCCTAATCTGCTCGCTGATCGTTTTCAGCGTCATGCTGTAGGCTTTCAGGGTCTCGTCGGTTTTTTCCATCTTTTGCTTCTCTTCCCTGTTTTCGTCATCGGCATATTCCTTTTCCACACGGTCAATGTCGTAACTGTCTTTGTGGAAAGTGATATATAGGGTTGTGCCCGGAGTGACCTTGATGGTCTGACCATCCGACTTCTTTCCGTTCTTGTAGATGTATGACACTTGTATCTCCGTGTCCTTGTAGGCTCTGTCCTTATACACGAAACGACCATCTACCACATTCTCGCGCCATCCAGCAATTCCCATGCTCGTCAGGCTCTTTAGCCCCTTTGTTAGGTGTACACACCTTATGGAGTCACCTAACTCCTTGTCCAACTGTCCCACGATAAAGTAGTTCTGCCAGGATATTGCATCCTTCGCTTCATCCTCCTTGTAGTCGGGGCGTGGTGACTTGATGCAGTATAGAGTTCCTTCGTATATGTGTTCCTTTCCGTTCTTTCTCTTTACGAATGCCAAGGCATACATATCCCTGAAGCGAGGATTTGTGAGATTCTTGACGCAAAGCATATAGAACTCCTGATTCTTGTTCTGACGAGTGATGTGTCTTCTCTCGCCGAAACTTACGGAATATAGCAATCCTGATCCAGGTGTTTCGTGAACATATTGATAGCAGTTATTCTCATCGGTAACAAATGCGTTTATTATCGCATTTAGTTTGTCATCTTTCGAGTCGCAACAAAAAGGAATGCTCATGAAATGCGACATAGGAGAGTCTGCCCCATCAAAATATGTCAGCCTCGTTACGCTTTTATCGTTTTTGTGTGCATCTATGAAAGTATTAACGGCATCCTGCAAGGCTTCGGGCTGTGGTGCAGGAGGCAGTTTGGTCGCAAATATGTTAAGACTGCAAACGAATAGCAGCAGTAAAATGTACTTTCTCATAGTTAACGGTATTAATTTTCTTCAATAAGAGTTTCATGAATAAGCTCAGCCTTGGCAATTTCAACCTGTTCACGCATCCTGTCGATGAAAGCACGCTTTTCAAGTCTTGCAATCTGGGCAAAATCCTCTGGTGTATCAATCAGGTTCTCTGGTCGGGTGATAGGTATATCTGTCTCTGAGAGCATGGCTGGTTCTCTTGACGGCTCTACTTGTTCAGTTATAGGCTCTTCTGTGGTTGGTGTTTCCACTTTAGCAACACTTTCCTTGATAGCCTTCTTTCTTGCAGTTTTTTGAACTTCTCTCTTAACGGTTTCTGTCGTTACGGTCTCGTGTTTCTTAGTTACAGAAACCTTCTCTTCAACCTTTGCCATGACTGGAGTTTCGCTAACCGACAGCTCGGGAGGCATAAGGAACAATCCCATGATACCAGCCACACAGGCAGCGGCGAGCCATGGCAACAGACGCACCTTGCGAGGACGGACTTCTGCCTTTGCCTTGGCAATGACCTCGTCCTTCAGCTTATCAGAAGCGTGAAACTCACATTGAGGCTTCAGCAACTGCTCAAGATCTTCTATGTCGTTAAACTCTTTCATGTTCATACTCCTTTTGTTTTTTCTATTTTCTCCTTGAGGCTCATTATCGCATATCTATATCGCGATTTCACGGTAGCCTCCGAAATGTCTTGCAACTCTCCTATCTGCTTGAAAGTCAATCCATCGTAGCATTTCAACCGTATGGTCTCTGCCTGTTCAGGTGGAAGGTCGTCAAGCATTCGGTTTATTCTCATGAATTCCTCGTGAATCTGCTTGTCACTCTCATCTATCGTGATATGCAAAGCTTCATCAATCGGAATTGTCGTCTGCCGTTTTCGTCGGAAATAATCGTGACACGCATTACTGATGCTTCTTATCAAATATCGCTCAATGTCGTCAACGCCCGACTTCTGCATCGCCTTGAACAATCTCAGCAGCACTTCCTGTACCAGATCCTCGGCATCCTCACGCCGTCAGATACGCATATATGCAAAACGGAACAGCCAGTCTTGCCGCTCAGCGACAATCCTTTCAAATTCTATTATGTTCTGTTCCGTCTTTTTGATCATGTAGTTTTTGTCTAAAGTCTAAGGTCTAAAGTCAAAAGTCTAAAGACCAAAGATTAAATTCTTTAGCTCTCCGGCTCCCTCCCTACGGGGGAGGGTGGGGGGAGAGGCCCCTTCCCCATAGGGAGGAAACCTGTCAAGTTAATGGGGTGTATAGCAAATGAATAAAAGTACGAATGATTAAACTTAAGTTGAAAAGACCCTGCACTCGAAATGGTTTCCTCCCTGTGGGGGGCTTTTAAGGCTTTCTGGTCAGATTTGCTTTCGACATCTGAAAAAACAGGACCAAACCAATAAAAACATATAAAAACAATAAAACAAAATGTTTTCTTTTGTTTTAATTGGTTTTAATTTGTTTTTCTAAATGGCGGAAGCAACTAAGCCTCCCAGAAAGTTCCTCTATTTCACAAATGCAAAATGCTGCTTTACCTTGTCCTTCAGATCCTCATGCCTGCCGAAGCCTATAATCTTGTTCTCAGGTGATATAAACACATAGCGGAACATGGTAGAGTATTCCATCATTACGGCGAGGCTGTTCTTATGGTCGTTCCATTCATTCCACTTATCGCGTGGCAGTCTGCCACTCATCCATGCGTCCTCCGCATCGCAGTTTATGGTCACTATGTCAAGATTGGCTGAATAGTTCTGATAAAGGTCGTCAAGCACATTCTCTGGACGGGTTTTCATCATATCCTTGTCCTCCTTGCAGCAAAACTCCATAAGCAGATACTTGTTGTTATTGCTAAATTCCTCTAAATGATGCTCCTTTCCGTCATGGTCGTATAGCATGAAATCTATCAGATAGTCACCTACGTTCAGCACCTTTCTTGTGAAAAGATTCTGATATTCAGCCACTTCATTGAAAGGAATTTTCAGGCAGAGTTCGCGGAGTTTTTTTTCATATACTCTTTTTTGAGGATCATTCCACAGGTATGGAGTATTGCGGATGAGCTTAGTCAGTTCCTTCTTGTAGGTAGAACTATAAGGCCTGCCCTTCATGAATTCGTACATGGAATTGAAATAGAAATGCTCTTCGGCATAAATGTCTATCTGAGCCTCTTTTTTCTGTTTCTTGCTTTCTTCTTCCTTTTTCTTGAACTCTTCGCTAATGGCATTCCTGCGATCCATATATGCGGTCTCCTCTATAACGGCAGGGTTTTGGTTCTCCACTCTCCAAAGACTACAGTCGGCATTATCGCCTGTAATCTTTGTAGTTCCGAGAGCAGCGAGAAACGGAAGTTCCTTTGAGTCGTTACCTAAGGTTATGATGTATCTTGTGTTCTCGCGTATCTTCTTCTTGAAGTGGAACTTGCCTTTGTTTATCTTTGCAATAGCCTCTCCTATATAGTCTCCGTTTTCCGGAAACCAGAAGTTCACCACCGTACCGTCTGGCACGTTTGTTACATTCCCTTCAACGATACATGTACCCGTCTCAGGAATGTCATGTCTGTTTTTCTCCAGCATAGAGCTGCTGTATGCGTTTTGGGCATTGGCAGACATAGCGCTAAGTAGCATAAATATGGAAAGAATTACTTTTCTCATATCGTTATATTTTGTTTTTATTAGATGTTTCTATAAGTAAAGACGCAAAGATATGAAAAAAGATTTAAGAAAAGTAGAAAAAAAGGAAAAAAATATAAAAAGTATGGTTAGCTTTAGAGCTTATGGGCGTGATTTGCCATTTTTTACTTTTTAATTTCTACTTTTTACTTTATTCCTTCTTCCTATGTTTCTCCATAGAATGTCCATCGTATGTCCATTGTTACTCCATCGAAACGATGGACATGCGATGGAGTAACGATGGAGTAACGATGGAGTATCTACGGAGGAAGGTAGTTGAAGGGAGGGGATTGTTAATTTGCTGTCGCATAACATTAATATAGGACATTAATGAAACATTAATTGTGACATTAATTAGCCTTACGGCTTAAACTCTCATCAATTTTTGTCCAAATTAATGTCTTAATTAACGTCATAATTAATGTTTGAAAGCAAAGCAGAACCCTATTTGTTTTCGTCGAACTGACGTTAATTACGAATTACCTGGTTAGCATAGTTCGCTAACGGTATGTTCGTGATTGCAAATAGTAAAAAGGTAATTCGTAATTAGTAATTTGTAATTTCATTTTACAGCAACCCATTCATGTTGTCTATGATCTGCCCGTCGTAGAGGTTGATGATACGGTTGGCGTATGTGGCATCGTGCTGAGAGTGTGTTACCATGATGATGGTGGTGCCCTCGGCATTTAGCTGGCTGAGCATTTCCATAACCTCAAGACCGTTCTTTGAGTCGAGGTTGCCCGTAGGCTCGTCGGCAAGGATTATCTTCGGATTGCTAATAACGGCACGGGCTATTGCCACACGTTGCTGCTGTCCGCCAGATAGCTGGCTGGGGTAGTGCTTGCCACGCTGCGACATATTCATTCTGCGAAGAACCTCAAGCACACGCTCCTTTCGCTCCTTGGCTGGCATGCCCATATAGAGCAGAGGCAGTTCCACGTTCTCGTTCACGTTAAGTTCGTCGATAAGGTTGAAACTCTGGAACACGAAACCGATAACGCCTTTGCGTATGTCCGTTCGCTCGTTCTCGGTTAGTGTACTTACATCCTTGCCATTCAGAAGGTAAGTGCCTTCGGTTGGTGTGTCGATAAGTCCCATGATGTTGAGGAGAGTGGATTTTCCGCAACCTGACGGTCCCATTATGGCAACAAACTCGCCTTCCTTTATCTCAAGGCTAACGCCGTTGAGGGATGTTGTCTGCACCTCTTCTGTGCTGAATATCTTTGTTATGTTATCTAATTTAATCATTTCTTCTTAGGGTTATGAGGTTTAAAGGTTTTGAGGTTATGAGGTTAAAGGTTATGAGGTCTTTGGACTTAATGCCATCAGCGATGCTGACCTAAAACCTCCTAACCTCCCTAACCTATATCTTCTGCCATACGGTGAGGATGGTGACGAGAGTGATGGTGAAGATGCAGCCAAGAAATGCCTCGAGAATTATCTTGAAGAGCATCCTTATATCATCGTCATGTATATTCCATCCACCTTTTAGGCAAAATGCAACGATGACGGCTATACCTATGAGCAAGGCTATGGTGAAGGCTATGGAGAGTGTCACGATGTAGTAGCGGCTGAAGAGCATGACAATGTCATGTGTCTTTGCGCCATTAACCTTACGGATAGCCACATCTTTCTGCTTGCCTCTGGTTTCAAGAGATATGGATGAATAGATGGTCATTATTATGCAGACTATGCTCGTAATGGTGAGTATGTAGAGTAGCTGAATGATGAACTTACTGATCTGCAGTTCCATGAAACTCGCATCATAAACGGTCATGTTCTTGTATTCGTATTCGCTTGGCAGGTCTTTATGCTTCCTGTGCAGCATTTCATTGTACTCTGCATTATATTTGTCCGCATCATTGTCTTTGGGCAATATCAGCAATGTATAGGATGGGTTATGTTCCGGGTGCTCTGTTTCCTTTTGCCATTTATCATAGTCCTTTATCAGATAGTAATCTGAGGAGCCGGGCAACCCTATCCTCCTGTATGGGACATATCCTATTATTACATATTCATTTCCATCGGCAAGCGTATGTAGTTCATCCGAAGTCTTGTGCTTGATGGAAAGAATGTTCTTGATACTGTCTGCTTCCGATGCACTTACGAAGATTGGGGGATTGATAGCGTGCTCATCCTTTGTCTTCTCGGTGATGGGGAGCTTGCTGATTTTGAAATATTCAGCATCTACCATGCTCCACCTAATATGTCGTATTGTATCATTTTCTACAGCACGCGGTATGATATGGCTTATAATGCTGTCTTCCTTGGTTGGGATATATTCATGGAATTGCCGACATTCCGCTTTTAGTTTCACGGATGGCAATTTTGCTGCTTCATCATATTTGTCTGAATAGGTAACTATTACGTTTTTATAATAGTCGGTATCTATGTTGTGATATTTATCGTTTTGCTGAGTGTACACTCCATAGAATACGAGGGCTATGACGAAGAACAATATCGTAGTGACAAGATATTGTGTCACCTGCATGCTGCCATTCCAGAGGGTGTGCTGGGTATAACTGCGTCCTACAGTCTTGCTGAGTGGAGATTTCATAGTCTTGCGGACAGTTAGCCATGCTATGCCCAAGGCTGAGAGGAAAGTGATGATAATGATATGGATTTCCGTGCAGTAGATAACATCTGTATGGATATCCAATTGATCGGTCATTCCGAATTTTTGCAGTAAAGGCATGGCATATTCTTCAAACCCCAGGGTTAGGAGAATTGACATTATGGCTATAATGCAGAAGACAATCAATATCTCTGAGCATAGAAGCATGAACAGCTGGTAGGGCTTTGCACCATTGCAACGGCGTAGGGACATCTCACGACTTCGTAGCATGAAGAGCTGTAACTGCATCTTCAGATAGCCTGATATGCCGATGATGAGCACGCTGGCACCGAGGAATACGAGGAATATTAACATGGCTGCTGTCCACACGGAGTCTTTCGCGTAATATCTACTACATGTCAATGTATGTCCAGAGAATAGTTCCTTCATCTCGCTTTCAAACTGCTCAGCCTTGACACCATCCTTGAGGATATAGTCAATGTCACAGATCTCATGTCCTTCTGTTATTGCTTCTTGGTCTGCTACAAGATACATATTCCCTCTAAGTCCTACATAGCAGGTTGAATAGACAACATCGCTTACCACGCGTTGTTTCTTCATATTCAGGATTTTAGCTCCTATTGGGGCATCCGCCTTGAAATTTTCCTCACCATACAGACGCTTTGCCGATGTCTCGTCCATTACCAATGTGCCTGGCTTCAGCCTGCCAATTTTCTTGCCTGTTACGGCAGAACGGAAGTTGTTGTCTTCCAGCCAGTTTGGACTTACTACTATGAGCCCGAAATTATAATTTCGTTTATGTGCGGTCTTGTCCTTGAAGATGAATTCGGAATATAGTGCGTGACACCTGTAAATCACATCTTCCACAGAGTTCAGCTTTTTGATCTTTTCAATGTCGCTCAGGTCAATCGCTTTCAATTTGCTCTGACCTTCTGCCCAGATACAACATTCCATACGATTATCTTGGAAGTATTGATGTTCTGCATTATGCCATAAGACATTGATGAAATAAAGGGATATGGCAAAGCATATCACGCCAACGGAGAGGCATAGCACGGAAATCGTGTTCTGCACCTTGTATTTCTGGATGTTTCGCCATGCAGCTTTGAGGTTATGGATAATTAGCATAGTTGTTTTCGGCCTCTTCGTTCCCCAATTCTATGGAGGTCGGTGGGCTTGTCACCGTTTTAATGGGTTTGTAGAATTGATGTGCGCACCATCGTTGAACTATCGAGTGCAAAGGTAATATAATTATGGAATAAGACAATGGCTTTTTTGCGTGGGAAATGCAGTTTGTATGATTTTTATACACTCGTTTGTATGATTTTTTTACACTTTTGCTTTTACTTCAGATGATTTCTTGCGCTTTTTGTTGTTTCTGTTTGTTTCAGATTGAAAAAAATGTTACCTTTGCATCCATGAAAACAATACTGATTGTGGATGACAATACTGCCATCCTTACGGCTTTGAAGATATGCCTTGACGGGGTGTTTGAACGTATCATCACTCTCTCTACGCCCGATAGCATCCTTACCACTCTTCAGCAGGAGCAGGTTGATGTGGTGTTGCTTGACATGAACTTTACTCTTGGAGTTAATTCAGGTCAGGAGGGCTTGATGTGGCTTCGCACCATCCATAAGTTGCATCCTGATGTGCCTGTGGTTCTTGTGACGGCATACGCAGACGTGAAACTTGCAGTTCGTGGCTTGAAGACTGGTGCCGTGGATTTCGTCACAAAGCCGTGGGATAATGATGAGCTTATACGGGTTCTGAAAGATGCCATTGACAAGAGTGAGGCGGTTGTGCCTCTCGAACAACTGGAGACAGAGCATGTGCGTAAGGTGGTGGATAAGTGTCATGGTAATATAAGTAAGGCTGCGGAACTGCTTGGAATAACAAGGCAGACGTTGTATAATAAGGTTCGCCCCTCTAAATCCCCATTAAAAGGTGGACTTGAGTAGTTTGTATTGATGGATATGGATATTTGGATAATACTATCTATAATTATCCCCCTCGGGGGAATGGGGGGTATTTGGTACCGCCACCAATGCCTGCTTCGTGACAGGGCGCACCTGATGCGTGAGGCTGTGAGGAATCGTGAGTTCACGTTCTCGCTACCAACTAAAGGTCTGTTCTTTGGAGAGCGTGCCTTGCAAGAGGCTCTTAATGATATAGGACTGGATGTTAGCAAACTCGTGGCACAGAATGAGGTGGAATCGTGGCAGAGGTTGACGCGAGTGCTGACGCATGAGATTATGAATGCAACCACGCCTATACAGAGCATTAGTCAGGCGTATCTCAGTAATCCTAAGATAAAAGGCACGTTGTATGAGGAGGGTATTCGTGCTATCTATGAGACGAGCACAGGGCTTGCCAGTTTCGTGGATAGCTATCGCAAACTGACGCAGTTGCAGAAGCCTGTTCTCGCAGATGTGCCGCTTGGCGCTTTTATCTCGTCGATAAAGTCGCTCTTCCCTGATCTGGAATGGAAGGTGAGTATGCCGGCATTTACTACCATGCAAGCTGATGAGAATATGCTTCGTCAGGTGGTCATCAATCTTGTGAAGAATGCTGTTGAGGCGGGGGCAAAGATGATTGATATTAGGTATAGCTCGACCCCTAAATCTCCTTTTAAAGGAGATTTCTTGAGCATTCCGGGTCCCGCCCTGCGGGGGAAGGCGGGGGGAGAGGCCGTATTATTCATCAGCAACGACGGTGCCCCCATCCCTCCTGATGTTAGGCGTGAGATATTCGTGCCTTTCTTCACCACAAAGCGTTCAGGCTCTGGTATCGGTTTGTCTTTGTCTCGACAGATGTTGATGATGCAGGGAATGAATATTGTGCTTGCTGATACGCCAGTTAGCGGATGTCATGTTAGTTTTCTAATAACGAAAAGTTAAATGAAAAAATAAATGAAAAATGAAAAGTGAAAAATGAAAAATACAAGTTAGAATCTTCACTCTAAAGTGGTAATCTGTATTTTATTATTTTTCATTTTTCATTTTATAATTTAAAAGCTATGCGGATCATCTACAATAAATATTTCCCGTTTGGCACGTTCTGGGCCATCAATCTGTTCGGCTACGTATTTTGTCGGGTGGATAAGGGACGCTTGCCTGAGACGGCGAAGAATCATGAATATATACATTCGTTGCAGCAGAAGGAGATGCTTTTCATCGGTTTTTACCTGTGGTATGTAATAGAGTGGCTATACCATCTTATAAGGCTTCGCAATTTCATGAAGGCATATTATGCCCTCTCGTTTGAACGTGAGGCGTATGCCATGCAGGATGATTTGAACTATAAATATAAGCGGAAGAGATTTGCATGGTTCAAGAAAGAGTTTAGAGTGATGGGATGAACGAGGAAAAAATAGCGATAAAATCAGAAAAAAAGGTTTTGTTTTATGCTCAAAATATGCTAAAAGTGCAAGAATATGGTCGATTTTGCTCAAAAAAGTCATTTTTGTTAGAAAAAGTTTTGCGTTTTTGAAATAATTGTGTATTTTTGCAAGCGTTATAATAACTAAAACAATAATATTAATACTATGCTTAGAGAATACAAACAATTCCTTAAGAAGATTCATCAGATCGTTCATGATCAGATGAAGTTGGGACACGTAAATTGTGATACGGTCTCAGAAGCTTTATCCATGACAAACCAGCATCTACGTCGTAAGATCTTTTCAATTACAGGTATAACTGGTGGTGTGTATATTCTTGGTATTCGTATGACGTATGCCCAGCAATTATTGGAGAGTGCGCGTAAATATCCTATTGCTACTGTTGCACGCAAGTGTGGCTATGAGGATAGCAATAACTTCAGTCGCACCTTTAAGCGTGTTGTGGGTATGACTCCTTCTGAGTATGCCAAGGGTGCGTAGATATTGAAAGTGTAAAAGTAAAAAGTAGAAAGTAGAAAGTAAAAAGTGGCAAATCATGCCAATTAGTTCTGAAGCGAACCAAACTTTTTACTTTCTACTTTTTATTTTTAATTTTCCTGCTGCTCCAGAATCTTCTTTGCAGCTTCAAGGTCTTCTTCCTTCACGAGGACATCAGCGCCTTGTGTGCCTAAATATCCGCTCATTATCTCGTTGGATAACATTGCGGGTATTCCTTCACTTTCTAATGCACCCTTTAATAGTTGTGCATTAAATTCATTTGTACATGTTGTTAGTCTTACCATAGAAAAATAGGTTTTAGGGTTTTTATTTCTTGCTTTTCCATCCATTGTAGCCCGAATTAAGCTCCACGACGGTATAGCCATTCTTCGTTAGAATCTTTGCGGCATTCTTGCTCCTGCGATCGCTACGGCAATACAGGGCGATGGTCTTGTCCTTTGGAAGCGTAGCTGTTGCCTTACTTTCAAAATCGTCTTTCAGAACGTCGATATTGATAGCGTTATCTATATGCCCTTCGGCATACTCGTCTGCTGTGCGCACATCAAGGCGAACAACGGCGGTATCGGCTATCACCTTCGCAAACTCCTCAACCTCAACGCTCTTGAATGCCGAGTCCGATTTTTCATTCTGCGCATTGCAACTGAACAATCCGAATATTGCTCCAAACAGACTCATAAATATTATCTTCTTCATTGTTTCTGTTATTTCTTCTTTGTGAATTATCTACTATTGCTGCAAAGATACGCAATTATATTCAAAACTCCAAATAATGTCAGATTTTTTTATTCTTCAACAAATTCCCGGTAATCTCATATATCCTTTGATAATTCAGGTTTGAGTATATCAATGAACCTTAAAGCATCATTCGGCAGATTATATTCCAATCTGCCATTATCGCGCAGTTCCATCAATAGTCTGCCTGTGAGGTTTGAACCAACCCACATATCACCTTCTTGTTTGGCACTCCAAGTATCTGCAGGTTTCTTTGGGTTGGCTTGCTTCTCAACAATGTATAATCCTTTGCTTCTGTCTAATTCTTGACGGAATGATTCACATTGTTCATATTTCTTCTGTATAGCGTATTTAAGAGCATCAACTATCATGCTGCCCCAATCTGCGCGTCTGTGCTCTGGCTCATAACTCTTGGCAGTCATCTTAATGTTTTGACTTATCTTGTTATTTGCCGTGATACCTTGCCAAACTTTCTTTACATATTCTGCTTCAATGAATTTCAACATTTGGAAAATATGCTCTGCGCTCTTGAACTCAACTCCTTCTATGATTATTGGAGTTGAAGCCATATTGCTCAATATTCCCCATTCTTCATTGGTCTTGCAAAATACTGCACATTCAGATGTAGGGTATGATTGTATGCCATCATACTCAGGATAGAATCTTTGGATGAAAGGATAGACGCTATGTTTGCTCATTATACTTCTTTTCTACTTACAAGAACCCATTTGTTCTTTTCTTCTCTGATTTCTATTTGTTCTCGCTTGACGATGCGAATATTAGAAACATCAAACACGGCAATATTCTTTGGACCATCTGGCTTTGTCTGGGCTGTAGGCCATATATTGTATAGAACTCCAATGCTATTGAGAAATTCAGCACTCACTTTTTCTTCTGCAAAGCCAGCCTTCTTAGCTCCTGTAAGAATTGTTCCTAACCATTTTCTGAACTCTTTCCCCTTGGTTGTTACCTTAAGGGGTACTGAAATACCAAGTTTCTCCTCCACCTTCTTAATGATAATGGGAGAGACTGGTAATGCAGATACTATATGATTGTTCTCTGATATATCGGGAATCTCTACTGTATATAGATAATGCTCTGGCATCAAGTCAAGGTTGCGTGGTTGTGAGTAATGCACAGCAGATGCCTCAACTTCTGTCAGATAAACGCCAAAGCCAAACTTAATTCCTGTTCCTTCACCAGCTCCAGAAAGGTCAAACTGGTCAAACAAGAAAGGAGAGCCGTGGAATAATGTTTTTGTCTTCGTTTTCATAATTGAGGTGCATATTAGACACGTTATTTAAAAGAATACTATAGCAACAAATGGAAATTGACATAAAATCAATCTCCATTTGTTCTTCTGCATTCTCATTTATAGCTTGATGAGCAGGCTTTGCATACACAATATTTCTTGTGATTACTGTATCTTAGCCCTTACTGCTCTCAATATCTCCACCATAGCCCAAGTGTCTTGCTGACAATAGCGTGAGAGTGCAGCTCTACGCTCTTCCTTTGTATTCATAATGCCAAAGGTAGGCTCTGGTGAGTCATAGTTGAGATACGCAATGTATGCCTGCACACCATTACCAACATCCATGCCTTGGTATGTCAAAGATGGAACAAGTACAGGGAGAGTCTTCTTGATGGAATAACTTCCACTCAGGTTCTTGTTATAGTAGTTAATGATGCCTGCGCTTTCAGGAAAGGCTTCTGCATACATATCTTTTTTAGTCTTCAAAAGATGTATCAGATCTGCTGACTTGTCTCTGATTGCAAGAAGTTTCTTACTGTATTCAGGGAATAGATCTGCAAGTTCCTCCAAGCGTTTTTTCTCAAAGGTTGTATTCTGAGCAAGCATTGTGCCATGAAGTGAACCATCCTCATTGAACTCAAAATTGTCTATTATTGCTTTTGCCAAATCCTCACGTTCATCATCACCACTTTCTGCATTGAGGAAGATAACATTGTCTTTCTCCTTATCACAAATGCCTGGTTCACGCTCTATGTGTAGAGAGAACTCAAAAACTGATTGCCTATAAGGATTTTCACCACGGAAACGTGGCAAAGGACAAGGGAAGGACTCAAAGTCAAAATGATAGATTGGATATTCCATTTGGTCAAACCAATACTTCATTTTCTCTTTGTCTATAAACTCAGAGTCTGTGTCATAGCAATCCCTCTGTATCTGGTGATATTCCTTTTCCAACCATTCCACAGGCACATCATCAAACTTGCAATATCCCTCATTTATCAGTTGATACTTGGATTTGATATCACCTTGTTTGAATCCCCTGAAACTTATATAGTTATTAGCCTTGTTTTTATCAGGAACACTCCTAAGTGTATTGAAACAATGACTAAAGAATAAGCATTCCGTATTCTTGCCCCAGGCACACCATTCACCAACAGGAACTTTATTCTTGATGTCATGTGGAGTAGAGATGTAGCTTTCAAGAGTGGCAACTTCTTTAAGAATGAAAGGCTGATATTCCTCAGATATTTCATTCATGTCTATGAATGTAATAATCTCCTGATCATCCACTTTATTGTAGATTCTTTTTCCATCAGAATCAACAGCTCCATCATACACATACTTGTTATTGAGAACAGCAAGATAGTAGTTTACCTTGCGCTTGTCCCCTGCCTTCTGTAAGGCATGTTCTATCACAAACCTCTGAAATGCGACATCATGAGGATATTTACCTTCTTCTCTATAGCGGTTGAGTAATAAACCTTTCTTCTCGTTGAACCACTTATCCACCTTCTCATTCCTATCAGTAGTGTTCAGGTGCAATGTGTTGTTCTCCTTAACAAACAAAGAATATGTCGTGCCACTTTTCTTGTCTGAGCGCTCAATTTCAGTAAACTTACTACAAGTGGTGGCTTTTACCTCTATGATGTTTATTTCCTTCTCATTCTCGTTGTATATATCCACATAGCAACGATAGGTATGCCCATGCTGTTCATATTCAAAGAGTTTCTGCTTATGCACATCCTTTGAGTCTGCTATGAAAGTGCCATTGAAATACCTTTGGGCAACCTTCAGAGCCTCATCCTCCACCTGATTGTAGTATGGTAGCAAAGCCTCAAGTTCCTCACTTGGCTTGGCATCAAACTCTTCTTCATCCACGCTCCCTTCTGCTGATGACATTCCGCTTATCAGTTCGCTCATCATTTCCTCGCGGCGTTCACGTTCAGCATCAATGTCATCCATCCCCATAGGATTGTGTTTCAATTCCATAGGGAAATACATCGGGCAGCGCGTCCAGTTTATAAACCTAGTTTTTGATATATACATATTCTGTTCTTGAATTATATGGTTAAGAGGATGCAGATGATGATTTTATATGTAATCATCTTCTGCATCCACACTTGATTGTGTGGTTATGATTCTGACATTATAGCAAAGATAAGGACGCACATTCTTAAGTAATGCTGGATTTTTTATGTGAATTTCCTTCAGATTATAGCATTCAGAGAAGGCTTCTGCCCCAATTGTCTTCACCGAATCAGGAATGACAATTTTTGTAAGGCCTGCGCAATTACAAAATGCAGCCTCTCCAATGTTTGTCACAGAGTCTGGGATTGTAATTGAAGTAAGACCTGAGCAACCACAGAACGCTCCTCCTGCAATACCCTTTGTTCCATATTTTACAGAAACAACTGTATTTGCTGGCATTTTGCCTTTACATCCATAAAGAACTTGCCCCACATAAACAAAACCATTTGGTAGTTCATTATACCATTTTGTTCCATAGAATGCTTCTGCTCCTATACTCGTTATGGAGTTTGGGAAAGTGATTGAGGCAAGGCTTTTACAACCCTCGAAAACACGGTAACCAATTTTTGTCAATGATTTTGGAAGGTTAATGTCTGTTAGACTTGAACATCCGCAAAATGTCTCCCCAAAAATCTCCGTAACAGTATTGGGAAGATTAATACGTTTGAGATTTTTGCAATTGCGGAATACATCATGTCCTAATTTTGTGATTTGGGAAGATGACAAATCAACTTCTTCTAAATCTTGACAGTCGCTAAATGCACTAAAACCAATATGCGTTACAGAACTTGGAATGGTGATGCTTTTTAGACCTATACAACCATGGAAAGCCTCATTGTCAATCTCTTTTACTGAGTTAGGGATGATTGTGTTCTGGCACCCCCAAATCAATTTGTGGGATTTTTTCTCAATGATAGCATTATGACCTTCATACACCTGATTGTTAGGACTAACACTAATACTTGTAAGCCTTATACAGCGAGAGAAGGCTTCCTGACCAATTTTAATTACTGATTCAGGTATATTTATCTCAGTAAGGTTTGCACACATTTTAAAAGCATTTTCTCCAATCTCTTTTACGGAGTTTGGAATGGAAATACGGTCAAGTTTTGTGCAACTCCAGAATGCCATTTTTGCAATTGTTACCACAGAAGTAGGTAGTAAAACTACATCTATTGTATCATTTTCAAAAAACGCCAGTTCCTTTACTTCCTTTGAAGTGTCAGGTATTCTCACTACATAAGGAGGCTTCACTTCATCGTCAAATGCTTCGACGGCCTTGGCGAGTTCTTCGCTATTGGCAGCTTCAAATATAGGTCTGCCATCATGAAATTTTTTCATTGTCATAAGTTCTTTAGTAAGTCTTCACAAGAATGATATAATTATAACATCACATTATTCTTGTGAATAACTTGTTTAATAAATGTTTGTAAAATGATTATATTGTTCTTTTGAGTTCGTAGCTTTGGGAGTGCAATCAATCCACATCCAACATCATGTAGAGCCTATTCTACCTTGTTGCCGAATTTGTCGATTTTGAACTCTTCACCATTCTGTTTGACTGTATAAGTTCCATCATCTCTGATTACAATATAACTATCATATTGTAGAGGAACTTGCTCTTCTCCTTTCTTGTTAACCAAACCATGAAGAGAATTGTTTCGCACCTCAAGTAAACCATTTTTGTCAAAACTACACCAAAAACCATCGTATTTGCAAGGCACAATCTGATTAAGCTGAGCATCTACAATACCCAACTTCCCATTGCGACATATTTCATACAAACCATCACCACGTCCGCCTAAGACGGGGGTGTTGTCGTGCTTAAAGAAAAGTACGCCTTTTACAATTGTATGGTACTTGTTCGTGGGAGATATCATTATTGGATATTCTGACAATAGATCGTGAAGGTGATGATAACGGCTGATTGTAAAGTTGTCTGCTAAATAGATTCTTGACAATTTATGATAACAACGAAAATCGATATCCAAGTCAGAAATCATGACATAAACATCTTTTTCCCTCATTTTCTCATACATTTCTCTATTATGATGACGGTCTTCACTCCAGTCACCGTCAAGATATAATGTATTGGTGGTCTTATCATAGCAATAACGAGGTGGGTTGCTGAAGACATCTTGCCATTGCTGTCCGTTAATGGCAATAGTAGAACTATCATTAATATTTCTTTTGGGCAGAGAAATAGTGCCATCATTATAATTGAAACCGAGCATAGTATATTTGTTCAGGCCAATTTTATATTCCACCAGATACTGCTTTATGGCAGATGGGAATTTTTCTGAAATATATTGATTCATCAGTTGTGCTCCATGACGATAGCTACTGCGTTTGTTTGCCACATCATTATATGCCCAATTGTAGAAACAACTTCCAGTCTTATATAGGTAGAGAAGCATGCCAAACTCAGCCAATGGCTCTTCCACGAAATATGCGTATGGATAGCCTTCATGTCCTGGACGGTCAAAGTATGCGTGCATTGTCTCATGAACCAAAGTAGAAACCAACAGTTCCTCCATGTGTTCTGCGCCCTCAGATTCAGCCATCATCTCTTCTGGGAAAAGTTCTATAGTTTTATCTTCTGGGAGGTATCTTCCACGAAGAAAAGACTTTGGGCATTCATCTTTGATCTTGGAAATGTTCTTTCTTGCCTCCCATTTCGCTTCTTCGCCTGCACTTGGACTTTCTAATATAGCCCCCCAAAATATCTCAGCTTCTTTCAGAAAGTCTGTATTGTTTTTCTCTATTATTCCTTCACGTATATAAACCTTGACTCCCAGGGAGTTAAGTATGTCTGCAAGTGAATTGTATTCCTCTAACATAAAATATAAGGAAGCACAATTCTGGAGAAGTTTTAGCTGCGATGAGGTACAAAGTCCTTTCTCGTCAATAATTGTGATACCTTTCCTTTCGGTTTGTTCTTGAATAGGTGTGCTCATTGTTATGAATAGTTTTAAGTTTAGTTGTCGTTAGGATCAAAAATCCTCTTCATCATCCGACCACTCATCTTCATATTCACCAAAGATGATGCCATCGCAGGCAACAACCTCAATGTCGCTTTCTTCATCAAGGTCTTCATAGAAGATGGTGTAGTCATTTTTCACCTCAATATTCATGAAAAGACCACGAGCGGCAACATATACCAGAGTGTCTTCATCATACTCTTTGAGTTCTTCAATAAGCATACCGACATTGTAGTTCTCTCCATCATCCTCTTTAAGGCTGATGCAGAGGTCGCCATCCTCATCAAGTTCAACGCTTGTAGGGAAACAAGGCTCATGGTCGGGAGTCCAGCAAACTACGTCATAGTCAGAGTAGTCCTCTTCGAACTCAGCCAATTCCTCAAGGAGTTGCCCAACGGTTAGTAGTTCTGTGTCTTCTGTTGTTTTCATATTTGTATTGATATGGTTTTGTTATTAGATGTTGCTACCTATGACTATTTACCACCAAAGAGTTTTCTAAAGAACTTTTGTACAGTTTCATAAAAAGCACGTCTTTTGCGCGCTCTTTCTATTTTGACGAGTTCCTTATGAAAGTGCTCATATGTATCCTTGATACCATACTCATGCTTGGTAGTCTTCTTGGAAATGTACATACATATTCTATCAAAGACCCAAGGAAACACGAATGCAAATACTATCAAGCAAATAATCCCTGGTATTGTCATATATTCTCTTTTAGGTGGTTTCAGTTATTATTGTTCTAATAGGATTTTGCAAAGATAAACATTTTCTACTGAAACAAAGAAAAAAATCTCCAAAAAATGTTATGCCAATCGCATTTTTCTTCAAGGCCATACCTCCGTATTGCATTTTCGGTATTATTGTAACAATGTTTTCATTCCGTGAGTCAACTTTAATTATTCGCTGAAGCTCATCAAGCTAAAGCAAGTTCTCATAAATTCCACGTTAATGTCGCATTAATTTTACGACTCTAATTCGTGTAGCCAAGTGTAGTGTCAGTTTCCATCTAACTTGCAAGTCCCATGTAATTCCCTTGCAAATCCCATGTAAGTCCCATTTCTCACCTATCCTAAGAAGCGGATTTGAAGCGGAGGAGAAGCGAAGGATAAGCGGACTTGAAGTAAATGAAAAATTAAAAGTGAAAAACGAGAAATACGAGTTCTGAAAAACGTTTTCGACCTGTAGAGTGATTTTTTTTTAGAATTTTGCACAAACATGTACATGGTAGGGTAAAATGACTCCAAATGTATTGATAATTAATAAATTAAGAGCATGTACATGATGGTCAAACATGTACATGACATGTACATGGGTTGTCATGCTTGAATTGTGAATCCGTTTATATACCCATTTACCCCACCATGTACATGTTTGTACAAAATTCTAAAAAAAATTGCACTTGTAATCTCTAGTGATGATGAAATAATAAATAGAGACGATTTAAGAATAGAATGTTTATCATCTCAACCTTCTTTCTAAGTCCGTTATAATACCGTTCTAAAGCCGTTGTAGCTCCGTACCAAACTCGATGAAGCTCCGTTTCAGAAGCGGACATGGAAGGGAGGTTCATCGAGTTTGGTTCCTAATGTCAGCGGAATTTGTGGCATGATGAAGGGAAAAGCACTTTGTTGGGCTTGGACTTGGGAACAAAAAAGTCGCAATCAACTTAGGGTAAGGGTAAAAAGAAAAATGAGAGGCGGTTGCCTCTCATTTTTGTTGATTGTAATAAACTAAAAATTAGTGAATTACATTAGTGTTGACGCCTTTAGTATTCTTCCTCGTCGAAAAGAAAGTCTTCCTTTGATGGATAGTCAGGCCATATATCTTCAATAGATTCGTAAATATCGCCTTCGTCTTCTATCTCTTCGAGGTTTTCAATTACTTCCATAGGTACGCCAGAACGTGTGGCATAGTCAAGCAACTCATCCTTGGTTGCAGGCCATGGAGCGTCTTCAAGCTTTGATGCTAATTCGAGTGTCCAATACATTTTTAGATTTGTTCGTTAATGGTTAAAGCCTACCCCCCTGATAACCTCTTTTGTCTTTCCCCATTAAGGGGAAAATGAGGTGAAAAGGGGACGGTTAATTCGGTTCTTTTATCAATTCGCGCGCAAAAGTACTACTTTTTTTCTAAATTGCAAGTTTTTTTCCATATTTTTTCATCTTTACTTGCAAGAAAATTGAGTTTTCGGGCTAAAACGAATAAATAATCGCTTAATCTGTTGACAAACTTGATGGGTTCATCTGCAACTTCCGACTCTCTCGACAATGCAATGATGCGCCTCTCGGTGCGTCTGCATACAGTTCGGCAGACATGACATTGTGAGGCTGCGATTGTGCCTCCTGGAAGTATGAAACTATGGAGCACAGGAAGGGTTGGCTGTATGTTGTCTATCTCCTTTTCAAGTAGTTCCGTCTCAGCAGGAAGCTGTGACAGAATGCCGTTGATGTGTCCGTCAAGCCATTCTGGTTTCTCCTCAAACAAGGAGGCATCCGTGGCAAGATATGAACCTACATTGAACAGGGTGTTGTGTACACGTCCAAGCACTTCGAGTATATGCCCATCGTTAATGTCCTGCTCTATGTATGCAATGAGTAGTCCGATGTGTGATGATAGTTCATCTATTGTGCCGTAGGCATCAAGGCGAGTGGCAGACTTATCTATTCGTATGCCTCCAACAAGTGATGTCATTCCCTTGTCGCCTGTGCGGGTGTAAACTTTGGTTATTTTCATGAGAATAGCGGCCTCTCCCCCCGCCCTCCCCCGTAGGGAGGGAGCCGATTCGACTGTGGGGATTGCTTATGAATGTATATTTAACAAAATGTTTTGATAGTATGCCTTTCGCACTCCGGCTCCCTCCCTACGGGGGAGGGCGGGGGGAGAGGCCTCAATAAAAATTAATCACATGCCCTTCACTATATCTCTTTTCATCATAGAAAGCGATGCCGAGATAGTAGAGGTCGTAAGATATTATATGTTCTTGACTGATATATGCTTGCCATTGTTCGTTTAGTTCAGTAGCGATGAGGAGGGGATAACGGCCTCTCCCCCCGCTCTCCCCCCTCTCTACGGTGGAGGGAGGGGGGAGAGGTTGTATCTCACTTTTCCTGCATCCTGCCTTCAAGTGTGCTTCCATAACAGGAGGGAGATTGCCGATAACCCCGATTCGTGAAGCCTGTGCATAGTTAGAGACACGGAGAAGCAGTTGTGATAACTTTAGCAGAAACCTGTCAGTACCACGGAACCGTGCCTCCAGTTCCGTGTATAAGGCATACGGCCATCTCTCATAGATGACCTCGCGGACAAAGGCATAGTCGGTAGGTGACTGAACACCAAAGCCTGCACAATGGCGAATGCGTTTGAGGAAGATTATCAACCTCTTTCCTAATGAAGGGGCAAAGGAGAGGTTCATATTTTGGCTCATTGGTTTTGCAGTAGGTTAAGGTAAATTTCACTTCCCCATCATAGAGGAAGGTTGGGGTAGGGGGGGACTATTTATTCAACTCAGGATACGTAATCCTCGTGTGATACATACTCTTGAGCTTGTCTATGAGCACACGCTTTGAGGTCGCTATGTCGCGGAAAGTGATAGGGCACTCACGGAAATACCCGTCTGCTACCATACCATCGATAAGGCGATTCACAAGTGCGGTGATGCTCTCCTCCGAATATTCCTTTAAAGAACGAGAAGCAGCCTCCACACCGTCAGCCATCATCAGGATAGCCTGCTCACGAGTGAATGGGTTAGGCCCTGGATATGTAAACTGAGTCTTGTCAACCTCCACATCCGGATGCGCATTCTGTTCGGTAATGTAGAAATACTTTGCCATTCCCTCACCGTGATGAGTGCGGATAAAGTCACAGATAACATCTGGAAGTCCTTCACGCTCAGCCATTCTGAGGCCTTCGTGAACGTGATTCACAATGATCTCCGCACTCTCAATAGGTGTGAGGCGATCATGCGGATTTGTACCTCTCTGATTTTCTGTGAAGAAGGCCGGGGCAGACATCTTGCCGATATCGTGATATAGTGCTCCAACACGCACAAGCAATGACTTTGCACCAATCTTTGAAGCTATCTCAGCACCTATGTTTCCTACCGTAATGCTATGTTGAAGTGTTCCAGGTGCAACCTCAGAGAGTCGGCGCAACAGGTTCTTGTTTGTATCAGAAAGCTCAAAGAGAGTTACGGCTGAAGTGAATCCGAACACCTTCTCTACAAGGAACATCAACGGATATGCGAGCAATAGTAGTATTCCAGAGAAGACGAAATGGACAGCTACGGAATGGTTAAGGGCTATTTCCTCTCCTGGTTGCATAAGTTGCAGGGCATAGTGGGCGGCAAGTGCCGCAGCCGATGTATAGACAGCAGCAATGAATATCTGTGAACGCTTCGATAGCTCACGGAGTGAATAGATAGCCACAAGTCCCGATGTTATCTGTATGAGAAGGAACTCGTAAGGCATGGTGAGTACCAGCGAGCAGATAAGCAGCATCGTGATGTGGGCGATAAATGCTGTACGCGAATCAAGGAATACTCGCACGAACATAGGCAGCATAGCCAAAGGCAGAATATAGACGGAGAACAGGTTGTACTGTACCAGCAGAGATACCAACACCGGAAATATCGCGATAAGGCAATATACCATAGCCAGTGAACGTGGTTTCTCGAAATAGTCTGCACGGAATAAGTGCAGGTAAATAGTGAAGATGGTGAGTATTATTGATATGAATAGTATGCGTCCCCACATAGTGGTTAGCTTGCTACGGTCGCTCATGTTCTTCTCCATCTCAGCCGTATAGGCATTGAGCTTGCGGAGATCCTCGTCATTCACAATGTCACCTCGGTCAATGATGCGTTCTCCCTTCTTCACCTGTCCGCACTTGGCGGCAATGAGCGCAATCTGGCTACCCAGTTCGGCATTGCTGCGGGCACTGTCATATTTAAGGTTGGCGGTGAAGTATTCGTTAATATTACACTTCTGTAAATGACTCCTTACCGCGCTGATCTGACTATCGTTGAAGAATCTTTCATAAGCCATCATAGGCGTAAGAAGGTTACGCACGCGCTGACTCTGTGACATCTTGCCTGTCACTACGCGGATAAGCATTGAGGTGTCACGGCTCAGTCGTGCATAATCAGTCTGCGGAATGATACCCAGAGAATAGAGTTCGGCCAGTTTCCTTGCCACGAGTGATATATAGCTACTTGGCAAACCGTCAATTCCGTTCTGATTCCGTGCGATGAAACGGTTTATCTGAACCTGTGAGACAGACAAGTCGTTGATGTAGTAAGGAGCGAAGTTTTTCCTTACCGAGTCGCATTCTGCCTTGTAGGCTGCCGAGTCTTTCGGAATATCAAAATCGAAAGTGGCGGTTACTGCTGCCTGAGTCCATGGTGACCCCACCTTGGAGTTGTACTGAGGCGCAGAGCTTTGCGGCATCGCAATGACGATTACGATGGTGCATATTGCTATGATTCCTATGCGCAGTAGAATGCGCTGCCAAGACAGGTCGTCGCGTGATTGGAGTGTTGACATAATGAATATATTATCGACCCCTTTCCCGCCCTTCGGGCACCCTTTCCCCGTAAAGGGGCAAGGGGATAGTATTAATCCCTGTGTGGTAATTCTCGTGAGCGGCACCCCCTTCCCCATTACGGGGGAAGGGTTGGGGATAGGGGTCGTTTATCCTATTTTTCCCCAATTTGAGTGCGAAAATACTAAAAAAAAATAGGATAATGGCGAAAATATGAGAAAAAGTTCGCTAAAGTGCGATTAAAATGCTAATTTTGCACGTAAATTTAGATAATTTTATAAAAGAATGGATAGAAAAGTAAGGGTGCGCTTTGCACCAAGTCCTACAGGCGCGCTTCACATTGGAGGCGTCCGTACCGCGTTATACAACTACCTTTTCGCCCGTCAGCATGGTGGCGATCTCATTTTCCGTATTGAGGATACCGACTCTCATCGCTTCGTTCCTGGAGCTGAGGAATATATCATTGAATCTTTCCGCTGGTTAGGCATCAAGTTCGACGAGGGCGTCAGCTTTGGTGGCAACCATGGTCCTTACCGCCAGAGTGAGCGCCGCGACATCTACAAGACATACGTCAAGGAGCTTCTTGCAAACGGTAAGGCATACATCGCATTCGATACTCCGGAGGAACTTGAGGCTAAGCGTGCCGAGATTGAGAACTTCCAGTATGATGCGCATACCCGCTTGCAGATGCGCAACTCCCTGAGCATGCCTCGTGAGGAGGTTGACCAGCTTATTGCCGACGGCAAGCAGTATGTTGTCCGCTTCAAGATCGAGCCGGGTGAGGAGGTTCTCGTTAATGACCTTATCCGCGGTGAGGTTCGCATCAAGAGCGACATCCTCGACGACAAGGTGCTCTATAAGAGTGCCGACGAGCTTCCTACCTATCACCTTGCTAACATCGTGGACGACCACCTCATGGAGGTCTCTCACGTTATCCGTGGCGAGGAATGGCTGCCAAGTGCTCCGCTCCATGTTCTTCTCTATAAGGCTTTCGGATGGGAAGACACCATGCCACAGTTTGCTCACCTTCCTCTGCTTCTTAAGCCGGAGGGCAAGGGTAAGCTATCAAAGCGTGACGGCGACCGACTCGGTTTCCCTGTATTCCCACTTGAGTGGCACGACCCTAAGACTGGTGAGATTAGCTCCGGCTATCGTGAGAGCGGATATTTCCCAGAGGCTATCGTCAACTTCCTTGCACTTCTCGGATGGAATCCGGGCACTGAGCAGGAGGTGTTCTCTCTCGAAGAGCTTGAAAAGGCATTCGACATTTCTCGTTGCTCTAAGGCTGGTGCTAAGTTCGACTACAAGAAGTGCCAGTGGTTCAACCATGAGTATATCCTCCGCAAGAGCGCACAGGAGATTGCAGAACTCTTCGCCCCTATCGTTGCAAACAATGGCGTTGAGGAGTCGATGGACCGCATCGTGAAGGTTGTCGGCATGATGAAGGACCGCGTAAACTTCGTTAGCGAACTCTGGCCTCTCTGCTCATTCTTCTTCATTGCTCCTGACAGCTATGATGAGAAGACCGTGAAGAAGCGCTGGAAGGAGAACTCTGCCGAGGTGATGACTGAACTTGCTGCTGTTCTCGAAGGCATCGACGACTTCTCTGTTGAAGGTCAGGAGCCTGTCGTTATGGCATGGGTTGAGAGCAAGGGCTACAAGCTGGGCGATGTGATGAACGCATTCCGCCTCGCACTCGTAGGTGAGGGCAAGGGTCCTGGCATGTTCGACATCTCTGCCTTCCTCGGCAAGGAAGAGACATTGGCAAGACTGAAGAGAGCGGTGGAGAAACTAGGGTAATAAAACGGCCTCTCCCCCCGCCCTCCCCCGTAGGGAGGGAGCCGGAGCGCGAAAGGCCAATTATCAAAAACAAAAATATAAACGATCCCCCATAGTCGAATCGGCTCCCTCCCTACGGGGGAGGGCGGGGGGAGAGGCCTTATATGTATAACATCATAATGTACATAGTGCAACTGGGAGTTGCAATCGCAAGTATCTTCAACGAAAAGGTGAAGAAGATGTGGCGCGGAGAAAGAGATTCTTTCCGAGTGCTGCGCGAGAAGGTGGATCCCAATGCACAATATATCTGGGTTCATGCAGCATCGCTGGGCGAGTTCGAACAGGGCCGCCCTATCATAGAGTATTTGCGTGAGCACCGTCCGGAATACAAGATACTGCTCACATTCTTCTCTCCCTCGGGATATGAGGTGAGAAAGAACTATGAGGGTGCCGACATTATCTGCTACCTGCCTATCGATACTGTCACCAATGCCAGCCGGTTCCTGAAACTCATACAGCCGAAGATCGCTTTCTTCATAAAGTATGAGTTCTGGTATAACTACCTCCACATTCTCAACCATCGCAAGGTGCCTGTGTATAGCGTGAGCAGCATTTTCCGACCTAATCAGGTGTTCTTCCGATGGTATGGCAAGGAGTATGCTCACGTGCTGAAGTGCTTCACTGCCTTCTTCGTGCAGAACGAGGAATCCAAGCGCCTGCTTGAGAACATAGGCATAAAGAACGTGAAGGTGACAGGCGACACACGCTTCGACCGAGTGATGCAGATTGCCGACCAGTCACGCACACTTGAACTCGTAAAGGCTTTCAAGAACGACATGCCTACATTCGTTGCCGGCAGTTCATGGCAGCCTGACGAGGAGATATTCATTCCTTACTTCGAGAAGCACAAGGATTGGAAACTCATCATTGCACCTCATGTCATCGGTGAGGATCATCTTCAGCAAATACAGTCTTTGCTCCAGGGTAGGAAGGTGGAGAGGTACACCGATATGATGGCGATGCAGACTCGTGGAAAACAGCCTCTCGATGATGAACTCGTTGAGCGTCTCAGGAATGCAGAGGTGTTGATAATCAACTGCTTCGGTCTCCTCTCTTCTATATATAAATATGGTGACGTGGCTTACGTGGGAGGCGGATTTGGAGTAGGCATACACAATGTACTTGAAGCTGCCGTGTGGAACATGCCTGTCATTTTCGGTCCTAACCACGACAAGTTCCAGGAGGCGAAGGAACTCATTGCAGCTGGTGGCGGTCATCCTATCAATAATGCCTCAGATTTCTCTCGCATCATGGATGGCTTCATTGCCGACAATGCTTCTCTCACTGCTTCAAGTCAGAAGGCTGGCGATTATGTCAAGAGTGCATCTGGTGCCACCGACAAGGTGATTGATGCGGTGAAGCTGTAAGGAGTGAATAACGAATAGAGAATAATGTTTAGTTATTAATATTGCTGGTTCGATTGGGGGAGCATTAACGTGAGTTCGATGAATTCTCATCTAAACAGATTTCTTTATGATTACATTGAAAAATAATAAAGGAAACGGGTTTATCTGATTTATCTCTAAGTTGGCGCAGTAATATTTTCGCGATTTATTTCAGAAAAACAGATAAACCCGTTTCTTTTTTTTATCGAACTTACTCTTGCATTAAGAGTTACCCAAGCGAGGCTATCTCGTCCTTACTTAATCCTGTAGCCAGAATGATGGAGTCTATTGGAAGGTGCATGGAAATAAGGTTTCGGGCAATATCATACGCTTGTTCCTTGCGTCCTTTCTTCTCGCCCTCTGCAAGGCCTTCTGCACGTCCTTCTGCCCTACCTTTTGCTTCACCTTTAAGATATTTCTCCGACAATGCCGTGCGCTCTCTACTTACGGAATCCCAGTAACGGTCAATAGCCCATAGCTCTGCATCGCTATATGCCGATTCCTCTACAAGACTAACGGCTTTGGCTACGTTATCATCAGACAAGAGTTCCTTATCTACTTCCTTAGTATGCTCGTTGATTTCTGTAAGAAATCTCAGCCAAAGCACAGCCATCTTCTTGTCGAGCATCGTGTCTGGCTTGAACTTAGGCAACTCCACGAATATCATTTCTATATCGTCAATAGTGTAT
>CADCIQ010000039.1 GCA_902801425.1 uncultured Bacteroidales bacterium | reverse complement strand
CCGTCATGGTAAAGGACGTCCTAGAGGATGAAGAGGACTTCATACAATAGAAAGTGCGATTGCACTTGCCAGTTGAATTCGCGCTTCTGTATCTCCATTTGATGTTGCAATGATTCGTGAATTTAATCCGCCCAAAGTGTCCCATAGTGTCCCACCACGTCCCACGGTGTCCCAACTTGTTCCCTCAATGTCACTTTGGCACTTTCCCATGGTGTCCCACGGAGGTGTCCTCAATGTCAAAAGGATGTGATGAAGAACTTTCCAAAAAAGTTCGCGGTAGAAAATCGGTACAAAAATAGTAAGAATTATTAGGAATAACAAAAAACTACTACGAACTGTTAAAAAAAATAAAAGTACCTCAAAATGAGGTACTTATTAATAGTTATTCCTAAATGTTCGTAGTTGTTATTATTTGTTTACTTGCCCACGCAGAAATGACTGAAGATATTTCCGAGAACTTCTTCCGTGTCAATCGCACCACCAGTTATTTGTGAGAGATGATGAAGGCATTGACGGAGGTCTTCGGCTATGAGGTCGCCAGGGAAATTCTGCTCAAGGGCATCAAGGGTGCGCTGGATATCGAGGAGGGAAATATCCAAGGCTTGCTTATGACGGATGTTGGTGATAAGGACTTCATCATCATTGGCGGTGGGTACGCTGTTGAGGAGTTGCAGCTCTAACCAATCCATGCCTTTTCCCGTGAGTGCCTGAAAATCCTCAGATTTGTTGTGTACCTTGATAACTGTCTGGCCATCACGTATATCAAGGGTAGGGTAGTCAGTATCATTATCACGCATGAGGATGATGATCTGCGCACGTTCTGCAGCCTTACGGGAGCGTTCTATGCCCATCTTCTCAATAGTATCTTCCGTATGACGGATGCCAGCGGTATCAATGATGCGGAAGAGAATGCCTGAGATATTGATACAATCCTCGATTGTGTCGCGTGTAGTGCCTTGAATATCAGAGACAATAGCTTTATCCTCGTGCAATAAGGCATTAAGAAGGGTGGATTTACCTACGTTTGGCGCACCGATAATGGCGACTGGTATGCCGTTCTTAATAGCATTTCCTGTGGAGAATGAAGATGATAAACGCGTGATTTCATCGCGTACCTCTTGCGCTATATTGATGAGAGCTTCACGTGATGCAAATTCCACATCTTCTTCGGAGAAATCGAGTTCAAGTTCGAGAAGGGAGGTGAGTTTTAGCAATTGGGCACGAAGGTCTGAGAGTTTTTGGGAGATTCCACCTCGCATCTGCTGCATAGCCACACGATGCTGAGAGGCATTCTGAGAGGCGATAAGGTCGGCTACAGCCTCTGCCTGCGTGAGGTCGAGTTTTCCATTTAGGAAGGCGCGCTGAGTGTATTCTCCCGGTGCTGCTGGCTGACATCCGTGTTGAATAAGGAGAGAGCAGATTGTCTGGAGAATATACGAAGAGCCGTGGGCGCTGATCTCCACGCTATCCTCGCCTGTATATGAATGAGGAGCGCGGAAAAGTGATATGAGAACCTGATCGACAATGACATCCGAGTTTACTATCGTACCGTAATGGAGAGAGTAGGCTGGGGCATCAATAAGAGAACGACGACCACGAAAAATGGAATCTACGATAGATATGGAATCAGGACCAGAAACGCGGATAATACCGATGGCACCACCCTGTGCTGTGGCTATGGCGCAAATGGTTGTTTGATTAATCATATATTATACGAATGCTATGCTTGCCCCTTCTTGCCGAATGACGGGTCTATCTTGAGAAGGGAAGTAACGACAAATGTGACGCTACAGAATGCTATGACTATAAGGAAGAACATTTGATAGCCTACAGCTTCCTGCAATGCACCGGCAAAGAGGCCTGGAATCATCATAGACAAAGCCATGAAAGCCGTACAGAGAGCATAATGCGATGTCTTGTAGTTGCCACGACTATAATAAATGAGATACAGCATATATGCGGTAAAGCCGAAGCCATAGCCAAACTGTTCAACAAATACACAGATGTTTACAATGATGAAGTTTGCAGGAAGGTCGAAGGCAAGGTATACATACACAAGGTCGGGCAATGTAATGGCGCATACCATTGGCCACAGCCATTTTTTGAGTCCATCTTTACCTGCACACATTCCACCAAGAATACCACCGAGAGTAAGACCAATAACACCCACGGTGCCTTGTACCAAACCTATTTCCTGCGGTGACAAACCAAGTCCTCCATTATGCACATTGTCAATAAGGAATAGCGATGAAACCTTTGCCAACAGTCCCTCAGGCATACGATAGAATAGCATGAAGAGAATGCCTGCAACTACCTGTTCCTTCTTGAAGAATGTCTTGATTGTTAACAGTAGGTCGCGTAAAATGCTGTTTGAAGATACCGTTTTAACCTCACCTTCTACATGAGTATTCTCCTCATCTTCTGAAGGATGCGGCAATACGTATGAATGCCATAGCCAGAGGGCGATGAATAGTCCTGCCACTCCATAGAACATAAGGCTCCATGAGAATGCAATGGAATTGCGGAAAACCACCTGAAGGTTGCCCGCTATCATCACGAGGACACCTTGTCCGAAGATTGTAGCAAAGCGATAGAAAGTGCTTCTGATGCCCACGAACCAAGCCTGATCGTGCTGATCAAGTCCCAACATATAGAATCCATCGGCAGCAATATCGTGCGTGGCACTTGCAAAAGCCATAAGCCAGAAGAAACAGAGTGTGCCTTGCAACCAGAGGTCCGATGGAATGGTGAAAGCTATACCTCCAAAAGCCGCACCTATCAGCAGTTGCATGGTCGTTATCCACCAGCGTTTTGTCTTTATGATATCTATAAATGGACTCCAAAGCGGTTTTATAACCCATGGGAGATAAAGCCATGAGGTATAGAAAGTTATATCGGCATTTGAAAGACCGAGTTGCTTATAGAGAATGAGCGATATTGTCATTACCGCTACATATGGCAATCCCTCTGCAAAATAGAGGGAAGGAATCCATGACCAAGGAGATTTCATATCATTAAAATTTTTAAATGAAAAATGAACAATACAAAAATTCCATGCACTATTTTTTGCTTAGTTCAAAGAGATACTTACCAGAGCAAGGATCCGTATTTTTCATTTTTCACTTTTCATTTATTTATTAGTATGCTTTCTTTATCTCTGCATTCTGATAGTAATGCAGGAGGATGTCATTATATTTGAATCCTTGTTTACCCATTACGGCGGCACCTATTTGACAGAGACCAACACCGTGTCCCCAGCCTCTTCCGTCAAGGATGAAGCGCGATGGAATGGTCTTGCTATCGGTATCAGGAATCTGATTGCCGTCTGCATCAAGCCGCATAAGTGTGAAGGCAGAACTATATAGATGAGACTTTGACAGGGTCTTGCGTATCTCAAGTTCCTTACCAATGGTAAATGTACGCTCCGTACCTACGATCTTCAGCAAGGATATTCTACCGCTCGGACCACGCTCAATAGCCTTCAAATTCACGATTTCACCGAAATCCATCTTTGTCTTATCTTCGATGAGTTCGCTGATTTCTCGTTGTGAGTATTCCACTCTCCATGTGTAGAAATCGTGCGTCTCTTGATCATAGTCGTTGAGCACCTGAGAAATAATGTGCGCATCCTGTGTGTTGCAATATGGATCCTTAACCGACTTGAGGTAGGGCAGAGGCGTGTCTTCCCAGCAATACTGATATTCTTCCGTAATACCGCCACAGCACTTTGAGAAACGTGTATCACATATCTCGCCACCGTATGTTAGAATCTGTCCGCGAGTGGCCTTTACAGCCTCTATAACATGCGGATTTGCCGCGTGTGTAATGCCCTGATAGCGTTGGCAATGGTCATCGGCACAAACATCGAATATCGTGTGATCCTCGCGGTCATACCAGCGAATAAGCATATCATCCTTCTTAGTAAAAGAGAAGAAAGAGTTGGCTGACTTCTGAAGCCTGTTACGCTTTTCTATCTGAGCAAGGAGCCATGAACGTGAGATAACGGCATGTGCCTTGAGAAGTTCCAAACTTGATGTAGCCGACATCTCACTTGAAATAACACTTTCAAGGTATCGCTCCACAGGTAACACGTTGATAGCGCATATCTTATCCTCTTCCACAACCAGTCTCAGAGTACCGACGAAAGTCTGTGTCTGCTTGCGTTCCCAATGGAAGTTCACACCGATGATTACGTCGGAAATAGCGAAATTAGGTGTTTGAGCGTTAGGCTTCGGGCGGAAGGTAAGATGCTGATATTGATTACCGTTCCACAGAATGCCGCCCTCTGAGAATTCCACAACCTGCGGACCTGTAATTTCCTTACCCTTTGCTGTATATGGGGTATTGAGCGTGAACTCTATCTTCGAAGCACTTATAATGCCCACTTTTACTTCAGGCTGCTTGGAATTGACAGTTGATAATTGAGAATTGACAGTTGAAGGAGATGCGATTTCATTGGCAAGTCTTTTTGCAAAATCTGCCGTTACACCCACTTCCTGAAGAATACCGTAGGCAATATCTTGTGTCATACGGTCAAAGTCCTCCTGTCGTGGAGTTATGATAAGTCCAGCCATATCCAATGCCCCGGGAGAAACGATGAATTGGGCATTTCCCTCTGCTGTATAGCAATCAGGACGATGCTTTGCACGAGGAATGATGACTGATACGAAATCCTTGTCCTCACGCCAAGCAAGTATATTCATCATCGGCTCTTCACTATCTTGATTCTGAGAAAGATAAGCAAATGCCTTATATAATCTCTTGAATAATTTCTTGTCGCCATCTACACTCTGGCTTCTTATCACGAAAGCCGGACATACATAGTCGCTCACGAGACTTATGCTCTCTGTTTCCGACAATGAGAACAGCGTGGTGATGTTATGCGATATGCGCTTCCATTGCGTCTGCAAAGGTACTATGCCCGATGTTCCTGCCTGAAGATGAAGATGGTCGGGAGCAGATGCTCCGCACTTAGGACCGTTATAGAATACCATCAACTCCGGGTATTTTGTCAATACACGATGTATCTCGCCATAGCGTGCCATTATTGCCTGTGGCTCGTGTTCCGTGCTTGGAAGCGTGAAATGCTGCGGAAGGATAGGGAACGGATTTACGAGAAGCTCAAGCACAGGTGCACCTTGAGAGTTCCTTATCGTATGTACCATCTGCTGCTTTGGACGATTCTCACGACAAAGGAAGCAAGGGCGTTTCTCAAGCGAAGTCTTGTCAATCTTTGCGCCCGTTGAAACCATTCTCGCAGGGTTAAACTGCACCTTCACATCACCTAACGCCTTCACCTTAACGTTTCTCAGGTCGTTATAGCGTTTCTCTGCATCGCTCCATACTATAAGCTGACGTTCAAAGAAACGGTTTAATGCGCTGTCCGCATCCGTCACCTTGCCTTGATTCATGGCCTGACGCGCTATAATCTCCATCGTGCGCAATCTATCCTTATATAAGTTGTTCGCGTTGATTCTGTCGATGGAAAGGGCAGCATCTGAGTTTCCTCCCCAGCGACGGCAAAGGTACAACTCGTCATAGATACGGCCTATGCGATATTTACGTGAAAAAGCAAGTCCGAGGGCATAGTCCTCGCCATAGCTCGTGTTAGGGAATCCTATGTGGCGAAGTATTGGAGTAAAGAATGCACGAGGCGCACCTAATCCGTTGATACGTAACGCATTGTTAGGTCCGTTCTCATCGGTCCATTCCTTGTGGTTAATAATGCCTGGAGGTAAGGTGTTAAGGTCGAAATCACACATGCGATATGCGCCTATAACCATAGTCGCCTGCTGCTGATAGAAGGCATCAACAACCTTCTGAAGCGTGTTTGGACTTGAATACAAATCGTCAGAATCAAGCTGTACGGCAAATCGTCCACAACGTGAATCGTTCACGGCAAGGTTCCAGCAACCGCCTATTCCGAGGTCTGTACGCTCAGGAATGATATGCACAAGCTGCGGATTTGAAGACAATTCGCTCAGAATCTCCGTGGTTCCATCGGTTGAATGGTTGTCAACAACAATCACATTGTATTTGAACTTTGCAGTCTGCGACAAAGCACTCTTCACGGCATCTGCCACGGTCTTTGCTCGATTGAATACAGGGATGATTACCGAAGCTTCAGTCTCGAACTCCTGCTCATCGAAGTCGGGAATTATGCGTTTTGAAGTATCTACCCTTGCTCCGATAGCCTCAAGATGCTCGGTAGCAGCACGCTCCATTTCAATCTGCACCTCACGGTTGCGAGGGTTCACATAGTCAAACTGCTTCTCGCCACTCTTGCGGGTGTCAAGTTCCTCTTCACGATACAGATACTCGTTCAGATGGAATATCTCGCCCTTGCGTGAAAGGAACAGACGGAGGGCATAGAGAGCCGCAAACTTATATTCCATCTTGGCTTCAGAAACGAACTCTTGGAGTAGGGATGTGCGGATGAGAAGAAGCTGTCCGAAGTCAAAGTCGTCGCGGATAGAACCGATGAAATAGTCTATTGCGGGATGTTTCTCCGTCTTGCCTTCCGTAACGGTATAGTGGTCGGCATACACCATAGCTGCACCCGTATTATCGGCTGCAGAAACGAGTCTGCGCAAGGCATCAGGCTCGATGGATACAGGCGTTTCCTTTTGTGAAAGGAGCACGTAGTCGGCAGTAGCGAGAGAGCTGATCTTAGATACAGTCTCGGAAGAAGCCATTCCGCCGACCAAGGGCATGACGGCTACGGCATCATCAGAGGAAAAGAATTTGTCTATTCTATTTTGCATAATTGTCTTTAGTTCTAATTTAGGATTATATTTGGCAAAGGTACGAAATTAATGTTGAATATGCTAATTTTTTACATATTTTAGCACTTAATGTCCCATGACTCTGCATTGCTCAAGGACATAGGAGGCTTTCGCTCTGCTATTTCTCTGCTATTATAGCAGAGCCATAGCGGAGGCATAGCGAAGGCACAACGGACTTTCGTCGTATTTTATGCAACCCCAACACTTGACATCCATCACCCTGCAGCTATCACCTCATCCCGCATGCAAAGGTAATATTTTTCTCTCACTCATGCAATATTTGTCCGCTGAGTCGTGAAATCTTACAGTTCTTACAGATTACAGTTGTTTCAGAAACGCCATTCCACACGAGCAATAATGAACTTATATCGTTTCTTTTCTAACTAATTTCACCTTTCTTTTATTAAAAACACGAAAAAATGTCGCCAAGGCTTGCCAATTTGGCAGATTTTTTATATCTTTGCACTTGCAAAATTGAAACGTGCGCCTGCTTTCAGAGCAATACACGCGCTTCTTGCTGCGTGTAATGATGCCTGGCACGTTGGATTCGTTTCGCATTTATGAGCTTGACAAAATAAAAAAGATATGAAAACCCCATTACTCGGAATGACTCTCGCAGAACTCAAGGAAGTGGCTCGCTCCCTTGGAATGCCCGCTTTCACAGGCGGACAGATTGCGAAGTGGATATACGGCTCTCATGTTCGTGACATAGCGGAAATGACCAACATATCAAAGGCTAATCGCGAAAAGCTGGCAGAGCAGTATTGCATCGGTGTAATGGAGAATATTGACGCCCAACATTCTGTTGACGGTACAATCAAGTATCTGTTCCCCGTGGCTTCGGGCAAGTTCGTTGAGACCGTCTTCATTCCAGATAAGGATCGCGCCACGTTGTGCGTTTCGTGTCAGGTGGGTTGCAAGATGAACTGCCTTTTCTGCCAGACAGGCAAACAAGGATTTGAAGGTTCGCTCACGGCTGCTGACATTCTCAATCAGATTTATTCCCTTCCTGAAGCTGAACGATTGACAAACATCGTGTTTATGGGACAGGGAGAGCCAATGGATAACCTCGATAACGTGCTTCGTGCAACTGAAGTGCTGACGGCAGAATGGGGGTATGCGTGGAGCCCGAAGAGAATAACGGTGAGCAGCGTGGGAGTTCGCAATAAACTGAAGCGATTCCTTGACGAGAGCGAATGTCACGTGGCAATAAGTCTGCATTCCCCAATTCCAGAACAGCGTGCCACGTTGATGCCGGCACAGAAGGGTATGGGCATTGAGGAGGTAGTGGAACTGCTAAGGCAATATGACTTCTCGCATCAGAGAAGACTGTCATTTGAGTACATCGTCTTTGACGGTTTGAACGACTCTATGACTCACGCTCGTGCAATAGTTAATCTGCTGAAGGGCTTGGATTGCAGAATTAATCTGATAAGGTTCCACCAGATACCTGATGCGCCTTTGAAAACCTCCGACGAGAAGAAAATGGAGGTGCTGCGCGACTATCTCACACAGCATGGAATCTTTACCACAATAAGGGCATCACGAGGGCAGGATATTTTTGCTGCCTGCGGGTTGCTGAGTACGAAAAAGATATATGAAAGAATTAAATAGGAAAATACGCATAGCTATAGTGCTTGACGAGAATAACGCCAATGCTCACGATCTCATACTTGAGGCTTTCTTCGAGCCTGAGATACTGGA
Source organism: uncultured Bacteroidales bacterium (assembly GCA_902801425.1). GTDB lineage: Bacteria > Bacteroidota > Bacteroidia > Bacteroidales > Bacteroidaceae > Prevotella. Next base: position 46,767 of record CADCIQ010000039.1, on the reverse strand, counting down.
GATATTCACTCCTGTGGTGTATGGCTCTTTGCATATGCTCAAGCAGGAAAGCAGTCGCTTGCAGATAAGATATAATGCTCTGGTAGTAGGCAACGCATCACAGGCAGATCCCGATGCCCTCAACTTCGTGGATATCACAGGGCGTAATGCCGTCGAAGTAGCAAAGAAGGAGTATGAGGCAGACTTGTTTGATGCTTTCATCGTGGTGCCAATGTCGAGGGAGGTTACGAACCAGCTTCGTAATGCCGTTATTCCAAATCAAGTGATAAAGCGTCAGGAGAACGACATAAAGGCTATACCATTGATGTGCACCAATCAGTTGTGTGTGGCATACGTGGTGGCTGAAAGCAATGACATCGCTAACATTACGACAGATAGCATTGAGACAAAGGCACGCGTCATGCACAGCACATTGAGACGCGATCTCCGTCAGGACAATCCACGTGTGGCTATCCTTTCACTAAACCCAGAGATAAAGCCAGACGAGGAATCTATTGAGATAAAGGTTATCGCTCCAGCTGTAAGCAAACTCGTGAATACTGGTATTCCTGTGTTCGGTCCTTACGCATACGCTGATTTCTTTGAGTCAGGCAAGCATCTTGACTTTGATGCAGTTCTGACCATGACACGCGAACAGGCCCAGGCTCCATTCCTTTCCATGTATGATGGAAACGGAATAGCATTAGCTGCCGGCATAGCTCCACTGGTGATCTCTCCGGTGAAGATTGACGGCGATAATAAAGCCACCGTTGATTCATTCCGTGAGGCTATCTATACATGTATTGATGTGTATCGTAGTCGCTATTTCTTCGACCTTCCATATGCAAACCCATTGCCAAAGATGTATCACGAGCGTCGCGAGGATGGCGAGAAGGTTCGCTTTGCTGTTAAGAAGCGTCCAGAGGATGGCGAACAGAAGGAGTCTGCTCCAAAGGGTGAGGCTTCGGAAAGCAAGACAGACTCTGAAAAGAAAGAAGAGAACAAGGAAGTTAGTAATTCATAATTAATAATTACTAAATCAAGTAATTAGTAATTCTTACGATATGAAGACCGTTGAACTTCAGGACATAAAGCGCAGGTATAACATCGTGGGCAACTGCGATGCTTTGAACCGAGCTCTGGATGTTGCTATTCAGGTGGCATCCACAGACCTCTCCGTCCTCATAGAAGGTGAGAGTGGAGTGGGTAAGGAGATTATTCCACGTGTCATTCACGATTTGTCACCACGACATCATGAGCGTTACTTCGCAATCAACTGCGGTTCAATACCAGAAGGCACTATAGACTCTGAACTTTTCGGACACGAGAAAGGTGCTTTCACAGGTGCAGTAGGCGAGAGCGAAGGATATTTCGGTATTGCCAACAAGGGCACTATCTTCCTTGATGAGGTTGGAGAGCTTCCTATGGCTACTCAGGCAAGGCTTCTTCGTGTACTTGAGACAGGTGAATATATTCGCGTAGGCGGTCAGGCAATAAGAAAGACCGATGTGCGCATCGTGGCCGCTACAAACGTAAATGTACGTAAGGCAATAAGCGAGGGGCGTTTCCGTGAGGATCTGTATTATCGACTTAATACCATTCCTATTCAGATGCCACCTTTGCGTGACCGTGGTAATGATATTGTACTGCTTTTCCGCTTGTTTGCCATGCAGATGGCAGAGAAGTATCGTTTGCCTCGCATCGAACTGACAGATGGCGCAAAGCTTATGCTGATGAAGTATAAGTGGCCGGGAAACATCCGTCAGCTCAAGCATATCACAGAGCAGATGTCCGTTTTGTGTAGAGAAAGAATGGTGGATGAGGAAGAACTGAAGAAGTTTATTCCTGTTGATCCAGAGAGCACAATGCTTGCTCCGCTTTCTTCGGGCGATAGTCATTCATACGAAAGTGAGCGTGAACTGCTCTATAAGATTCTCTACGATCTGAAGGGCAATGTCAGCGATTTGCGTCGTGAACTTAACGGACTTCGTGACAAGCTCGACAATCAGGCTACGATGCCACAACAGATGCCGGGATATTCAGCTAACACCCAGCAGATTCCGCAGGGCTATGTGCCTAATATGCAGCAAGGACAGCAATATACTCCAACTGCACAACAAATGGAATATGCCGTTGCAGAGGAGGTTCAGGAGCCAGAGGTTCTCAACATAACCGATGTACGCCGTACCCTCTTGCAGAAGGCACTTGATCGCAACGGTGGCAACAGGAAAAAAGCGGCTGCCGAACTGGGAATATCAGACCGCACACTTTACAGACAGATTAAACAGTATGGGCTCAATGAAGATTAAGACTCCTTATTATATATTATGTCTTGCGGTTTGCGCAATCGTAACGCTTACAACCCTTGTTTCTTGCGGCATATACAAGTTCAATGCTTCCAGCATCGACTATACAAAGACAAAGACAATACAGATTGCGGACTTCCCAATCCGCTCCTCATACGTTTGGGGACCGATGGGGCCGATGTTCAACAACGAGCTGAAGGATAAGTTTGCAAACAATACTCGTCTGTCTCAGGTGCGTCGTAACGGAGACTTGAAGATTGAGGGCGAGATAACGCAGTATCAGCAGAGAAACAAATCTGTTGCTGCTGATGGATATTCTGCCCAGACAGAGCTCTCAATGACCGTGAATGTCCGTTTCACCAATAACGTGAACCATTCCGAGGACTTTGAGAAATCATTTACCGCCACGACCACTTATGATAGCAAGCAAAGTCTTAATGCCGTTCAGGATGAACTCGTAACGCAGATGTGCAAGGATATCTGTGACCAGATTTTCAATGCAACTGTGGCGAATTGGTAAAAGAGCGTAAAGAGTAAAGTAGATAGTAGAAAGTAGATAGGTAATTTGTAATTTAGTTAAAGGATTGAATATAACAGAACTCATAAAACATCCAGAGCAGCTCAATAAGGAGACCCTTTATGACCTGCGAAGTCTGATAGCGTTGTATCCGTTCTATCAGACGGCTCGTCTGCTTATGCTCCAGAATCTGTATCTGCTTCATGATCCCACTTTTGATGAGGAATTACGCCGTGCCGCTGCATATATCACAGACCGCAGGGTGATATTCAATCTCGTAGAGGCTAATCATTACAAGCCAAAGCGTCCACAAGTACAGATACCAGAAGGTAACCGTACAGTTTCTCTTATCGATAACTTCCTTTCGTCAATTCCGGCTGATGCGGAGGAGACAGAAAACGAAAAGACAGAAGAGAAGGTACACCACAGAAAGCCTACTGCTGCTGATGCCACCATAGATTATATCTCATATCTCATTGCTACCGACTTTGAGGAAGAAACCAGCGAGGAAGAGACCTATGAGCCTGAGATGAAAGGCCAGAGTCTTATTGACACATTCATCGAAGGAGACGGCTTCAACTTGCAAGACAAGCCGGAGTACAAACCGGAAGTTTCCACAGAACCGGAAGATAGTGAGAAATTGCCTGAAGAAGAGTATCTAACCGAGACTTTGGCAGGAATTTACATAAAACAAGGCAAATATTTGAAGGCTTTAGAAATTATTAAGCGTTTAAATTTGAATATTCCAAAAAAAAATGCTTACTTTGCAGATCAAATACGTTTTCTCGAGAAACTTATCGTCAACAGCGGGCAGAAAATCGAGAAGTAAATGTGTTGTGATATTAGAATAAAGAAGATAAACAACAAATCATTAAATTATAATTTAAAAACAAAAAATGTACATTTTATTCGTAATTCTGATTGTCCTGGCATCATTATGTATGATTGGTATCGTACTTATCCAGGAATCAAAGGGCGGTGGTCTCGCCAGCGCTTTCAGTAGCGCAAACTCTTCATTTGGCGTTCGCCAGACAACAAACTTCATCGAGAAGACTACTTGGACTCTCGCTGCTGCTATGGTTGTTATCAGCGTTATCTGTGCTTACGTAGCTCCAAGTGCTGCTACTGAGGGCAGCGTTATCGAGAAGGCTGCTACTGAGCAGAGCACAACAAACCCTAACAATGTTCAGGGCTTCGGTGCTGCACCAGCAGCTGACGCTCAGCAGGCTCCTGCTGCAACTCCTGCAGCTCCAGCAGAGGAGAAGAAGTAAGAGACCACTTCCTTAACAAAGAAACATTGGGCGCAATGTTGTGAGGAAATCGCGATTCCTTATGACATTGCGCCCTTTTCTGGAAGAGATTAAGAGATTTAAATAAGATATTAATAATTAATTAACCATTCCCCATTAACCTAAAAATGTATATTTTCCCTCGCCCCCTTTGGGAGAGGGTGTCCGAAGGACGGGTGAGGGGCTTATAATTCATACTAACATGACAACTATTATCGTTATCGTAGCTGTATTGATCATCGCTTTGGTCCTCATCAGCATGTACAACAACCTCGTAAAGCTTCGTAACAACCGCGAGAACGCATTTGCAAATATCGATGTTCAGCTCAAGCAGCGTTACGATCTCGTACCACAGTTGGTTGCAACTGTAAAGGGATATGCCACCCACGAGCGTGAGCTTCTTGAGAAGGTAACAGCCGCTCGTTCTGCTTGTATGAACGCTACATCTATCAACGACCGCGTTCAAGCTGATAATGCTCTTGGTGCAGCTCTTTCAGGTCTTCGTGTGGCAGTAGAAGCTTATCCAGAACTCAAGGCTAACCAGAACTTCCTCCAATTGCAAAATGAGCTTTCTGACATCGAGAACAAGCTTGCGTCTGTTCGTCGCTTCTTCAACTCTGCTACAAAGGAACTGAATAATGCCGTTCAAAGTTTTCCTAGCAACATCATCGCTAGTATGTTTGGCTTTAAGAAAGAACCAATGTTCGAGATTCCAGCAAACGACCGTGCTGCTCACGAAAAGGCTCCAGAGATCAAGTTCTAAATGAAATACGTAGGACTTCAGACACAAATCACACGCAACAACCAGCTTAGTGTGCTGTTGCTCATCGCTTTCCCATGCATACTCTTGGCTATGCTATGGGTGTTCATTGCAGCCTTGAACTATTTCGGCAACGGAACATACGACCAGTATGGCGAGGTACAGCATTTCATGGAGCCAGAGGTGGTCAACATGTCGTTCACTCAGGCTGCACCTTGGCTTGTAGGTGGAGTGGGAGTGTGGTTCACTATTGCATATTTCGGCAACACTTCAATGGTGAAGCACGCAACAGGTGCCCGATCACTTGAGCGTAGGGAGAACCCACGTGTGTATAACATCGTTGAAAATCTCACTATGGCATGTGGTATGGATATGCCGAAGATCAATGTAATTGACGATCCACAGCTTAACGCCTTTGCCTCTGGTATTGACAAGAATTCATATACCGTTACCGTAACAACAGGACTCCTGAATCTTCTTGACGACGAGGAACTTGCAGGCGTTATAGGTCATGAGCTTACGCATATCCGTAACCATGATACCCGACTTCTGATTACGAGTATTGTATTCGTGGGTATTCTCGCCACTCTTTCTTCTCTCGTCTGGAATATGTTCCAGCGTAATCTCCTTTGGGGGTCTCTGTCAAATAGAAACAGGAACGAGAAGAACAACGGACTTGGTATTGTTGCCATACTCGGTATTGCTGCCGTGATATGCTTTGTGGGCTATTTCTTCACGATGGTTACCCGCTTTGCCATTTCCAGAAAGCGTGAATATATGGCTGATGCCGGAGGTGCAGAGCTATGTGGCAATCCTCTTGCCCTTGCCTCTGCCTTGCGTAAGATTAGCGGTAATCCGGGACTTCAGAACGTAGGACGCGATGATGTGGCACAGCTTTTCATCATACATCCTCAGTCGTTTGCTGAAGGTATTTCAAGTTTCTTCTCTGGTCTGTTTGCCACACATCCAGACACAGCAAAGAGGATTGCTATTCTGGAGCAGTTCTAATCATAAATGAAAAGTGAAAAATTAAAAATGAGAAAATACAGATTGCAGAAATTAGTATTATCCATTGTCTATTTTTCACTTTTCATTTTTCAATCAAAATGTATATTGTAAATGTTTGTTTATACTTGCATGATTTTTCTCGGCTCCGGCCTTGGAGGTGTCTGTCGTTGGGCACTAAGCAGTTGGTTAAACGGTCAACATCCTTACGGCACATTGATTTGTAATCTTCTTGGATGCTTTCTTCTTGGATTACTAACAAAGCTTTCTCCTGGAGACACGCAGACGAAACTGTTGCTAACTACAGGTTTCTGCGGAGGCTTCACCACGTTCTCCACATTCATGAACGAGAATTTCTTCATGCTGAAGGGTGGACAGCTAATTGTTGCGCTTTCATATATGGTTGCAAGTCTTGTACTTGGACTTGCATGTACTTGGGGTGGATATAATATTATCAAATGATTGCCAAAGAGGAAATTTACATTTCCCATCACTTACTAAGTGTTTTCTATTATAGTATATGATTTTTATGTTTACGTGAAAGGCTTCTATCGTTGCAGGTCCACTGTAAATCCGTTGTAAGCCCCATTCCAGATAAGAGCAACATAAGAGTTACAAAAGAGTAACATAAGAGCTTCGTATGAGTATAGGCTCATTTTTAATGTTATTTTAGAAATCTTTTAGGCATTTTCTCTTTGTTTTCCAGATAATTTTTATTATCTTTGCATCGTTTTTTGAAAAGTAACAATAACAATATAACTTAAACAAAAGTAAAATCTAATGAGTTTGAAAATTGTTGTACTTGCCAAGCAGGTACCTGACACTCACAACGTAGGTCCAGATGCGATGACTCCAGAAGGAACCATCAATCGTTCTGCGTTGCCAGCAGTCTTCAACCCAGAGGACCTCAATGCTCTTGAGCAGGCTCTCCGCCTCAAGGAGCAGTTCCCTGGTTCTACTATCTGCTCTTGAGCAGGCTCTCCGCCTCAAGGAGCAGTTCCCTGGTTCTACTATCTCTGTCGTAACAATGGGACTTCCTAAGTCTGCTGAAGTTATCCGCGAAGCTCTCTATCGTGGCGCAGACAAGGGCTATGTAGTAACAGACCGTCCTCTTGGTGGTGCTGATACACTTGCTACATCATACACCCTCGCACAGGCAATCAAGAAAATCGGTGAGTTTGACATTATCCTCGGTGGTCGTCAGGCTATTGATGGTGATACCGCTCAGGTTGGTCCACAGATTGCCGAGAAGCTCGGTCTTACTCAGGTTACATACGCTGAGGAGATTCTTTCTCTCGATGAGGCTGCAAAAAAGATTGTCATCAAGCGTCATATTGACGGTGGAGTAGAGACTGTAGAGGCTCCACTTCCACTCGTTGTTACAGTTAACGGTAGTGCTGCTCCTTGCCGTCCTCGCAACGCTAAGCGCGTTATGAAGTACAAGAAGGCAACTGTTGCTGCTGAGCGTAGCGCAGAGGAACAGGAGGCATACGCAGAGCTTATTGCCCGTAAGCCATATCTCGACATCACACAGTGGGGTGCTGCCGATATCGACTGCGATCCAAAGCAGATTGGTAAGGCAGGTTCTCCAACCAACGTGAAGGCTGTTAAGAACATCGTGTTCAAGGCAAAGGAGTCACGTACACTTACCGGTTCTGACGAGGACATCAACAACCTTATGGTAGAACTTATTAACGAGAAGATTATTGGATAGTAATAATTACTAATTACAAATTACTAATTACCAGATTTGTCCTGAAAGGGAAAAAGGTAAAAAAGTAATTCGTAATTCGTAATTCGTAATTTGAAATTATGAATAACGTATTTGTATATTGCGAAATTGAAGGCACAACCGTTAAGGATGTTGCTCTTGAACTCCTTACTAAGGGTCGCAAGCTTGCCAATACTCTTGGCGTTCAGTTGGAATGTATTATTGCTGGTTCTGGCCTTAACGGTGTTGAGAATCAGGTTATTAAATATGGTGTAGATAAGGTTCATATCTTTGATGCAGAGGGACTTTTCCCTTACACATCAAATCCTCACACTGCTCTCGTTGTTAATCTCTTCAAGGAAGAGAAGCCACAGATCTGTCTCATGGGTGCTACCGTTATCGGTCGTGACCTCGGTCCTCGTGTAAGTTCTGCTCTCTTCAGCGGTCTTACAGCCGACTGTACAGAACTTGAGATTGGCGACTTCGACATGAAGGTGAAGAATGAGGCTGGTGAACTCGTGAACAAGCACTACGAACAGCAGCTTTATCAGATCCGTCCTGCATTCGGCGGTAATATCGTTGCTACCATCGTAAACCCAGAGCATCGCCCACAGATGGCAACTGTTCGTGAGGGTGTGATGAAGAAAGAAGTTCTTGATGAGAACTACAAGGCAGAGGTTATCCGTCACGACGTTGCAAAGTACGTACCTGAGACAGAGTATGTAGTAAAGGTTCTCGACCGTCACGTAGAACAGGCAAAGCATAACCTCAAGGGTGCATCTATCGTTGTAGCAGGAGGTTACGGCGTTGGGTCAAAGGAAGGCTTTGACATGCTTTTCGAACTTGCAAAGGAACTTCACGCAGAAGTAGGCGCTTCTCGTGCTGCTGTTGACGCAGGTTGGATTGACCATGACCGTCAGATTGGTCAGACAGGTGTAACCGTTCGTCCAAAGGTATATATCGCTTGCGGTATCTCTGGTCAGATTCAGCATATCGCAGGTATGCAGGACGCAGGTATCATCATCTCTGTAAACAGCGATCCTGATGCACCAATCAACACAATTGCTGACTATGTAATCAATGGCACAGTGGAAGAGGTAGTTCCAAAGCTGATTAAGTATTATAAGGAGAATAACAAGTAAAATGGCAAATTTCTATACAGACAATCCAAATATCAAGTTCTACCTCACACATCCGCTGATTAAGCATATTGTAGAACTGAAAGAACGTAATTTCGCCGACAAGGATAAGTATGACTATGCTCCAGAGAACTTCGAGGATGCTATGGACAACTATGAGCGTGTGCTCGAACTTGCAGGTGACGTAATGGCTAATGTCGTTGCACCAAATGCAGAGGCTGTTGATGCGGAAGGTCCTCACCTTGAGAACAACCGCATGATTTACGCTTCAAAGACATACGAAAATCTTGATGCTACAATCAAGGCTGGTCTTAACGGTGTTACAATGCCTCGTCGTTACGGCGGTCTTAACTTCCCAATGGTTGTTTATGGTGCTATCAACGAGATGGTAGCCACAGCAGATACAGGTTTCGAGAATATCTGGTCACTTCAGGATTGTATCGAGACTCTCTATGAGTTCGGCAATGAGGATCAGCGTCAGCGTTATGTGCCACGTGTATGCGAGGGACAGACAATGTCAATGGACCTCACAGAGCCAGACGCAGGTTCTGACCTTCAGAGCGTTATGCTCAAGGCAACATACGACGAGAAGGAGGACTGCTGGCGTCTGAATGGCTGTAAGCGCTTCATCACTAACGGTGACTCTGACATTCACCTCGTACTTGCACGTTCTGAGGAAGGCACACACGACGGTCGTGGTCTCTCTATGTTCATCTATGACAAAAATCAGGGTGGTGTTGATGTTCGTCGTCTTGAGAATAAGCTCGGTATCCATGGTTCACCAACCTGTGAGCTTGTATATAAGAATGCAAAGGCAGAACTCTGCGGTGATCGTAAGCTCGGTCTTATCAAGTATGTAATGGGCTTGATGAACGGTGCTCGTCTTGGTATCGCAGGTCAGAGTACTGGTGTATCTCAGATGGCATACAACGAGGCTCTTGCATACGCTAAGGATCGTAAGCAGTTCGGTAAGGCAATAATCGAGTTCCCTGCTGTTTATGATATGCTTGCAATCATGAAAGCAAAGCTTGATGCAGGACGCTCATTGCTCTATGCTACAAGCCGTTACGTTGATGTGTATAAGATTCTTGAGGACATCGAGCGCGAGCGTAAGGCAGAGGGTGGCAAACTCACTCCAGAGGAGCGTGCAGAGTGCAAGACATTCTCTAAGCTTGCTGATGCCTTCACTCCAGTTGCCAAGGGTATGACTTCAGAGTATGCTAACCAGAACACATACGACGGCATTCAGGTACATGGCGGTTCTGGCTTCATGCTTGAGTATGCTTGTCAGCGTCTCTATCGTGATGCTCGTATCCTTTCTATTTATGAGGGTACAACACAGCTTCAGACTGTTGCTGCTGGTCGTTACATAACAAACGGCTTCTATGGCACAGTTATTGCTGATATGCTTCAGACTGGTCAGGCTCCAGCAAGCATAGGTACAGAGGACTGGTGTGCTGCAGAGTATCTACCACTCAAGGAGAAGTGCGCTAAGATGGCTGAGAAGTACAACGAGGCTGTTGCTTACGTTAACGCTCAGAAGAACGATGAATTCAAGGATTTCGTTATCCGTCACCTCTACGAGATGGCTGCCGATATCATCATGTCACTCCTTCTTATCGGTGATGCAAGCAGGGCTCCAGAGCTCTTCAATGAGTCTGCAAAAGTTTACAACCGTTATGCAGCATCAGAGATTGAGCGTCATTACAGTTTCGTAATGAGTGCTTCTGCTGATGATCTGGCTGACTATCGTAAGTAAATCCAACCAATCTAAGAATAAATAGTAGAGGCTCGTCATCGTAATGATGACGGGCTTTTACATTAACTGTGCATTATAAATGGAAATTCGAACATTGTCCAAAGAGAAAGACCCGATGGGGGCTGCAATTCTTGACTATCTTACCACAGGCAAGGCTGATACCCTCCGCATATTGTCTTCCATGTTTGAAGAAGATGAGATGCCCGTATCACATCTCTTCCGCAGCCAGCACGATATGCCCTTGCTTGAACGTAAGGCACTCGATTTAGCCAAGGGAAGGATTCTTGATGTCGGAGCAGGGGCAGGATGTCATACCCTCGCACTACAGAAGCAGAAGAAGGATGTTACGGCTATTGATATCTCGCCTCTGAGCTGCGAGGCTATGCTTAAACGTGGCATTAGTAATGTACAGTGTGCCAATATTTTCGACGATAGGTTCAAAGGAGAGTTTGAAACGATTCTCTTGCTGATGAATGGTACAGGAATTGCAGGAAAGATAAGTAATCTCCCAAAGCTGTTCAAACGCCTTAAGGAACTCCTTGCTTCCGATGGGCAGATACTTATTGATTCCTCTGACATTAAGTATATCTATGAGAATGAAGACGGCTCTTTCGATATAGACCTCAACGCAAATTATTACGGAGAGGTTGATTATCAAATGGTGTATAAGAATATAGAAGGAGAGCCTTTCGACTGGCTCTATATTGATTTTCCTTTACTCTCTACAATTGCTGAAGCCAACGGACTTCATGCAGAGTTGATAGCAGAAGGAGAACATTACGATTATCTTGCAAGGTTGTGGTAATTAGCATTTTTGCCTATAAAATACCAAATTTTCCGTCCGTAGGAAGAATCAATAAAATAAAAAAAGCATATATTATCATTTTTTTTGCAATACTATGCTATATTTTGCATTTTTTTATTTATCTTTGCAACAAAATGAATATCTCTGCATGAAAGAAATCGATATGCTGTTTTTCGAGTATTTCCAGAGACTATATTATTAATGTATAATTTAATCCACAAAAATACGATGAAGATATTCGAGTTCTTACGGAAAAACCTTAAAAAGGAAAAGGGCGATGTGAAAGTGGACATGGATAAAAACATGGAATACTACAATCATGCGATTGAATCTAATCCATACGATTCAGACGCATATATCCATCGTGGACTTCTGAAAATACAGAATGATGATAAGGATAGTGCCATGAAAGACTTTGACAGAGCTATAGGCTTGCATCCAGATAATGCATTGGCATATAATAATCGCGGTCTTCTGAAATCAAAAATGAATGATTTTAATAGTGCTATGCAAGACTATGAGCAAGCCATTAAGTTATCTCCAGATTTTGCACTTGCATATTATAATCGAGGTATTCTAAGAAAGACAATCGGTGACATTGATGGTGCAATGAAGGATTATGACAAATCGATAGAATTAGATCCTAATAGTGCAGATGCATATTGTGAACGCGCCAATATAAAAGCAGTAATGGGAGATACCAATGGTGCAATGAATGACTATGACATGGCGATTAAAGCAGATTCACACCATGCGCTTACATATTGCAACCGAGGCAAGCTAAAAAAAGAATTGGGTGACAATAAGGGAGCTATGAAAGACTATGACAAGTCGATTAAGTTAGATCCTGACTATGCACTCACATATTGTAACCGTGGCAACTTGAAATCAGAATTAGAAGATTATCGCGGAGCTATGATAGACTATGACGCTGCCATTGAGCATGATCCAAATGATGCAGTTGCATTCTATTGTCGTGGTATTCTGAAATCAAATCTACATGATTATGACGCTGCAATTGCCGACTATAATAAGGCAGTTGAATTGAATCCAAGTTTCGCACTTGCATACTATAATCGTGGCATTCAGAAATACTATAAGAATGAGTTCTCAGAGGCGATAAAGGATTTTGACATATCAATAGAGATTGCACCTGCAGCAATTGTGTATATTGGTCGTGGCACTCTTAAATTGAAGATAAATGACAAAGCAGGTGCATTGGCTGATTATGACAAAGCAATTGAACTGGAGCCTGATAATGCACTTGCATACGGAAATAGGGCTAAATTCTATCAAGACATGGCAGAATTTGAAGAAGATCCTATAAAGAAAGAGGAATTGACACTAAAGGCAAAGGCTGATGAAGTGAAAGCCAAATCATTGAAAAGGTAACTATCTTGCCATAAAATAAATGAACAAAAAACATTGGTATCCGCAAAAGAGGACACCAATGTTTTTTGTTCCAAAGCCAAGCATCGGTGATGCATTTTATTTTAAGTTCATCAAACTGACTTTAATTTATCGTTATCGTATATTTCACCTCAAACTTTCCATTTCCTTCAAGATGCTGAATCCAGTCCTTTTCCTCGAAACTACCATTGAAATTAGCGCGATCAGCACGACCATACCACGGTTCGATGCAGACAAATGGGGCATTCTTTTTTGGTGGTGACCAAAGTCCGACCAAAGGAGCATCCCAAGAGAGTGTGAGATAAGGCTTCTTATCCTTATCACAAAGAGTAATCTCATGCACCTGATCATGCTCAAGTACAAGAGCATCATGATTGAAAGTCTCCGTGGTAAGAGGCAAATAACCGTCTGCTACCTTCAGACTCTGTTTTTTCTCGATATCCACACAACCGCCTTCCGTGATGAGAGTACGAACTATCTCCGTTGGCTTTTCCGGGAAATAGAAATAGCCCCTGTCATCGCTCTTTGCGAGTTCCGTATTCATGGCATCAACACCATTCTCTATGGTCTCAGCAGAAAGAAAAGACCAATAGAATGCAGGATGAGCACCAATCTGGAAATACATATCCTTACACGTAGGATTCTCAACCTTCCAAATAACTGTAATGCTCTTACCCTCAATCTTATAGCCAATGCGGAGAATAAAAGGATAGGGGTATTTGCCCAAAGTTTCCTCTGATGATTTCAACTCATATTCCAGATAATCAGCCTTCTCCTTGATAAGCAGAAAGTCCATATCGCGTGCAAGTCCATGCTGTCCCATTTGGAAAGTCTCACCATGCGATGTGTACTTGCCATTCCACACACTACCTACAATCGGGAACAACACAGGAGAGTGGCGTTTCCAAAATTCAGGATAAGCTCCCCACAGATATTCCCTTCCGTTAAATCTGATGCTCGAAAGTTCTGCACCATGCTCTTCAACGGAAATCTCTAATATACCATTTGAAATTTTCTTCATCTTTTTTCAAGAAACAAATAAAAAAAAGCCCGGCACCGCAATATATTGCAGATGCCGGGCACGCGGTTTTATAGTTTGTTTTTATGATGGACTAATTACAAACCGAGATCCTTCTTGATTTCCTCTACACGAGCATCAGCCTTGGCAGTTGCAGCAACATAGTCACCGTCAAACTGTCCTGGAACTGGAACCTCGCAGTAGAACTTGATCTTAGGCTCTGTACCTGAAGGACGAACGCTAACCTTCAATCCGTCCTCTGTAAACCACTGGAGCACGTTGCTTGTTGTTGGCATCTCGAAGTCAGAAACGACACCATTGTCTGTGCGCTTCAATACCTTGTAGTCCTTGATAGTAACAACCTTGCTACCAGCAATTGTCTGAGGTGGGTTCTGACGGAAGTTCTCCATCATAGCTTTAATCTCATCAGCACCAGACTTGCCAGGCTTAACAACATTGATAGTTGTCTCCTTCTGGAAACCGAACTCCTTATAGATGTCGAGAAGAAGGTCGAACAATGTCTTGCCCTGATCCTTTGCCCATGCTGCAATCTCACAGATCAAGCAGATAGAAGCAGGAGCGTCCTTATCACGAACCTTGTCGTATGGCAGATAGCCGAATGACTCCTCACCGCCACCGATATACTGACGCTTGCCCTCATTCTCACGGATGCGGTATGCAATCCACTTGAAGCCTGTGTATTCATCGAAGCATTCCACACCGTTTGCCTTCGCAATCTTAGCGATAAGCTCAGAAGTCACGATAGTCTTAACCATGAAGTCAGATGGCTTGAGCTGTCCGAGAGCCTTCTTGTTCTTGATAGTGTACCAATAGAACATGCAAGCTGTCTGGTTTCCGTTGAGAATCTGCCACTCGCCCTTTGCATTGCGGCATACGATAGCGAGACGGTCTGCATCAGGGTCGGTAGCAACTACGAGGTCAGCATTGAGCTTTGTTCCAAGCTTGATACCAAGAGTCATAGCCTCTGGATTCTCTGGGTTTGGAGAAACAACAGTTGGGAAGTTGCCGTCAACAACCATCTGCTCTGGCACTACGTTGATGTTCTGGAAGCCCCAAGAGCGGAGACATAATGGAACGAGCACACGACCTGTGCCGTGCATAGCAGAATAAACGATGTTCAGATCCTTATTACGAAGGATTACATCCTGATCCACCATACCTTCCTTTACAGCCTGCATATAGTCGAAGTCCATTTCACCGCCGATAATTTGGAGAAGGTCTGGATTAAGATCCCACTTCACATCCTCGATTTTCACCTTCTTCACTTCTTCCACGATAGCGGTATCGTGTGGCATGAGCACCTGAGCACCATCCTCCCAGTAAGCCTTGTAGCCGTTGTACTCCTTAGGGTTGTGAGAAGCAGTCACGTTTACGCCACACTGTGCGCCAAGCTGACGGATAGCGAAAGAAATCTCTGGGGTAGGGCGGAGGCTCTCGAAGAGATAAGCCTTGATGCCATTGGCTGTGAAGATAGCAGCAACGGTCTCAGCATAGTCGCGACCATTGTTACGGCAGTCATGACCTACTACTGCTGCAAGATCCTTGCGTCCAGGGAATGACTTCAATACATAGTTAGCGAAGCCCTGTGTAGCCATTGCCACAATATATTTGTTCATACGGTTTGTACCGACACCCATAGTACCACGGAGACCACCTGTACCAAACTCAAGATTCTGATAGAAAGCATCTACGAGTTCACTTGGGTCTTCATTGTCAAGGAGAGCCTGTACTTCTGCGCGTGTCTTCTCATCGAAAGAAGGGGATAGCCACTCTTGTGCCTTAGCACGGCACTGGGCAACGAGTTCTGCGTTGTTTGCCATTTGTTTGTTTTTAGTATATTAGATGAATAATTTTAAATTACGATTATGACTACAAAAGTAGAAAAAAGATTTCATAAAATGAAGGAAATGAACTCTTTTTTTCAAAAATACCAATGATTTTACCTATTTGTTTGGTAAAAAGCAGTTTTTTTACTATATTTGCATGCCAAAACTGAAACTAAATCTCTTAATGAAGACAGAACTTATATTAATTGGTAAAACTAACGATAAGCATTTTCAGGCAGGTATAGACGACTACACGTCAAGAATCAGCCATTATATGCCATTCTCGATAACGGTCATTCCTGAACTAAAGAACACCAAGGCTCTTTCCGAAACCCAGCAGAAGGAACGCGAGGGTGAGATGGTGCTTGCAAAGCTGCAACCTTCCGACCATGTGGTTCTTCTTGATGAGCACGGAAAGGATTTCCGTTCCGTGGAGTTCGCACGATGGATAGAGCAAAAGAATGCCACAGTGCGCCGTCTCATCTTCATTATAGGCGGTCCCTATGGTTTCTCTGATGCCATGTATCAGAGGGCAAACGAAAAGATCAGTCTATCAAAGATGACCTTCTCGCACCAGATGGTTCGCCTCGTGTTCACGGAACAGATTTACCGCGCTTGCACCATTATCAAGGGTGAGCCGTATCATCATGAGTAATAACTAATTATAAAAGTACTATCCTAAATATACAATGCAAAAAAAGACTTTTTCTGTATCAATAGTCTCTTTGCTACTTGCAGCATCCGCATTCGCTCAAATTCAGCCCCAGAGCACCGAGACAACGAAGCCTGGAGTGAGATGGTGGTGGATGGGTTCGGCACTCGACAAGGAGAATATCTCATGGAGCATGAAGCAATTTGCAGATTGCGGAATAGGAGCCGTGGAGATAACACCTATTTATGGGGTGCTCAACAACGATAAGAACAACATCGAATTCCTGTCACCACAATGGATGGATATGCTGCGTTTCGTGCAGTCGGAAGGCAAGAAAAACAATATCCAGATTGATATGGCTACAGGCACAGGATGGCCGTTTGGAGGTCCATGGGTGCCTATGGAAGAAACAGCCTCACGACTCCTTGTCAACGATACCACTATCCATTCATCACAAATCCGTAAGTTCTCAGTCAAGCAGCCTAAGCCTGAACTCATACAGATTGACGATTCCGTTTTCATCGAAGAACCTGACACCCTCAAAGGCGACAAGCAGCTTATCGGTGTCTATGCCTATCGCCAGTCCAATGGTAAGGGCGACGCGTTCATGCGTCTCAACGTGAACGCACAAGGTTATCTCGAACCTCTCGACAAAAAGAAAAAGATTTCCAAGGGCGACTGGCGCATCATCACTCTGTGGAAGCGCATGGCTATCATGAACGTAAAACGTGCTGCTCCCGGTGGCACAGGCTTTGTCGTTGACCATTTCAGCAAGAAGGCGGTGCTCAACTATCTCAAGCATATCAGCGATGCCTTCGTCAAGACTAACACGCCATATCCTCACACCTTCTTCAATGATTCCTACGAGGTTAGCAGGGCTGACTATACCCCAGAGATCTTCCCTGAGTTCGAGAAACGCAGGGGCTATAAGCTCGAAGACAACATTGACAAACTCGTTGATGGCGATGTGAAGGTAGTGTCCGACTATCGCGAAACTCTCGGAGATCTTATCTTTGAGAATTTCACACAGACATGGACGGAATGGGCACACAGCCATGGTGCCATAACCCGCAATCAGGCTCACGGTTCACCAGCCAACCTCATCGACTGCTATTCTGCCGTGGATATACCAGAGATTGAAGGCTTCGGACTTACCAATTTCGGTATCAAGGGATTACGTACTGACACCAGACATACGCGAAAGAACGATTCTGACTTCTCCATGCTAAAATATGCGCCTTCTGCCTCGCATATCAACGGCAAGAAACTCACGTCGAGCGAGACCTTCACATGGCTCACTGAGCACTTCCGTACATCACTCTCGCAGATGAAACCCGACCTCGACCTCATGTTCTGCGCAGGTGTCAATAATGTCTATCTCCATGGCGCATGCTATTCTCCAAAGGATGATCCCTGGCCAGGATGGAAATTCTATGCATCCGTTGACATAAGTCCAACGAACAGCATCTGGCGCGATGCTCCCGAACTCATGAAATACATTGACCGTTGCCAGACATACCTGCAATGGGGAAAGCCCGACAATGACTTCCTCGTGCTCCTTCCAGTCAGGGATATGTGGAAAAAAGATACTCATGGTGAGCGTCTCATGCAGTTCTCTATTCACAAGATGGGAGAACTTGCACCTGAGTTTGCCGAAACAGTAAACAATATTGACAAGGCTGGCTACGACTGCGACTATATCAGCGAGAAATTCCTTCTTACCACCTCATATAAGGATGGAAAGCTCGTCACGGCTGCCGGACAACCATACAACGGTCTAATCATCCCAAGCGACAGCACCATAATGACAGAGGTTGTCAAGAACCATATCGCCCAGCTCAAGGCACAGGGTGCATGCATATTGATGGGCGTTAAGCGCGAGGATATGGAAGGCTGCTGCAATCCGGAGCCTATGCGTAATGAACTTGGATTAAAGGTCATCCGACGCAAGAACGAGGCAGGCTATCATTATTTCATTGCCAACCTCACGCCAAACGATGTGGATTCAAGAGTGCATCTCACCGTAGGATTCACGGAAGCAATGTGGGTTGATCCCCTCACTGGCAACAAATATGCAGCTGAGATACAGGGGGGGGGAAGCGTGCGTGTCAATCTCCGCTCAGGGCAGTCAATGATACTCCAGACATTCAATGAACCTGGAAAAGTTGAAAGTGAAAAGTTGAATGTAGAAAGTAAATTTTCAACTTTCAATTGTCAATTTTCAATTTCCAAAGGTTGGAAGCTCTCATTCATCGAGGAAGCTCCAAAGGTCAACGGGACTTTCAACATCGACACCCTCCGCACTTGGGAGACTCTTGACAACGATTCTGCTAAGGTGACGATGGGAACAGGTGTGTATGAAACCACCTTCGACCTCCCATCCAACCCTCAGCACCTATCACCTGACACCCAATGCGCTATCGACCTCGGTGATGTACGAGAATCTGCGCGTGTCTATATAAATAATGTCTATGTAGGCTGTGCATGGTGTGTGCGCAGATATGGATAGGAGGGGAGTGAAATGGAGAAAGTTCGATGATATAAACATCGTAAACATCAACTACAAATACCGCAAATACGATCGTTGGAAGCCAATGCCGTCAGGTCTTAGTGGTCCTGTGAAGATCTATTGCCACATCACAGGTTCGTAGGACATGATTTATAGGAATACAGTCACCAAAGCACCTGCTCATCAACCCTTGCTACTAAAGGACTTTTATTTTAGTAAGTTCGATGAATAAAAAAACTTGTTGGTTTAGCAGCTAGTTGCTACTTACGGAACAAAAATTTCAGGAAAATGCTAGAAATTCAAAATTTTTCTGATTAAATATTCTGATCATCGTCGCTAATTTTATTCCAGAATCATGCAATGGAGTTACATCTATAGGGTTATTATGAAGTCGTCGAATTCACATTAAACTTAAACAAAAAGATTTTAAATTTCATGTACAAGACAAAGGGAATACCTAATTCGCGTATTGAGATTGCAGATGCTCTGCGTGGCATTGCCGTGATGGGTATCATTATATTTCATTGTCTGGAGAACTTCAATATATTTCTCGATGACAAGTCTATGGCATTGCCAACTGATGCTACAGTCTTTTCAGTATGTGAGGTTCTGCTTTCAAGCAAGATGTATGGAATATTCGCCATGCTCTTTGGCGTGAGTTTCTTCATTATGCGTGATAATCAGGAACAGAAGGGTAGGGACTTTTCCCTGCGCTTTGCATGGCGAATGGTGTTACTATTCATCATAGGATTGGTCAATATCTTCTTCTATAATGGTGATATTCTTACCTCATACGCTACTCTCGGCCTACTGATGATTCCTGCCGGCTATCTATCTACACGATGGCTATGGGCTATCACCATATTCCTTCTTGCACAACCTGTTGAGATATACAGTCTTTTATCTGGATGGAAGTTTCCTGAAGATGAACTTTGGGCTGAATGTGCTAAAATTACAGAAGCAAACATTAACGGCTCGTTCTGGGAGTCTGGAATAACAAATGTTCGTATAGCTTATGTTGCGAATTTGGCTTGGGCATTGTGGGCAGGTCGTCTGACACAGACACTTGCATTCTTCTACCTCGGAATACTCGTAGGTCGTCATCGCCTGTTCTATAACGAGAGCAATAACCTTCGTATATGGCTCTGGATATTGTTTATCAGTTTCCCATTGTGCCTTATTGGCTCAAACGTGGATATGGGTAGCTTTAGTGTATGGACAAAGCCTATTACGAATATGCTTATATTGTTCTCTGAGGTGTCTGCCATAGTGCTTCTGTGGTATCGTTGGAAGCCTTTCTGCAAGATTCTGAGTAATGTATGCTTTTTCGGAAGAATGAGTCTGTCAAACTATCTCATGCAATCTGTATTCGGCTCAGTTCTGTTCTATGGCTGGGGCTTCAAGCTCTGCGATGACCTTGGGGCAACGTGGTCGCTATTAGTCGGAATTGTCATGATAACAGTTCAGATTATCATATTGAAGCAATGGGACAAGAATCATCAGCGTGGTCCTATGGAGACACTTTGGCGTAAGGCTACGTGGATTAAATTATAATCTTATGAAGAAAATCGTAACTTGTTTGTTATCAATATTATTATTGTCGTCTGCTAATGTTCTTGCAGAAGAACATAATTCGTCTTTGAAACCACGTCTCGTGGTGATGACGGATATAGGTGACTGTGATGTGGAGCCTGATGATATGGAGTCTGCCATTAGACTTATGGCTTACGCGGATATGTTCGAGATTGAGGCGATAATGACGACTGTAGGGTGGAACTGTGATCCATATCCAAAGGAGTGGACGCAATATCTTGACAAGGTGGTGGAAGCATACGGCAAGGATGTGCATAAGCTGATGCTACGCTCAAAACAGAAGGATTTCCTATCGCTTGACAGGGAGAACGGCAAGCAGACAATAGGCTATTGGCCAAGCATGGAGTATATAAAATCGCGCTGTATGGCTGGCAGCCATACAGCTGGTATTGGTATTATTGGCCAAGATAATGATACAGAGGGGAGTGAGTTCCTTATAAAACTTGCCGACGAGGATGATGAACGTCCTATATGGGTAGCGACATGGGGAAGTGGCAACACACTCGCACAGGCTATTTGGAAGGTGCAGCAGACACGTACTCCAGAACAGTTGAAGGCCTTCCTTCATAAATTCCATGTCTATACCATAACTGATCAGGATATGGTTTATGCCATGCGAATGAATCGTGCATATAGCTCACACATGTGGATGCGCCGAGAATTTAAGGATGACCTGAAGTTTATCTGGGACGAAGGTACATGGCAACTGCAATGTGAGCTTGGTAAACAGGAATGGAAGAAACATCAGGAGATGATACAAGGGCATGGTGCCTTGGGGGCTATCTATCCAAACTATAAATGGGGTGTAGAGGGCGATACTCCTTCGTTCCTACATATTATGCCTAACGGACTCAACGATCCTGAAGATCCGACACAGGCAGGATGGGCAGGATGTCATAAGTTCGGTATGTGTGCCGATTCACTTACATACGCCTGGACTTCTTGGCAAGAGCCACAGAGAGGCATAACGGAAGGGTATAAGCGTCGTTTCTATCCTGCCGAACTGAATGATTTCTGTGCTCGTATGCAATGGGCTAAGGAGGGTAGGGGAAACACGAACCCAATCGTGATTATCAATGGCAAGCAACCATCACCCAACACCTATAATCTAACAGCTAAAGCTGGCGAAGTGGTAACTCTTGACGCTTCTAAGTCGGTGGATGCAGAAGGAAATAAACTGTCTTTCGTTTGGTGGATGCAGCCTGAGGCTTCAAGTTATGATAAGAATATAACCATCAATGATAACGACGCTTCTAAGGCTACTATCACAATTCCTGAAGATGCTAAGGGCAATACCATCCACATCATTTGTGAAGTTACGGATAATGGAGAAATACCTTTGACTTCATATGCGAGAGTGATTATTTCACCTTTGTAATATCCACGAATGGCAGATACTCTTCTATTCCGTCCTTTAATGAAAAGAACTGACGTATGCCAAGGAACTTGCCATCTGGAGAAAAGAAAGCTAATGGATGATAAACACGGAATATCTCCTTGAGATCCACACCATTATTATGTTCGCTCCATTCTATCCACGGATCACAATCCTTGTTCGCTTTCTTGTTTCCGCCTGACTTTTTCCAATTCTTGTAAGAATCAGTATTGAAAAATAGAATATCTATCTTATCAGAATAGTTTTCGTGAAGATAATCAAGCCACTCCTTTGCTCGCCATTCTTTGAAATTACCAGAATGTCTGCCGTGAATCTCCACTATCTTATACTTGCCATTTCCATAGAACTCGCTAAAATGATGTTCCTTATTATCGCAGTCGTAGAAAGGAATGTCTGGCATTACATTACCTTGCTTTATTTTGTCATATTTTGGGTAGAGAAGTTCAAGAGACGATGCTATCAACTTCTTATTTGCTTCTATGGCTGGAATCTTATACAGAAGTGTACGTGCTCTATCCCTTAGATTATGGAAATCATACTGAAAAATCTTCCTGGAAACGATATGCAATCTTTGGACATAAGGAGGATTGTATTTATTCTGTTCAAGAAACTCCAAAAACATGACGATATTTAGCGAATCCCTTTTTATATATTCTTTCTCTTTCGTGGCATACCGTTCCCCCAGTTTCATGATTGAATTTTTGTCAGACAGTTGTCTAAGGCTATCTGCGTATGCCTGTTTTACTTTATCAAATTCAAATTCTTCACGTATGATTTCCTTGAAAAGCTTATTATAGGCATTATCTTCTTTCTGATATGGGTTATCGTTCTCCACATCCCATTGTGCCACCTGAAGACCACTACCTGTAACCTTCGTTATAGTGCCTGGAGTTGCAAATATATTTCTAAAGCTTTTTTCATATATTCCTTTATATCTAATTCCTATGCAATATTCACCATCCCGTCCGTCAGGCTTAACCTTAAAACGGAACTTACCTTTCCTAATCCTTACTGTATCAACTATCCAACTGTTTGTTTCCCCAGCTTCATGTTTAAACAGAACAGCCATAACCCTTTTGGGAATATCGGTTATGAGGCCTTCTATTACAAAAGATTCTGATTTGGCTGAAGTTTTTACTTTCCCATTCTGTGAGAAAGCAATTATAGCACAAAGCGTAAGGCATAATGTAATAATAGTTTTCTTCATTTGTTTAGGTGTTTTTATTGTTTCATTTGCAAAAGTAGTAAAAACAGATTAAATGTGCAAACTTTTTCATAAAATATTACGCTTTGAGGCTAACATTTCGTTCTAATCATTCAGAAAACGAGAAGAGGTAAGTGTAAACGCGCTGAAAAACAAAAGTTTCTATCATTAGAGCTCAAACAAAACTGCGTTGACAATGTAAGGAATACACTTATTTATTTTGCGAAAAAGTTTGATTTTGTTGCTCGAAAATTTGGAGATTTCAAAGATTTTTTGTAATTTTGCAATCGTAGAGCAAGGGAAATGCGCCAGTCTTGTCAAAGCTGATACGCATCTTGTCTCACAAAAAACTTTTAAAACTATTACACTTATACTTCCAATCTCAGGCTGATAAAGCCTATTCACTAATTTAAACAATTAACCACTAATAGTATGAAAAAAAGAATAGTATTCTTTGACATGGACAACGTCCTTGTTGACTTTGAATCCGCTCTGTATGCAGATAGAATAAAGGAGCAGGTACCAAAGTATGAGAGTATCGTGAATGGAGTGAAGAAAACCAACTATGACGACATTCCAGAGATTTTCAGTTATTCCAAGCCTGTTGAGGGTGCTGTGGAGGCTGTGAAGACTATTTCACAGAAATATGAGGTATATATAGTCTCTAATGCTTCATGGGATAACCCTATTGCATGGAGTCAGAAGTTGGAGTGGGTGAAGAAATACTTCGACTCTGACAATGTGAACGGGACTTTCTACAAGCGCCTTGTCCTTGCGCAGGATAGGGATGTGACCACGATTACCGACTCTTATCTTGTTGAGGGTAAGCCTTATCACAATGCTTCCCACAAGTCTGGCAGTAATGTGATCTACCTCAATAAGACAAATGGTGATTTCCGCGATTGGTCATCGGTTGTCAATCATCTTATGCAGCAGGCGGTGTGAGGCTAAAATTAAAAAGTAAAAGGTAAAAATTAAAAAGTATGATTACATTTGATGCGACATAAATCAGCGTCAATACTAATCATACTTTTTACTTTTTAATTTTTACCTTTTACTTTTATTTGGCCATCTGATATATCTTAATGATATCAGCCTTCTTCAGAATCTTGAGACCGCCAATAGTTATGGTGTCGCCATTAGTACACTTATCAGCCATCTCTTCAATCTCAGCATCGGTTATCTCCTTACCAATGAGTGTGTGAATGTTGGTTGGCATACCGATAGAGACATAGAACTTCTCCATTGCCTGAATACCAGCCTCGGCTGCATCAAGGTCGCTCATACCTGTGGTGTCAATACCCATCACGTTACGGGCGAAACGAGCAAAGCGTGGCATGTTCTCCTCACGGGTATAGCGTGCCCAAGAGCCCCACATAGCTGCAAGACCAGCACCATGACTAACATCAAACATGCCTGAAAGCTCATGCTCTATGCAATGTGTTGCCCAGTCGCCTGTTGTGCCACAACCTGTGAGCCCATTATGTGCCAGAGAACCTGCCCACATTACGTTTGCGCGACTTGTATAGTCGGTTGGGTTGTCGAGTGCCTTTCTGCCTTCCGTCATACAGGTGCGAAGCACAGCCTCGGCTATTGCATCAGTTATCTCCATATCATCATCCTTACTGAAATAACGCTCCATGGTGTGCATCATCATATCCGTTATGCCACAAGCAGTCTGCCATACAGGAAGAGTATAGGTGAATTCAGGATTCATGATGGCAAACTTGCAACGGAACTCATCCACGCAATAGTCCTTCTTCAGCCAGCTCTCTACCTCATCATTTGTGATAACAGAACCATCGCTCATCTCACTTCCCGCTGCTGGTATAGTGAGGATGCAACCTATTGGGAGATACTCCGTTGCGTGATCCTTATGCTCGTAGAGAGTCCATACATCGCCACCATAGAAACGACCTGAAGAGATAGCCTTGCAAGAGTCTATTACAGAGCCACCACCTACAGCAAGAAGGAAGTCGATACCCTCAGCCTTACATAGTTCTATTCCTTTCCTTACGAGGGATAGACGTGGATTTGGCACTACACCACCAAGCTTAACATACTCGATACCTGCATCAGAGAGTTGTTTTTCTACTGTTGCCATCAAGCCTGACTTGATTGCGCTCTGACCACCATAGTGTACTAGGACTTTCTTACCTCCGTACTTCTTAACGAGAGAGGCAAGTTGATTTTCTGCGTTGCGACCAAACACAACCTGTGTTGGTGCATAGTAGTTGAAATTCTGCATAACGTGTTTTTAGTAGAATTTAATATGTCTATTAATTCATTTAGTTTTAACTATTCAATATTAACTTTCAAAATGCAAAGATACAGAAAAATAGTCAAATAACCAAATGTTTCTCCTATTCATCTATAAAAATCGTGTGTTTTTGATTACTTTTTTCACAATTTATCTCATTATTTGGAATTTTTATATTACCTTTGCACCCAAAATTGTAACCAAACACCAATCTATTGTTTATGTTGAAGACATTACTTGTTATAACATCTCTATTCCTGACTATTGGGGTTAATGCTCAGCAAAGAAACACAGGTGTCAAGAAAACTGCTACATCCAGGACAACAACAAAAGCTATTCAGGCAAAGACCACCCAGACTAAAAGTTCTCAGGTAAAGAGTACTCCTGTTAGGAGAGCCAAGACCGTTACTGATAGCACAAAGGCTGTCAGCGCAAAGCCCATGTCTGCCATAGATAGCGGCTACCCATACGAGCCTGACAGTCTGGGGTATATAGTTCGTGTAGGGCAGAAAGCTCCCGACTTTACTCTTAGCCGTCTTGATGACAAGACCTTCACTTTGAGCAAGAACCGTGGTAAGGTGGTGCTTCTGCAATTCACAGCCTCTTGGTGTGGTGTATGCCGAACTGCCATGAAGGAAGCTCTTGAACCAAAGCTATGGAAGAAGCTGAAGAGGCATCCGAGGTTCGTGATGATCGGCATAGATTGTGACGAGCCTGTTGAGAGCGTCGGTAAGTTCGTCCGTGAAACTGGCGTCACATATCCTATGGCTCTTGACACTAATGCTGAGGCATTCGAGAAATATGCGGAGAAGGGTAGTGGAGTTACCCGTAACGTGCTTATCGGCAAGAATGGCAAGATAGTGAAGCTCACCCGTCTCTATGATGAGAAAGAGTTTGATGCGCTTGTAAAGGCTATAAGGGCGGAGTTGGCGAAATAAAGACCCACCCCCTTGCCCCTCCCATAAAGGGAGGGGAGTAGATAGTAATGAAACATTAAATGTAATGTGAGTTAGACTAATTCAAAATAAAAACGCATCGCCGATGCTGAACTCACATTAAATGTAATAGCCCATAATGATAAAAGGTAATTACTCCCCTCCTTTTATGGGAGGGGTAAGGGGGTGGGTCTTTAATATCTTCTTCCTCACCGACTTCACGGCAGGCTTATAGTAATCCATCTCCATAGCCTTGAGAGTGCGGATAAGTTCATCCATAAGTTCGGGATAGAACTTACACATACGATGGGCAAGTTTCATGGCAAGAGACTGAATACCAGGAAGACCATCCATTTTCGTCATTTGCTCAAAACAGAAATCAAGGAAATCAGAACGAAGGTCATCTTCTTCCATTGGCAGACGCTCAATAATGTTCAGCGTTAGTCTGCAAACGGAAGAGTTTTCTGTTGTCATAGCGAGGTCTATCAACTCATTATATATTGGTAAGAGCTGTAAGAGTTCCTTGTTTGTAGCCTTTGTCATAGACCATAGCGCATTACGTGCCACCTTATAGTCCTCATCGTGCATATATTGCCTTGTGAAGCCTATAAAGTCATTATGCTTCTTTACCTTATTATATATGGCAAGAGCCTCTTTTTCACCACATATACCAGTAAGTGGTAAGGAGTTATACGATTTATCTTCCATAGCTATTCCATCATTTTCTCCAAAGTCTCTACAGCCTCAAGCAATTCCTCTGCAAAGGTCAAGTGGCTATGCAGAAAATGTGGCTTCCCTTTTGACAGGAGAGAATATAGTTCCTTATTCATATTGTCAACATAATCGCCAATGGCATATTCTATGTCATCCTTCTGCCAATCCAACGTGGAATACTGATATATTCTTTGCTTCTGATGAAAGAAACAGAAGGCAGATTCTATAGCATCTTTTGTGATCATAAAGCCCCCTATCCCCCCAAGGGGGAATTTTTGTTAGTTTTGACGAAAAATACTATCTATATTACTCCCCCTTGGGGGGCTGGGGGGCTTCATTGTACCCCACCGGCCTAAACTGCCTTTGCTCCTCACTATACACATAGTCGTTCTTGATGAGATATTCCTTTATCTCCTCAGGTTCACGACTAAAACTATAACATAGTGATTCGAACGTATCAAATTCCTCATCGCGCAAAAGCATGTTTATGCTTGAAACTAATATTGCCGGATCTTTTGGTAGATATTCCATGATTTATTATGCTATGCCTAAGAGTTCTATTTCGAATATGAGTGTTGAGCCACCGGGGATGCCTGGCTGTGAGAACTTGCCATATCCAAGCTCCGCAGGGATATAAACCTCCCATTTGTCGCCAATATGCATCTGTTGCATGGCTATTATCCATCCCTCAATTAGGTCGCTCAAACGGAATGCAGGAGCCGTCCCACCACGACTTGAATCAAATTTCTTGCCGTTGATGGTCTTGCCTGTGTAGTGGGCAGTCACAATACTGCGACGTGTTGGCTGAGCGCTATCCTTATCGCCTTCTGCCAATACCTTATAATATACACCCTTTGGAAGAGCCATAACGCCTTCTTCCTTTGCCTTTTCTGTGAGCCAATCCTTATTGGCCTGTACGTATGATTGTTTTGCCATTTTATTTGTTAAATTAGAAAGGAATCCATAATATATGTTCACTTCTGACCTTATGAAGCGGTTCGTTCTCTACGTTTGACACCATTGCAGGAGTAAATTTGGGAAATATACTAACCAGTCGAAGTGCTTCTTCTTGCATTTCACGAGTTGCGTAATTCCGAACTTCGAATATCTTACAATCAGAAATAGAACCGTCAGTATTTACAATGAACCATACGCACACTCTCCCTGTATGGAATGCAGGAATGCGACGGTTTTCTTCAATAAATTTTTCTATGTCTGGAAAAGATGCTCTATTATATTTAGAATGAAGTGAATTGTATAATTGAGTAATTGTAAATATATGATTTTTAGGTTCAAAGCTTTTCTTTACCTGTATTACATACTCAGTAGAGTCTTGACCTAAATCTCTTGATGTTACAATTCTGTCAGGAAATATCTTTTTCAGTTTTTCCTTAACCTCAATATTTTTCTCTAAAAATGTAAGATTGATTCTGTCAATCTTCAAATTGCCAAACCAATCGGGAAACTTGATTTCTTTATTAGTAAGTATTAAGCCAATATACGGTTCATACTCAATACTTTGCAGTAATTCTGGAATTTCTGACACCTGAACATGCTCATAATTATCTGTAAATACTTCCAATTCAAGTTCCACTTTTTTTTCGCACACCATCCATCCTAACTTTGGACGCATGGCATTAGTTGTGGAGTCAACCTCAATACCCACGAAGCCACACAACATCTCCATTGGAGTTTCTTTATGTAGATCTTTATATACAAAATCAACACTTATCACCTGTGCAGGCATATCATAATTGTATGCCACCTTTTCTGGAGTTCGTTTTCCTTTTCGGTCATAAGGCATAAACTTAAGGAACCAACCATCAAGCTTAGATCCATCTTTTGATTTACCACATCCAGACCCCCCAAGATTGTCCACTCGTTTTTTCTTGACTATACCCTGCCAGAAAGCCTTGTCTGCCTTGCCTTCAGAAGCCTTGATAAACTCATTCAGAATAGGCTTGAGATCATCCACCCACCAGTCGAGGCCGTATTTCCTCAGTTGCTCTGTTTTATTCAAGATCTTTTGCCAGTCCTCTGGAGTTCCTTCAATTGTGATACTTGGAATGCCACATAGTACTCGGATTTCATAATCGAAGAATGCCTTGACAGAACTCATCAAGGTCATCTGTGATACTATGCGTGCAGTCTTGTCGGTTGTGCTGAAATCTGCTCGCATAACATTTGCGAGATTGCCCTTTGTGTTTTCAGCAATCTGTATATCAAAAGCATCAAGGAGTTCATCCCATTTTACGCTTGGGGAATGCAATTCTTTGTTTGTTGTTATGCTAAGCTTAATCTTGCCTTCCTTGTGATATACAATCTTGTCACGTAGAGCCTCTGGGTTATTATTGACGTGCTGACTAAATCCCTGTACTATGAGAGTCCAGATAATATCAGGCGACAATACTATCGGACGATGGCTGGCATAAGCCTCAACCAGACACTTGAAGAAGTTGTCTTGTCCGAGATTACAAAGTTTGTCGTTTTTAAAACTATATGCAATAGGATTACTTACCTTATTCTCTCTTGCCCATTTATTTGCAATAACATCACCAGATAGTATGCTCAGGTTCTTTTTAGGTGCAGGGAGATTCTTGTCAACTTCGAATGTATGTTTATTGTCAGTCTGCTGTGAAACGCTTTGTTTCGCAGAGCAAGATAAGGCTATAGCCAAAGACAAAAGAATAAAGCGAAATCTCATTTGAGTTTGTTTGATTTTATGATTGCTTTGGCAAAAGTACAAAATAAATATGATATAACAAAGGAAAAACACGAAAAGTTTTTCTATGTCCCAAAACAATATGTATGAAAAGACGCAGATTCAAGCCTCTTACTTCGCTCTTCCTCCGTAGATAATCCATCGATAATCCATCGATAATCCATCGATACTCCATCGTTTCGATGGACAATCGATGGAGCAGCGATGGAGCAGTAACGGAGGAAGAGCGGAGGAACAACGGCTTTACTTGCAAGGGAAAAACGAAAAAAATCATTGAAATGTGAACGGAAATTTGTTTTTTTAATAGAAAATCTATACTTTTGTTGGCGAAAAATTAAAATACAAGAATCATAATGAAATATATATCACTAACAATCTTGATGTTGCTATCAACATTATTCGGAAAAGCAAGTAATAAGGATTTTTATACCTCTGGTAATTTCTTTGTGCCAATTCATGATACTGATATATCATTGAAAAAGGCAATTCTGACTATTGATTTGGCAAATGGTGAATATGTAGAGGCAAATGTCTATTACGAGCTATATAATCCTGATGTATCAAAAAATATTGACATAAAGTTAGAGGCAAGGAAAACTGACAAAATGCCTTTAGATATAACTCAAGGCATCAAGGATTTTAAACTGACGGTGAATGGGGATATTCAGGACATAAAATCTTCTGTCGATACTTGTTATACGTATTACGCTAATGTCAGATTAATCAAGGGTAAGAATATACTTCGTAACACATTTAGATATCGTGTTATGGGTAATGTTGATGATTATTATTTGTTTGCTCCTTTCTGTCTTCGTACATTGAATCGTTGGGCAAATCGTCAGGCAGATGATTTTGCGCTCCGTATAATTAGTGGGAATAGACGTTGTTCGGATTATTATATTGCAGATGAAGCGTTTCGTGGAACTCCATTCAATTTTGAGAAAGACAAGTATGACTTTTGGAGATTTAAAGCGATTGATGAGAAGTATTATGCTTTGTTCTTTCCTACGCGATCTGATACTTTAGTATGGCACAAAACAAATTTCAGTCCAAATGATGATATGGCAATACTCTCGTCTATTTCTTCTGTCAATGACACTTTCGGTTGGGTAGTAGAAAATAGTAAAGGCGAGTGCGTAGGACGCTATGATGGCGATTGTGGAGATTCATATCTTATTGATGTACAGGATTGGGGTACTGTTCCAAAGGAAGGTCACAAGATTGTGAAATATAGAGCAGAAGACGGAAAGGGCTGCGTCTATATATCTAATAAAGTTAAATATACGACAAAGAATGGGGAAAAGATGCAAATCGTAAATGTGAGAGCATTACCAAGTATGAAAAGTTCTATAATTGGCACCATTGATGAATTGTATGGAGATTTGCCAACAGCAGTAGATTGTCTGGGATATGTTCCTTCTGTGGATGATAATAGTAGAGATAAATGGTATAAAGTGGATATAGATGGAAAAGTCGGGTATGTTAGAGCCGACCTTATGTATTGGAATAGTATGAATACATTCTAATCCCTGAGATACTTCATATATTCATCGTATGTGATATGTCTGCCACCCATAGAGAGAAGGTGGGGAGTTTCAAACTGGCAATCGATAATGCCATTGAAAGGCTTGAGTTGCTCGGCAAGATAGATGAGGGCAAGTTTTGATGCGCTTGGCACAAGGGAGAACATACTCTCTCCAAAGAAGTTATAGTTGATATTGATGCCATACAAGCCACCTACGAGATTTCCTTCCTTATCCCATACCTCAACGGAGGCAGCAAGACCGAGTTCGTACATTCTCTTATAGGCTTTTATCATGTCATCGCCAAGCCAAGCCCCAACCAGTTCGTTGCGCTTGTCAGCCTTGCTGCAATTCTCTATTACCTTGTCAAATGCTTGATTTATAGTCGTTTCGTAAATACCCTTCTTAATCAGTTGTCGCATGGAATGGCTGATGTGTATTTCCTTGGGGAAGATGACAAATCGGTCGAGAGGACACCACCACATGATGTCCTCGTTTTCCTTGTAGCCATACCACGGGAATATGCCGTTGTTATAGGCGGTAATGAGACGCTCAGGAGACAAGTCGCCTCCTATGGCTATAAGCCCGTCCTCCTCACCATAATGAGGATCGGGAAATATGTTGGGTTTGTCATCGAGAAGTCGAAAAAGCATCTTGTTATTTACAATTTACCATTTACTATTTACAATTTCAAAGCACAAAGTTACGTTTTTTTCCATGGTTGAGCAAATAAATCTTCGTTGATTTTAGGATAAATGGATAATTCTTGTTATTAGACTTGTTTATTTGTAGAATTATTTGTATTTTTGTAGGCAATAACAAATTGTACATTGTAAATGGTAAATTGTACATGGCTAAACGTATAGGACTTCTTTCAGATACCCATTCACATTGGGATGAGCGTTACGCAAGGCATTTTGCCGAGTGTGACGAGATATGGCATGTAGGGGACATTGGTACTCTTGAGATTGCCGATAAACTCAGGGCTATCGCTCCTCTTCGTGCTGTGTATGGCAATATAGACGGTACGGACATAAGGCGTGAGTTTCCTGAGATACAACGCTTTAAGTGCGAGGAGGTAGATGTTTTGATGAAGCATATAGGTGGGTATCCGGGAAAGTACGACCGCAGCATCTTCCATGAATTGATGACAAATCCTCCGAAACTGTTTATTTCCGGGCATTCGCATATCCTGAAGGTCATGATGGACAAGAGGCTCGGTTGCCTACATATCAATCCCGGTGCTGCCGGGGTGTATGGCCAACAGCCTGTCCGCACACTCATCCGTTTTGTAATAGATGGGGATGCTATAAAGGATTTGGAGATAATAGAACTTAATGAGTGAATTAACAATTAATAATTAACAATTAACATGCCTTTCGCTTAAATTGCTTTCGCCATTTATAAAAACCAATTAAAACAAAAGAAAACAAAATAAAACATTTTTTGTTTTTATATGTTTTTATTTGTTTTTCCCAGTTTTTTAGATGGCGAAAGCAATTAGAATGGGGGCTTATAATTGAAACGCCTTTTTGCCTTCCAGCTCCCTCCCTACGGGGAGAGGGCGAGGGGAGAGGCCAGAATATATATGAAACGAACAATAATATCATTAATGTCATTGCTTATGTGCTCTACGGCATTTAGTCAGAATAAACTTGTTGCATTGAGTTTTGACGATGGTCCTAATACCACGACCACCGTACAGATGCTTGATGTATTGAAGAAACACGATGTTAAGGCTTCATTCTTTGTCATAGGAAAGAATATAAATGAAGAGAGCGCGAAGGTGATGGTACGTGCTCATAATGAGGGACATGACATTGAGAATCATAGTAGGACTCACTCTGCCATGCCAACGCTTAGTGCAGATTCCATCAAGTCGGAGATTGAGTTTACATCGGCTCTTGTGGCTAAATATGTCGGAGAGCGTCCGCAGTTGTTCCGTCCGCCTTATATAGCTCTCAACAAGACTATGTTCGACAATATCGACCTTACCTTCATTTGTGGTGAGGGTTCTAATGACTGGGAAGATAACGTGTCGGCTGATCAGCGTGTAGAAAAGATTTTGGCATCTGCAAAGGATGGTCTTATCTATCTTCTGCATGATTTTGAGGGTAATGGCAAGACCGTTGAGGCTGTTGACCGTATCATTCCTGTACTCAAGGAGCGTGGCTTTACCTTCGTTACCGTTCGTGAACTCATGAAGCAGAAGAACATAAAGCCACAACCGGGTGTTATCTATACGGATGTGTTGAATGTTAGCAAGTGGAAGGACGGTAATAAATGAAAAAATTAAAAATGAAAAATTATAAAATGCCAATCACGATAAACATTAAAATGTAATCTGTATTTTTCATTTTTCACTTTTCATTTTTCATTTTAATTCTCGTATGCAAAATGTCAAATTATACATAGCACTCTGTTGCTTGTTTGCGCTTCCTTCCTTTGCCCAAAAGGTGAAGGTCTGCGGACAGACGCAACTCAACAAATGGGGCATTACTCCGGGCAATTATAGCGGTATCTCTCACATAAGGGATAACGTGTATGCCATAGTAGATGATAAGGATAAGGTGGATGGTTTCAAGCTCCTTACGCTTGACATTGATCGTGAGAATGGCAAGGTTCTATATGCCTCGCTTTCAGAGCCAGGAGGCATGAAAGAGCGAAGAGCAAAGGGCGAAACCACTAATCGCGACTGTGAGGGCGTAGCTTATTTTCCCGAGGCAAATACCGTATTTGTTTCGGGAGAGGAGGAACAACGCATTCTGGAATACACCATAGACGGGCGTTTGACTGGTCGGGAACTTGCCATTCCTGCTATTATGCAGAGGAATAAGATAACGACCAATCTCGGTTTTGAGGCCTTGACATATAATGACAAGCAGAAACGATTCTGGACAACAACGGAATCAACTCTTCCTGCTGACGGCAAGCATTCATCACCACATAATCCGTTGATTCATAATCATCTGCGTCTCGTTGGCTTTGACAATACCTTAAAGCCTGTAGAGTCACACGTATATCTGATGGATCTGCTGCAAGCCACAAGCAAGACTGCCACATCGCTATATGGCGTGCCATCTCTTCTTGCTCTTGATGATGGTCGTATCATAGTTATGGAGCGTGAGGGCTGTTTTCCAAAGAAACAATATGGTGCTTGGGTTCGGATAAAGCTTTATGTCGTCAATCCTAAAGAGTCGAAACCTGTAAGTCTTGATAGTCCAATGGCAAGGGCAGGGGATGATTCATTTATGAAGAAAGAGAAGATATGCGAGTTCGTCACACGACTTAGGTTGGGTAAGATGAATCTTTCCAATTATGAGGGTATGTGTCTTGGCCCTCGGCTGAATGACGGTCGTCAGACTCTCATTCTTATAGCAGATTCGCAGAATGGCATGGGTAACTGGATGTATCATATCAAGGATCACATACGCATAGTTATATTGCCATAATGAAAGTGTATATTCTTGAAATAATGTGAAAACAATTGTTGGTTTGGAAATAAATTAGTAATTTTGTGCTTGATAACCTCTTAAAGTGTAAAGAGGAAGTGTAAAGTATAAAGAGTAAAGTAAAAAAAATGAAAAAACTTTTGTTATTGGCAGTCTGGATGCTTTCTCTGCCAGTTCTCGCACAAAACACAGATACTAAGTACGTTTCTCAGCTTGGTGTTCACATCAAGAATTCTGGTGACTTTCTCAATGCCAACAAGCTCTCATCCAAACAGATGAGGAAGATGATGGTTGACACATTCCGTGATAAGGCTGATGATGCCGATTTCTTTAAGGCATTGGATAAATATTTCCCTCGTCAATATGAGATTGACCTTGCAGCGATACTAAAGGACTATTATGCTAAGAATCTGACATTGCAGCAGATAGACGCTCTTATCAATAGTTCTTCTTCTGAGAATATCAAGCGTGCAATAGATGGTTTTGAGCGTTGTAAGGAGTTTGAATATCGTGACAAACTCGTGGATGAAACCTTGCAAGCTATAGCCGATAAGACTGGCAAGAAGAAAAAGAAGAAGAACCTCAAGAAATTCGTTTCTGACTGTCCAGAGGACTATCGTTCTGCTCTTGCCGCCTATACCCAGGCAACTGGCATAGAGAAACTGGCAGAGGACGAGATTAACGCTATCTACCATACCGTTGCACTTGAGGATCTTAACGCATATACAGCCTTCCTCGCTTCTGATGCCGTTGCTTCAAGTCATAAGGCAGAAACTGCCGTTACAGAAGATATCTATAATGTTCAGTCTGCTTGTATCAGTAAGTTCCAGAGCTGGACTTACAAGGCTTACCCTTCACTCTTCACTAAGAAGCAGGTGCAGCCAAAGAAGCGTAAGGGACGCAAGGGTAAGGGCGCAAAGCAACAGAACAATGAAGATGTAATCATTGATGGAGGAACGCTTTATTAAATGAAAAATGAAAAGTGAAAAATTATAAAATACAGATTAGTATTATTCACTTTTCACTATTCTCTATTCACTTACAAACATAACTTGTATTTTTCATTGTTCATTTTTCATTTTATAATTTATTTTTGATATTATGGACATACAGCAACAACTCTTCGCACTTCAGGATCTGAAGTATCGCGACTTCAACGCAAAACTTGTACCTGGAATGGATGTGAACAACATAATAGGCGTAAGGACACCTGAGCTTCGTAAACTTGCCAAGCAGTTGGCAAAGGACGAAAGAGTAGGGGAGTTTCTTGCCGTATTGCCTCATCAGTATCTTGATGAGATGAATCTGCATGGTTTCATCATATCAGAACAGAAGGACTATGATGAATGTCTTAAGGAAATTGACAGATTCCTGCCATACGTAAACAACTGGGCAACATGTGATTTGCTATCTCCAAAGGCATTCAAGCAGAAGAAAAATCGTGAACGCTTAATTGAAGACATAAAGCGTTGGATGGCATCTGACGAGCCTTTCACCATTCGTTTCGGCATAGAGATGCTTATGAGTTTCTATCTTGATGAGAGTTTCAAGCCAGAGTATCTCAAATGGGTTTCAGAAATCCGTCATGAACACTATTATGTCAAGATGATGGTAGCCTGGTATTTCGCAACTGCATTAGCAAAGCAATGGGATGCCACTCTTCCTTATATCACGGAGCAGACTATGGAAAAATGGACTCACAACAAAGCCATACAAAAGGCTGTTGAGAGTTTTAGAATAACACCAGAGCAGAAGGAACTTCTTAAATCTTTTAAATGAAAAATGAAAAGTGAAAAATACAGATTACATTATTCACTAAAATGCTGATTTGTATTTTTCATTTTATGATTTTTCATTTAAAACTAATTTGTATTTTATAATTTTTCACTTTTCATTTTTCATTTAATAAAGCCTTATGAAATTAGAATTCTACACCAATGGAGTAATATCCATAATCGACCTTGACAAGCTTGCTGTTGAACATGCAGGTATTATCAATATTGGACAGAAGTGCAAGCAAGTATGGAATGCCGTAAAGATTGACGATGAGTCGGTAGATCCTTTTCAATGCAATATCATCGGAAGTGCAGGTAGCTATAAGCTCAATCATGGGCAGGAGCGTACAGAATGCCCCAAGGGATTGCTCAGTAGCAGACTAATCCCTTGCAACACATGCACAGGAAGATGCGTGAATGTTCGTGCAGGTCGTCCGAAATACTATCAGCGTAATCCTGAGATACCTACACTTGTAAATGGCGAGCCTGTAAGTGAATGGGGGACAGAACTCCATGAAGGCGACACCATAACATTAGGAAAAGTAACCTTGAGGGTAAACGCTTAAAAGAAACTCCACCAGCCAAAAGGCTGATGGAGTAGAGAGTATAATTGAATAATTGAAATTTAAAACTCCTTATAGGGCGAGTTTTACACCAGCGGTAAGATATGCTCCGTCATGACCATGCCCACCAATCCACTGATATTTGCACTCAACAAATCCAGCGAGGGTTTCTGTGAACTGCTTCTTTAGACCACAACCCATATTCAGGAGAAAGTTGCAGTCGCTGTGTGAATCTTTAGTGTTGTCATAGTCAAGACCAGCACCAATAAGTGGAAACAAGGTGAAATCATCTCCTAAGTCAAACTTGTAGTGGAAGTCTGCCTCTGCCTGAAGGTTTGTAATGCTATTACCAGCAAAATAATAACTTGCAGAAGGAGAGAACTCAATGTTGTCCGTGAGATCAGCAGTAATACCAACACCAAGACCGAAATTATCTCGGACGCTGCTCTTGAAGTCGATAGTCTGGATCTGTGCTGATGCTGTTGCAGCGGATGCAACGAGCAACGCAGATGCGATAAGTTTTTTCATTCTTTTTGGTTTTGTTTTTTTTGTTTGTTACGTTAATATTCTACTTTTACTTAATTCACAAGATAGCTTTGCTTATCTCTGATTTCCGAGTGCTTCTTCGCGCGAAAGAAATAGTCAACGTCAGCATTTAGCTGGTGGACGTCTCTGATTTCTGAGTGCAAAGTTAGTATAAAAATGTGAATCTCCCAAGGCGTTGTCCCTAAATAGCTTAGGAAAACTCCTATTCTTGACATAGGAAAATCCTCGGCTTTCGAGTGATGAACTCACCAACACCTACCGCCCATTTCCCATTTCAAATTGCAAAGTTACTGCTTTAATGAGAAATTTCCAAAAAAACATACTGGGCATTACATAAAATTAACGTATATAAAAAAAAACAAAAATCACTCCAGCCTTCCTTTTTAATATTGAGAAAGTACCGGAGTGACGGGTATTAATGGTATTCAGAGTGTATTATCATCTGTGATGCTTGTGAGGCTTTGGAGGTGCAGGACGATGTGCATCCTTATGATGCCCATGATGTCTGTCGCGCATTATGCGATCAATCTCATACTGTGTGAGATGACACTTCTTGCAATGCCCATGCTTGTCAAAGCGATGCTTGCCCTTCTTCATGTGCTTGTGCATCTTCTTATCCATTCCAGGATGAGCCTTTGGATGATCTACAACCACATAACCACCACAATGAACATCATGAATGTGATTGTTGTGG
This sequence comes from uncultured Bacteroidales bacterium, assembly GCA_902801425.1. Classification (GTDB taxonomy): domain Bacteria; phylum Bacteroidota; class Bacteroidia; order Bacteroidales; family Bacteroidaceae; genus Prevotella. The sequence goes on along the minus strand of CADCIQ010000039.1, from coordinate 8,684 downwards.
CATTCAACCTTAACCTTGTTGTGAGGGTTGTGATGCTTGTCTATATTGTTGCTTGCGAAGCTTGTAACTGTGCCGAGGATCATCATTCCGATTACCATCATGCTTTTGAATGTTGCCTTCATATTCTTTATTTATTATGACTCCCAAAAGAGTCGGTTAGACTTTGTTTTGATTTCTGAGTGCAAAATTACAGCAAAAGCATGATTCTACAAAGGAAAATATCCTATTCGCACATGGAAAATCCCTAATCATACGGTGGTATTTCCCTCACGGAAACTTTATCGGAATATCATTTCTATATTTTTGGCCATACAGGTTCAAGCAAATCCTCATCTCCGAAATGCCTCTCAAAGAATATCGGGTACCCCAAGCCCCCCGGTCCTTCGCAATCTACACGCTCTATCTTGTCAAGATCAGGCAAGCCAAAGTCGAATGAGCGTCCGTATAGTATTATGCATGAACGAGCATGATCCACCTTCCACAACCCACCTCCATAACAGGTTGTGTGTCCCTTTGGCAGAAGTTCCTTATGAAGATATACATTTCCAAACTTCAGAACTCCATCTATCGTTATTATAAACTTTGGATACATCGAAATTAATTACAAATTACGAATTACCTGTTTACTCTACACGAACCTCTAACCACCCCTTTTAGCGAATAATGCTAACAAAGTAATTAGTAATTCGTAATTAGTAACTCGAACAGTATTCTTTTCCCGATGCAAAGATACGATATTTAGTGCAAAATACAAAATAAAACATATAGCAAAATATTTGTAATCAAGAAATTCGCAACTCTTTATTTTATTTTTCCCCATCAATTCTTGCTAATATAATTTTTTTTCCGTATCTTTGCCGATGTTAAATGAATTATACAAATCTAAACTAAAGTTTTATGGAATTTACAAATGTAATCAAGAACCGCTATTCATGTAAAAAATATGATAGCACGAACCAGGTAAGCAAGGAAAAGCTCAATGCAATACTTGAGGCTGGTCGTGTAGCTCCAACAGCCAAGAACCTTCAGGAACAGCACATCTATGTGGTACAGTCGGAAGAAGGACTGGCAAAGATTGACGCTTGCACCCCTTGTCGCTATGGTGCACCTACGGTACTGGTAGTGGCATTCGACAAGAACAACGTCTTTACCTATCCAGACAACAAAAGACAGTCGGGCATTGAGGATGCAGCCATCGTGGCTACACATCTTATGCTTGGTGCAGCCAATGAGGGTGTTGACTCATGCTGGCTCAACTTCGTACAGATAGACGAACTCCATACAGCACTTGGACTTCCAGAAAACGAGGAGATTCTTATGCTCCTCGATCTCGGCTATGCAGCTGAAGGTTCAAAGCCATTGGCAAATCACTTCTCGCGCAAACCTCTGTCTGAAACCGTCACCTATCTATAAATTCTAAATGAATAAGATTGACATAGCATTGAATATTGCGATCAAAGCCCATGAGGGGCAGACGAGTAGGGAAGGGGAGGCATACATCCTGCATCCTCTCACCGTCGGACTCATGGGTAAGACCGATGAAGAACGTATGGCGGGATTCCTTCATGATGTCATGGAGGATTCCCCCTATACTGCAGAATCACTCCTTGAGGCTGGCATTCCGGAAAGCGTGGTCAATGCACTCAGAATTCTCACCCACGACAAGAGCACACCTTACTATGACTATGTGCAATCAGTCATAGACTCTCGCAATCCTATTGCCCTCAGAGTGAAATTCCATGACCTTACACATAACTATGAGCGAGGAAAGGCATACCCCGACCTTCAGAAGAAGCATGGCAAGGCTCTTGAGATGGTCAGCAAGGCTGTGGAAGAACTTAATAAGGTGACGCTCTATGTTCCATCCACACACCACTATGCCATATTTGCAGCTGGCTGCTTCTGGGGCGTACAGCATTATATGGCAAAGCAAGAGGGAGTACTAAACACCTATGTAGGCTATACAGGAGGCAAGGAAGAATATCCCACCTATGAAGATGTGCGTTCTCAGCGTACCGGGCATCTTGAGGCAGTACTTGTAGAATACGATTCCTCAAAGGTTTCATACGAGGAACTGTGCAAACTCTTCTTTGAGATACACGATCCTGCCCAGACCGACGGGCAAGGTCCTGACATGGGAAAGCAATATCTTAGTGGTGCTTTCTATGTTACGGAAGAGCAGCATAAGGTTATAGACAAACTCATATCCATTCTTAAAAGCAAAGGATATGAAGTGAACACAAGGATTGCCCCCGCTACTTCATTCTGGATAGCAGAGCAATATCATCAAAACTATTATGACAATACAGGTGGCAGCCCATATTGCCATTTCAGGGTGAGGAAGTTCTAAAAGAACACACATCAAAGTTTTATCCCGTATTTCATAATCCCTTCTCCAAGCATACCCTTAGGCATAAATATCTTGAGGGTATCAGTAATGGTGTTGAGCATTCGCTGACGGATATAGTCACGCTTGATATACAGGGATACACGACGCTGAGACAGATAATCGCCCTCTATGCGACGGACATTAGCGCGTTGCTGTTCGTTGAGGAATGGCAAGTGCATCTCTGGGATAATGGTAAAACCGCCATTCTCATCAACAATGCGGATAAGGGTGTCAATGCTTCCAGCCTCATAGATGTGATTGCCCTTGCTCCTTGCCTTGCAGAAAGAGAAAGCACTATCACGAAGACATTGCGCATCCTTCATAATCCACATATTCTCGTGTTCAAGGTTCTCAGGCTTGAATACCGGCAACTTACGCCAGCAACTTTCAGAAAGATACACAAGGAACTTCTCCGTATATAAAGGTATCTCAAGCACACCCTCACGCACATTGTCCGATATTGCTATGCCCGCATCAATTTCGCCCTTCAGCAAGGCTTCAAGCATAAAGTCTGCTTTCAGTTCCTTTATTGAAAGCTCCACGGAAGGGTAGGTCTCCCGATAGTGCTTGATGAACCTTGGCAAGATGTATGGAGCGATTGTAGGTCCTACCGACAGATTGAATTTACCACCGATATTTCCTTTGTCCTCCGATACTATCTCACTAATTCTGTCAACCTCCATCAGTATGTTCTCTGCCTGACGGATAATCTTCATGCCGGCAAGGGTAGGGGAGACTGATTTGTTAGTGCGCTCGAAGATGCGAATGTCAATTTCCTCTTCAAGCTTCACAATCATAGCACTCAGAGTTGGCTGGGTAACATTACACGAATCAGCCGCTTTCGCGAAGCTACGAAAGCGGTTGACTGCTGTGATATATCTGAGTTGTTGAAGGGTCATTTTAGAAGTTGTCCGCTGAAACCTCAAAATATGCTTGTGGATGAGCACATGTAGGGCAGATGTCTGGAGCCTTAGTACCTACTACTATATGACCACAGTTACGGCACTCCCATACCTTAACCTCTGATTTCTCGAATACCTGAGCCGTCTCAATGTTCTTAAGAAGAGCACGATAACGCTCCTCGTGGTGCTTCTCGATAGCAGCTACGAGACGGAACTTCTTCGCGAGTTCTGTAAAGCCCTCCTCATCAGCCGTCTTTGCAAAGTTCTCGTACATATCCGTCCACTCGTAGTTCTCACCATTGGCAGCATCAAGAAGATTCTCAGCCGTTGTGCCTATGCCGTCGTGAAGTTCCTTATACCACATCTTAGCGTGTTCCTTCTCGTTGTCAGCCGTCTGAAGGAAGATAGCTGCCATCTGTTCAAAACCATCCTTCTTTGCGCGAGAAGCGAAGTATGTGTACTTGTTACGAGCCTGTGATTCACCTGCAAATGCAGCCTCAAGGTTCTTCTCGGTCTGTGTACCTGCATATTTGTTTGCCATAGTCTTTGAAGTTTTAATTAATGTTTTAGTATAATAGATATGTTATAAATGCTGTGAAATCAAGTTCTTAAGGTCGTTGAGCCTTATAGTTCCGCTCTGACGCCATACCGCCTCACCATTCTTGAAAAGCATGAACGTAGGAACTGACATAATGCGATATTGCGCAGAGATAGCCTCATTCTTATCAACATCAATCTTTATGATACGGATGCTATCGCCAAGCTCATCCTTCAGTTGCTCGAGTACTGGGTGCATCATCTTACAAGGTCCACACCATGTTGCATAGAAATCAACAAGTGTCAACTTTCCACTCTTGATTATATCATTGAAATTCTCCATAGTTGTAATTTTTTTAGATTGTTACTTGTTTATTGAATTCTGATGCAAATATACGAACTTAATCATAGAGAAACGAATGTTTGTGTCTATGCAAGTATAGACGGAATCTATACTTGATTTGATATAAGGAATAGTAATTCCTCCACAAAATTAAATATTTTAATCGAAAAAACAAAAAAAACGGCGAAAAAATGCGACTTAAGGTAGAAAAAACATAGTAATCCCATATTTGTCATGAAAAAAGGTTGTTCATAAGGTTTTAAGGTTTACAGGTTGTCTGGTCATAAGGTCAGAACCATTGATAGAAATCCGACCTAAGAACCTTAAACCTATAAACCTTAAACCTTTTTGAAATATTTATTTCATCACCTTTGTCGTTGTGCCGTCAGTATATTTAATGATGTTAATACCATTCTGAATCTGTGGCAAAGAGCGGCCTTGTATGTCGTATATTCCGATTACATCATTCTTTGATGATAATCCAGGAAGCTGAATCAAAGTAGCACCAGCATCGTGACGCACAAGCTTCACATTTCCGACCAAAGCCTCATTCAGACCACCTGAAGACTTAGCAATATCCCATCTGAGGACGTAGTTATCAGTAGCGGTTATCTCGAAGTCAAGGGCGAAATCACTTGCCTGTGTTATGCGGGCAGACGAACCATTTGCAGAAATGAAATACTCTGGAGTAGAGACTGCTGAAGCTATGTTTGTGCCTGTGGTCGTCTGGATATTGGCAGTCACCTTCGGCGTTCCCTTCCAACCTATTGTTGAGTAATGGAGGGTATATTTGCCCGGTTCGAGTTGCAGACGGTAGTTATTCTCCTCACCATAGCTCACATATCCATCGCTTGAGTTGCCTGTACGGAAATAGAATGCGAACTGCATGAGTCCTTCGGCAGAGAAGCCCATGATACGAGGGCCGAGGCTGTAAGTGCCAGCCTTACGAATGCCATCCTCAAACTTTGCCCGCCATCCGGCAGGAATACATGAAGCACCATAGAGGTCGTAGCCATCGGTCATTATGCTGACCACGTTCTCATCCTCAATGTTATCAGGAATGTCTGTACGTGCGCTGTTCTTCGTAAAGATGAAGGTATTCACGCTATAAGGAGCCACGCTAACCTCTGGCTGATAAGTCTCAGCATCAAAGGCAACATCCGATTTCTGAGCGTTGAGAGTCTCGCTTGTCACTATCATACTACCTTTAAGCGTGTTGAACGGCAAGGATAGGGTAGTGGTGAACGTATCGCCTGAAGGATTGAGCACCATAACGATAGTACTGTCGCCTGTCTGTGAAAGATATGCGGATGAAGAAAGCGAACCTGTGGCATCATCGAGAGAGTGACGAATACGAGTACTACCCGATACATACTTAGCATACTGCGAGAGAATATATCCGCGCTTGGTAATGGCGTTGTTAGTTGTGCCATAATTTCCATCGCCAAGACATCCGTAGTAACGCTTGAGCGAATAGTGAACCCACGCACTCATATTGGCGAGCATGGCATCATTAATGCTACGGGCAAAGAGGAAACCGTCATCCTTCCAGTTTATGTTCTGTCCATTGTTCTGCTGACGCTCATTGATAAGGAACTCCGTCATCCATACCTCCTTACCCTTCTGTGCTGCAAGAGGGTAGGAAGAACCGTCCCAACCATAGAAATGACCGCCCACAATGTCGAGCTGCTTGCAAGCCTCTTCATCGTTGAGTATAGCCTCGTGAATGTCCTTTGTAAAGTGAATAGCCTCTGGGGCGATAATCTTGCACTTGATGAGAGAGCCGTAATTACGCAGGAACTTAGCCAATTTCTCGCCTGTCCAGATACAACTCTGATATTCGGCATTCCAGTCAGGCTCATTCTGAATAGATACCGCATCAATTTCCACGCCCTGTTCCTTCATATATTCATAATAGGAGTTGAGGAACTTAGCCCAGTCCTCATAGCGTGATTCAAGCAACTCACCACCATTGCTGTCGCTATTGTTCGTTTTCCATGATGCTGGTGGCGACCAAGGAGAAGCGAAAATGAAAGCTCCGTTCTTCTTGGCGTTCTTGGCATTAGCCACACCAGCACTCCACGCGCTCTTGTTGTTGGCAATGTAGAGACGGAGCACGTTGAGCCCCAGTTGATTGTCAGCCTTACCGAAGAGTTTGTTCATCTCCGTTTCACCGAGCCAATATGACCAAGTAGGACTTGGAGAGAAGCCGCCAAAGCCTGTTACGTGCTGATATTGCACTCTACCGTCAATATTTATGCTTGCCTTCTTGTTTGCCAATATTTATGCTTGCCTTCTTGTTTGCTGCATAGGCAGAAGCACTTACCAAAAGAGATAATACTGCTACAGTAAATTTGTTCATGATTAGTATTTATTAGATCGTTTTATGTTTAGATTTCTTTTTCGATTGCAAAAATATAATTTTTTTCGCAGAAAACAATAGGATTGTTCATTTTTTTGATGTTGGGATATAAAAAAATCAACTTGTAAGGAGTTCGAGGAGTACATGGGGGCAGTTGTAAGGAGTTCAAGACGGATACCTTGGGCAGAGGAGTCTTTGAACTGGTGCCCGATACAGGCAAACTCACTTTCCAGATGAGGAACCTCAAGAAGAGCACAAGACGAAGCGTGCAGTACTTCACCTTGCCTGAGGCGAAGAGAGATGGTTGCACACTCAGTGTTGACGCTGTGAGCGAGCAGATGCTTGCCACCCTCCAATGCAGCGACGGCATCTGTGGCAGCATGCTCGGCTATGTCATCATGAACAACGGGAACATCTACCGCTGTGACACGCTCACCGCAGCCCCAATCATAGAGATAGAGCTGGACAGGCAGGCAATGCCCGAGGGGGTGAACCAGATGACGGTGTTCAACAGCAATGGACAGGTGTTGGCAGACCGTTTGTTCTTCATTTGTCCGAAGCCGTCTGTAACGGACAGTATCTCATTTACGGCTGAATCTGCTTGGCTGAAGCCTTGTGGAAAGGTGACGTTGAATGTACAGACCTTGCCCAACGCGATGTTCTCCTTCTCAGCGATGGATGCGATGGCGATGCCAGGTGAAAAGCGCGGCAATTTGAAGACGTGGATGTTGTTGAGCTCAGAGGTGAGGGGATATATCGACCATGTGGATTACTATTTCGAATCAGATGACCAGGAGCACCGCAAAGCATCGGACATGCTGATGCTGACGCAAGGATGGAGACGCTACAACTGGGAAGAGATGGCTGGTCTCACCCCCAGAGAGAAGTTGCAGCCAGTGGAAGACAAGTTTTATGTGTTTGGCAAACTGAACGAATATCGCAAGCATAATCCTGTTAACGATGTGGATTTGGAACTGATTCTCTATAATCAGTACGGACAGAGTCTGACGGGTAACACGAAGACAGACAAAGATGGTAATTATGTGTTTGGATTGCCGTTTATGGATGGTGAGTGGAAGATGTTCTTCTATACCCGTATCAATGACAAGAAGAAGACGTTCCGCGTGGGAGTGGACAGGCAGATTTCACCTACACCACGCTATATCAGTCCTGTGGAGGCCAGTGTGAAGATGCCTAAGGGACCGAACATGTTTGTGCATAGCGAAGACGAGCCTGTGCCAGAAGGTGAGGAATTCATCCCTATCACACAGAAGAACATCGTGTTGCAAAATGTGACGGTGAAGGCGAAACGTCGTTATTTCACGAATGATGACTTCAAGTTCAAGAACGAGAACTATGCTCGCAAGTGGGCATCCTTGTATTATGATATTGACCGTGAACTGGATAATATTCGTGACCGAGGCGAAGAAGAACCCACCATATTTGAACTCTTGGCAAAGAAGAACGCCATGTTCAACAACCCTGAGTGCATCGACTTGCCGATAGTAGGAGGAGATCCAGATACGACTGGATGGGCTGACTGGTATGGTCACATGTCATACGGTCATCAGCCTATTGAGTGGATCGTGGACAATGGTGAAACGATGAATGCTGGTGCTATCACCTCGGAGACAAGTGCAGCGGGTGACACGTTCTTCCCGATGTGGCTGGATGAAATCAAGAGTGTTTACATCGCACCTTACGACCCCGATTACGACAGTCGCGCAGCTGCCCGTGGAGCTTTAGGTGAAACGCCAGGAGAGGTAGGGGATGACAAGAGCAACCACGTGAAGATTTATCTCTATCTGCACCATCGCTTCACGACGGAGAGCAACAAGGGCATCCGACGTACCTATTTCCAAGGGTTCAATGAAATATCCACGTTCCAGATGGAGGATTATAATGTCATTCCACCTATGGCGGATTTCCGACGCACCATATATTGGGCACCTGAAGTGAAGGCTGACGAGGAGGGCAAGGCAAAGATTGAGTTCTTCAACAATTCCACTTGTGAGGAAATGTACATCAGTGCGGAGGGTATGACGCCAGAAGGCAAATTTGTGTTGAAGGATTAGTGTTAAAAAGAACAAAAAACTCGGCGATGCTTGGGCTTGTTACAATTATTTTGCCTAACTTTGTCGAAACTTTCTG
>CADCIQ010000038.1 GCA_902801425.1 uncultured Bacteroidales bacterium | reverse complement strand
TTACCATGTGTGACGACCCGTGTATATGTTGTGTATATGTTTGGCAAACATATACACGCTCTTAACTTATTGAACATCAGTATAATTAGAGGCGTTTTTTCCGAATGTGTATATGTTTGGCGTTTAATTCTAAAAAAATATGCTTGTTAACACGGTAGAAGTAACTATTCTGTACCCTAATTTTTGCCTTCGGCGAACGTAAATGTCCGTGAATTATCCGTGAATTTAATCGTAAATGAAAATTTATGGAAAAAGATTGCGCAGATTGGTAATTATTGTCAGTTAAAAAGCAGCTTGCTGCTAGACAATTATAATTGGTCGAATTCGCGTTATTCATATATAAACAACAATAATTTTCGGTTAATTTAAGGTGTTTAGTGAAACTCTAAACATTAAACACTAAACTCTAAACACAACAAGAACGGGGATGCCGAGGAACAATCCCAGGCATCCCCTGATTAAAGTAGGAAAAATATATGTGCAAGCACTTATTTCTTCTGTATGATGACTTGCCAGTACCCTTCGCTATGCTGTGTCTGCGAGAGTATGGCGTGTCCTTCAAGCCTGACCGAGCCTGGCACGTTCTCTATTGGCTTGCCATCGTCAAGGAGTATCTCAAGCGTGTCGCCCGACTTTAGCGTTGCCAGTTCGAGCTTGGTGCGCACAAAGTTCATGGGGCAGAGCACTCCACGCAGGTCCTTGGTGCGAGTGGGGAGACTATCACGGTCTTTTCCTTCGCCCTCCTCCGTAGAGAGGGAGTCGGAATTCCCGAGTCCACCTGTATAAGAGGATTTTCCTTCGCCCTCCGGCTCTCCTCCTTGGAGGGAGCGGGGAGAGGGTCTGAACTGTAATGCATCGTCCATGCTTTCATAAAGCGTTATGACGGCATCGGCAAGGGCATTAGCCTTGGCAATTGAAAGTTGAGAACTGAGAATTGAATTTTTTTCTTCCAACTTTCCACTTTCCGCAATTCCCTTTGCATCATCTATCAGTGATCTGTACGATTCCGCCACATAGCCTGTATCTATGAATTGTTCGGTGAAGGCACGGAACACTCCTGTTGCATCCTGAGGGTCGAGGCCACGGGTGACGAGTAGCATGCGCGATGCGTGGAACACGATGTCGTATGTGGCTTTGGCATCGCCCGCCTCTGCCCGCTTGCGTGCTGCGGCAATCTCGTCCTTGTCAACGGCTATCATGTCGAAGAGGCCAGCTGAGCACTCTGGCTTTCCTCGCTTGGTCACGTTGAAGAGGTCGTTGCTGCCCCAGTCGAAGTAATAGTTCTTATCCTCTGTGAACAATGGCACGTCAGCATACCGTGCCACGATTTCCTCAGCTGCCTTACGACCGCCATTGCTTCGCAGCCACTTGCCGAAACAGATTTCGAGACTGAGCGACTCGGCGGTGTCGGCTATCTCCGTGAACCTGCGCACGAGGTCAACAACGAAGCGTGGTGTGTCGTAGGCGGCTATGCTGCCTATGCTCTGTGCGAGCTGTGGACTGGTGGTGTAGTCGGCACCTATGTATATCTGGTATGCGGGATATACGTGGTCGGTGTGCAGCACCTTTCCTACGAATCCGAGGTCAGCCCATAGCGGCTGTCCGCAGAGGTTGGGGCATCCGCTAATGTTGATTCGTGCATCGGCAAGTAGGTCGAGGTCGAGATTGTTCTTTTCAAGGGCATCGTAGATGGCATTGGCAAGACCTTTCGACAAACAGATGCCAAGTCGGCAGGTGTCAGCTCCCGTACACGACACTATGTTGCCCAGCACGGCTGGCTTTCCGTAGGACGGCGTGAAATCTGCCAGTAGCTGCTCCAGTTGTGCGAACGATTCTTGCGGAATGTTGCGGAAACGGATGTTCTGCTTCGGGGTGAAACGTATGGTGTGGTCGCCCAGCTTGTCGGCGTACTCAATGATGGTGCGTAGCTTTGCCACCTGACTGTCATCATTGAGCCAGATGTTGCCCCATGTGAACGGGAGTACGGTGGTGCGTGCATGCTTCACCTTGGGCAGATAGGCATCAGGCTTGACATTGAGCTGTATGCCTGTTTCCTTTGCCTTCTCCACATACTGGTCGATGAGCCTGAATGTTTCTTCTGCACCAAGTTTGTAGAAGATGAAACGGATACGCGCCTTGTATTTGTCCTTCCTATTGCCGTGGGCATTGAAGAAATCCTTCATACCCTTAATGAGGGCATAGAGATCCTCGGCAGGGAGGAACTCCTTGTAGAGCCATCCAACTGAAGGCTTGCTGCCTGCACCGCCTCCTATATAGACCTTGAATCCGCGCTTGCCATCCTTGATCTGTGCCACGAGTCCCACATCGTTAACCCCAGCATAGTCGATGAAGTTTTCGTCGGAAGAAAAGGCGATTTTCATCTTTCGGGGCATGAGGTAGGAGTCAGCTTCGGGAACCACGGCATCAGTAAGAGCCATAGCGTATGGAGTAGTATCGAAAACCTCATCAGAACTGATACCAGAGAATTCGCTTACGAGGATGTTGCGCACGGTGTTGCCGCCGCCACCCTTGGTAGCAAGCCCCACGGACTGAAGTTCCTTGAGCACACGCTCCACGTTGGCAAGATCAAGATTAAGAATCTGCACCTCGGCACGAGTGGTGATATGAAGGAGGTCTGACCCGTTACGTTGTGCAATATCAATAACGCTGAGTAGTTGCTTAGGTGTGATGAAGCCGCCTGTTGCACGCACGCGAGCCATATACACCTCATTCTTTCGCTGCTCATACACACCCATAGGCACACGGAATGCTTTGAACTCAGTTGTTGATACCGTATTGTTGCGGTATCCTGTAGCAAGGTTTCCGAACTTTGCTATGTCCTGAGTGAGTGTAGAGGGTAGTTTGTAGTTTATTTCCATACATATTTGTTTTATTTATGAATGACTAGTTACTAATTACCTATTTACTATAGGCAATTACAAAGCGAACAAAACTAACTAGGAAATTCGTAATTAGTCATTCGTAATTCGTTATTTTATCAATTTCTTCCCTTATCTTTGCAGCATTTACTATGCCTGAGATGCGATTTACAACCTCTCCATTCTTTACGAAGAGGATAGTAGGGATGTTGCGGATGCCGAAACGGTCAACGAGTTCCTCGTTGTTCTCCGCATTACATTTTCCCACAAACACCTTTCCCTCGTATTCCTCTGCAATCTGTGCAATGACAGGAGCGAGGCGCTGGCATGGTCCGCACCATGTTGCCCAGAAGTCGATGACGACAAGACGATCTTGTGAGAAATACTCATTATAGTTGTCGTCTGTGAATTTTATTTCCATAGAAAATACGACCCCCTCCCAGCCTCCCCGAGGGGAGGAGCTGAAAAGTCACACTTTTTCGCGGACTTATCAATCAAGGGAGGATATTTTTTTAATTATTAAAAGGCCCCTAACCCCCAAAGGGGGAACTTATGATACACTTCTCGCGTAGGGGCAAGATTGATTAATACTATCTAAAAGACTCCCTCCCTCGGGAGGGCTGGGGAGGGCTCTCATCTTTTATGTAATCCGCACTCCTTATGCTCTGGATCCTCCCACCACCAGCGACCAGCGCGTATGTCCTCACCCGGTTCGATGGCGCGGGTGCAGGGCTGACAACCTATTGATGGGAAACCATGATCGTGGAGTTTGTTGTATGGCACTTTGTTCGTTTTAATATAGTTCCATACCTGCTCTTCCGACCAATGAGCAAGAGGATTCACCTTGATGAGATTATTGTTTGCATCCCATTCCACTACCTGTACGCCTGAGCGTGTGACAGCCTGTGAACTGCGAAGTCCGCATATCCATACATCAAGGGTGGAGAGCGCACGGCGAAGCGGTTCAAGCTTACGGCACTGGCAGCAAGCCTTGCGAAGCTCTATGCTCTGATAGAATGCGTTCACACCGTGCTCCCTGACATATTTCTCCACGCCGGTATGTTCAGGCGAATACACCTCAATGCTTATGTCGTACTTGTCATTGGTACGGTCAATGAGCTGGTAGCATTCGGGGAAGATGCGACCTGTGTCAATGGTGAAGATGCGTCCTTTGCTTCCATTCCTCTTGTTGATGGATGCAATCATCGCTGTGAGCACCTGATCCTCGACTCCGAGACTTGAAGCCAGGGCTATACGGTTGCCATATAGCGGAAGGAAATATTCGAGTGTCTCCTCTGGCGTGGCATTGTTGAAACGCTCGTTGAGATTATTGATGTCCATTTGATGCTTTTTTTAATTACGAATTACTAATTGCCTAGTTAGCTTTGTGATTGCTTATAGTAAATAAGTAATTCGTAATTAGTAATTCGTAATTGATTAATTATCCTTCCGTAATCATCCCTGCTCCCACAGTCTCGTTAGTACCCTCGGCAATGAAGATGAGGGAACCCGTGGTGCGGTTGTTCTTGTATAGATCGTATGCCAGCGGCTTTGAAACCTTGAGCGTCACCTTCGCTATGTCGTTCATATTGATGGATTGGTCATCGTGAATGTTCTCAAGCGTGTTGATGTTCACCTTGTAGTCAATAGCAGTCACTATGCCCTGAACCTCATCGGTAGCATGACGGATGATATACTTCTGACGCAACTGAAGCGGGCGGTGATTAAGCCAGCATACGAGTATCTCCACCTGCTGTCCTACATTTGGCACTTCACTACTCTTCACAATCTGCGACCCTCGGCTCACATCCACATCATCGGCAAGCGAAATGCTTACGCTCTGTGGCGCCTGAGCCTCATCAATTTGGTTTGCGCCCTCGTCAATCCTGCTCACAACTGACTCGGTGTATGAAGGAAGCACCGTAACTTTATCGCCCACCTTAATTGTTCCGCTTGCTATACGACCAGCGTATGCGCGGTAGTCAGGCCATTCGGCAGTCTGGGGACGAACCACATACTGCACAGGGAAACGGAACGGCTGATTCTCTATGCCCTGTTTCAACGGCACCTGCTCAAGAAGGTGAAGAAGTGTCTCGCCATCATACCAAGGGGTGTTCTCGGAAGCATTCACCACATTATCGCCCTTGAGGGCAGAGATAGGGATGAAATACACATGCTTCAGTCCGAGAAGCTCGGCAACATGCGCATATTCCTCCTTAATCCTGTTATACACGTCTTCGGAGAAACCAACGAGATCCATCTTGTTGATAGCCACAATCACATAGTCAATGTTCAGCAGCGAAGCAATGTAGGAGTGACGCTTAGTCTGCTCAATGATGCCATTACGTGCATCCACGAGGATGATGGCGGCATCGGCGGTAGAAGCCCCCGTCACCATGTTTCGGGTGTATTCTATATGCCCCGGAGTATCGGCGATGATGAACTTACGCTTAGGCGTGGCGAAATAGCGGTAAGCCACGTCAATTGTGATGCCCTGCTCGCGCTCGGCACGGAGACCGTCGGTAAGGAGCGCGAGATTAACCTCCGCATTGCCGAGACGCTCAGAGGCAGCCTCCACCGCTTCAAGCTGATCCTCGAATATAGACTTAGAGTCGTACAGCAGACGACCAATGAGAGTTGACTTACCATCGTCCACGCTTCCTGCGGTTGTGAAGCGTAGCAGTTCCATGTCAAGGTAGCCACCTTTATCTGATTTTGTACTCATATACATATATGTTTTAATTACGAATTACTAATCACCTAGTTACTAATTACGAATTACCTAGTTCGCTTTGTGATTGCTTATAGTAAATAAGTAATTCGTAATTAGTAATTCGTAATTGATTAATTAGAAATACCCAGCTTTCTTTCTGTCCTCCATTGCAGCCTCAGAACGCTTGTCGTCAGCTCTGCCTCCACGCTCGGTAACACGACTTGATGCAATCTCGTCAATGATGTCCTCGATAGAGTCTGCCGTAGAAAGAGTGAGACCAGTACAGGTGATGTCACCAATGGTGCGACAACGCACACGCTTCGTCACCACCTTCTCTTCCGGCTTTAACTGCATGAAAGGATAGTGCGCAAGCCATACCCCGTCACGCTCAAACACGTCACGCTCGTGAGTGTAGTAAAGAGAAGGCAACGGAATATTCTCCTGTAGAATATACTGCCATACGTCCATCTCAGTCCAGTTTGAGATTGGGAACACGCGAAAATGCTCACCGATATTCTTCTTGCCATTGAAAATGTTCCATAGCTCCGGACGCTGGTTCTTTGGATCCCACTGGCCGAACTCATCCCTGTGAGAGAAGAAACGCTCTTTGGCGCGAGCCTTCTCCTCATCACGACGCGCACCACCGAGGGCTGCGTCAAACTTATACTTCTCAAGGGTGTCAAGCAGCGTAACCGTCTGAAGCTTGTTTCGTGAAGCGTTATACCCTTTCTCCTCCACCACGCGCCCCTCATCAATGCTCTGCTGCACGCTACCCACAATGAGTTTCACGCCAAGACGCTTCACAAGCTCGTCACGAAACTCAATGGTCTCCACGAAGTTATGTCCTGTGTCAATGTGCAGGAAAGGGAAGGGGATAGGAGCAGGATAGAAAGCCTTGTAGGCAAGGTGCGCCATGACAATGGAATCCTTGCCACCAGAGAAAAGCAATACCGGCTTTTCAAACTGTGCTGCAATCTCACGGATGACATATATTGCCTCCGATTCAAGTTCTTTTAAATGTGTGATTCTTGTGCTCATATACATATATGTTTTAATTACGAATTACCTAGTTAGTTTTGTTCGCTTTGTGAGTTCTTATAGTAAATAGGTAATTCATAATTAGTCATTCGAAATTATTATACAATTCTGTTCTTTGACAAATAACGCATTATCAAGCGTCCCGAAACACTAAGTATCAGTACTATCATCGTCAATACCACCGCAGCAGCATATGCCCTGTTCTGCACCTCTATTTGCGGAACTGAAAGCTGGAAGAACACAAAGAGCGGCAACGTGGCGCATTTGTCATCGAGAGACTCAGGGATGAAATCCGTGAATCCTGCCGTAAACATCACACCGGCTGCATCGCCCATCGCCCTGCCTATGGACAGGAGCGTGGCGGTGGCTATTGCTGGGGCAATCTGGCGCACCACCACCCCTATGGTCTCAATCTTCGTTGCGCCAAGTGAATAGGCTGCCTCAAGCAAATCCTTCGGAATGGTGCGTGCCACCTCATCCATGCTTCTTGTCAGTATGGGGATGATCAGAAGCGCTTCTACTATGATACCGCCAAGCAACGAAGTCTTTATGCCCATGACTATCATCAGGGTAAAGGCGAAAGCACCATATACGATACTCGGAATTCCGAACAACACATCGAACGCAAGTCGGGCGATATAGCCAAACCGTGATGTCCCCTTTAGATAGACATTGAGATAGAACACCACAGGAATGCTGACGATAAGTCCGATGATGGTAGCACCCACCACTATGTAAACCGAGCCTACTATGGCATTGAGGAAACCGCCCTCCTTACCTATGTAGAAGCCTGCTCCAGGCAATGATGTCACCATCTCCCACGTGAGTACGGGGATACCCTTGCTAAAAATGCTCCACAACACACTCAGCACGAAACCTGCTACCATGAGAAGCGAAAGCAGCATGAGAACACGGAAAATTCTTTCTTCTATGAATTTCATAAGGATAACGAATTATTTTTTCACGCTTTTTAAATACACTCGTGCCCCGAGATTAAAAAACAGCACCACAAAGAAGAGAATGAATGCAGCGAACATCAATGCCGACTCATAGAGTGGCAATGACAACATCTCACCATAGTTGTTAGCTATGAGGGCTGGAATCGGGTAGCATGCATCAAGCAGCGATCCCGGTATGATGGCAAGGTTGCCACACACCATAAGAACGGCAATGGTCTCGCCCAACGCCCTACTGATGGCAAGCACCGTGGATGCAATGATACCCGGCAGGGCTGCACGAAGTACCACATGCTTTGTAGTCTGCCAGCGGGTAGCCCCTAAAGCAAGGGAACTCTCGCGAAGCTCACCACTTACATTGTCGAAAATCTCCATAAACAGGCTCACAAGTAGAGGCAGAATCATCACGCTCAGCACCACAGCACCCGACAGCAAGGTATAGCCGGAAGTGGAGGTCCCGACCATCGGTCCCAGCCAGTCACTCGCTATTGGCACCACGACCAGAGTGCCCCATACACCGAATATCACCGAAGGCAGACTTGCGAGGATGTCAAGCAAAGGATATATAAACCTTCTTACCGCACTTCTGCTATATTCGGTAAGCATAACGGCCATAAGCAGAGAGGTAGGCAAGGCAATGAGAATAGCCACGCCTGTTACATAGAAGGTGCCTACGATGAAGGCAAGGAAACCAAACTGATTCCTCATCGGTTTCCACTCTGAGGCCGTGAGCAAATCCCATAGCGAGTGTTCTGCGAGAATATCTGATGATTTCAGCCACAACCCAATGGCCATTGCCACGACAAGCAGCAGCGAAAGCGTCATGAAAACAACCATCACCCCCGAGGCGACCCTATCCTTGAATATCCTGAAATTATCTACCATTTTTTTATAAATTAAAAAAGGAAAACTGATAATTAATTACGAATTACTAATTACCTATTTACCATAAGCAGTCATGAACACATTGTTAACGAAATGTACTAACTAGGTAATTCGTAATTAGTTAATTTTAAATCTCTCCCCAAGCCTTCTCCACCATGATTTCTTATCAACCATCACCAAAGGCTCTTCCTGTTCGCCACTGATAAGGACGGAATGATTTGTGAAGCCGAAGTCGAGAGTATGCCATGACTCGGGAAGATGCGCCACCTTACGACTAAAGATGGAGTTGCCTGTCACTACCGAAACAATTCCTTTCGTAATCTGGTTAGGCGTAAGGAGACAATCGTTAATAGGAGTATGATATTTTTTCTTGCCATCATGAACCACCGCGAAGTTAGCCAAGCCACAGAGAGTTCCATATCTCTTCACCGTGAGGTATAGAGCCTGAATGGCATTCGATTCGAGATAGTCATTACCATCAAGGAAGATAACCCATTCGCCTGTGGTCATTTCAAGCCCCTTCTTCCTCGCCTCCCAGACTGATACATATTCGTCAAGATGCACGAAACGCATTCGCCTGTCAAATAGGTACGAACGCACCTGATACTCGCTCTCGTCAGTAGAGGCATTGTCTATTATCACACACTCCCATAGCAGGGCAGTCTGCGAGACAAGTGACTGCAAGCAAGAAATGATGTTTCTTTCCGCATTATGAAACGTAACGATTATACTTACCATATATTTCCACTTTAACAGATGACCTGATGAGGTCAGTTTCCGAGTGCAAAATTACTACTATACTTAATATTCTACAATCCCTTTTTAGGGGGATTCGTATCACTAACATTAGTGATTGCAAAACAGAATCAATCATAGTATCTTTGCACTCGGAAATTAGTAGGAAACCAAAGAGTTTAGTGTTTTTACACTTTTGATCTCTAATAAAAATAGGAAAAATAAAGTAGAAAAGAATATATATGGCAGAATTCAATCCAGCAAAGAAATTTGAATCCATTGAGCATCAAGGCATTCAGGTGCGCAACCTCAATATCTCAATAGGTGATGCACATATTCTAAAGGATGTCAGCGTTGATATTCCCAAAAATAAAATCACATGTATAATAGGTCCCTCAGGATGTGGTAAGAGCACATTGCTCCGCACTTTTAACAGGCTTATCGACTCTACAGAAAATGTTAAAATTGATGGAGATATCCTTCTCGGCAATAAAAACATAGTAGAGGCTCATGGTGCAGACCTTATCGAACTGCGCCGTCATGTAGGACTGGTTCCACAGCGTCCATGTCCATTGCCTATGTCAATTTATGACAACATTGCCTACGGTTGTCGCATCCACGGCATAAGAAAAAAGGATAGACTTAATGCCGTGGTGGAGCATTACTTGAAGAGTATCGGTTTGTGGGATGAGGTGGAAGACCGATTATATTCACCGGCTTCACGATTATCAGGTGGACAGCAGCAACGTCTATGTCTGGCACGTTCCTTAGCAGTGGAGCCAACCGTATTACTTGCAGACGAAAGTACATCGGCACTCGACCCAATATCTTCTAAAAAGGTGGAGCAGCTCTTTGTGGAACTCAAGCGCGATTACACTATAGTAATGGTTACGCACACACTTCAGCAAGCACTTCGCGTAGCTGATTATGTTGTGTTTATGTATCTCGGTGAAGTCATTGAGGCTGGGTCTGCAAAGGATGTGTTCAATAACCCTCAGAATGATCTTACTCGTCGTTATCTTGACGGAGCGTTTAGTTAATGTCCTTTGTACAAAATAGGGAAACGAATAATGGATTTAAGAAAAATACTGAATATCTGAAATGCTGAGTTTAAAGCACTTCGGATATTTTTTTTATGTCGTTTACCGGACACCAATAATTGAATAATAAATCTATAACTTCCTTTCCCTATTTTTATGCGTATGAATGCCCTTTCTGATTAGATGTAGAATTCTGCCTGATCCACAAGACCTGCCCTGAGTGCGTATTTGATTGCATCATGAGCACAATTTACGTTTAGTTTCCTAAATATGTTCTTACGATGCGAATTGATGGTGTGAATGCTGGATCCTCGCTCATAGGCGATTTCCTTTGTCAACTTACCCTGAGTCATAGCTTTCAGTATTTCAAGCTCGGTCTGCGTAAGGTCAGTATTCACGTGAGGCTGCTCCGTTTCCGATAACAAGAGAATATTCATGGCGTGCTGGGCAATATATCTCTCGCCTCGCAACACGAAACGTAATGCTTCTCGTATGATGTCAATAGGTGAATCTTTGTATGACACGCTCACGTTTGTGGTTTGATAGAGTACAAAGCGTAGGAAATCTGCCGTCAGTTCATCGCTCAAAAGCAACCAAGAGGATGTTTCCTGATAAAGGTCACACATCATGGCGAAGTTATCCTGATTATCAAAATTGAACAACGTGTAGTCTATGATCACGGCACAATTCACTCTCTGTTTTAGCAACACTCCAAGTTCATATTTGTTTGTTGCATAGACGATTTCCGCCTCCTGGTTATGTCCATTGGTGGTGAGTCGTTTGCATAATGTTTCTACCGCCAATGCTGTCAGCGGCTGATTGTCAGCAATGATGATACGAGAGATATTCATAAAATTGAGAAATTTAATTAAGAGTCATGATTATGAATTACTAATACTCATTTGCAATCTCAAGCATATCTAAGAGATAATCCTCCGTATGCTGTATTGACACGAAGTTTGCCTCGAACTACGAAGGTGAGAGATAGACCACTTTAGAAAGCAAAATCAGGAAATAAAGATCTTAATCTCCTAACATATTCTTTGCTTTGTAGATGCTCTTTTCTGTTTTTGCTTTAGTTTCCAGAAGAGTGAAATTGTCACTTATAGCGTCTCTTATCCTCATACTTCTGCGCACATCCTTTGCATTGCTCGCCACAGCTACGGTGAGTTCTCCTTTACGGAATATTGCGGGGGAGGTGAAGTCGCAAAGTGTGGGATTGTCGCACACACTGGCTAATACGTGCCTCAGCTCTGCATCCTGCTTTATCCTACGGTTTAGTTCTTCATTCTCTGTGCATATATACACCATGAATGCTCCTTCCAGATCGGTTGGCTCGTACTTCTTCCTGACGAGCGTAAAGGGGGACTGTCTGAATCCCTCATGGAACGTGGGGGAGATTATGGTTGCTTCCTGCGTGAAACGACTTAGGATGGTAGCCTTGTGTAGTCCTACACGACCTCCTCCTATGATGAGTATCCGCTTGCCTGATATGTTGATGTTGATGGGGAGAAAGTTCATTTTTGCAATTGAAAATTAATTCCTGAAATATCTTTTTTGCATAATTTGAGATGATATATCGTGCCTCAGCCCTGAGTATGGTGGTGAGACTTTCGTGGAATATGCGTTTCTCTTCGAAATATTCCTGAATTGCCACTGCCTTCCACCACGAAGTATGGAAAGATGAAATGGTGCGGACGGATGTCGGGAACATCGGCAAACTGATCTCTTACAGCCTGTGTGGTTCTATATTGTCTGAATCGTTTCATAAGTGGTCTTTTCTTTTGCTATCATTAACAGATGTCTTGATTCTTCATCTGTATATATGCTTCTGAATGCTTCTACGGTGGAGGGGGAGGTGAACACTACTTTGTCGTATTTGTCCAGATCTTGTTTCCTTGCATCGGGGGTGGGTATGTTACGGAAAGCGGTGGGTTCAGTCACTTCATGCCCCGGAGTTCGCAGTTCGTAGCTTTGCGATTTTAGTGCATCGTCAGAACTTGGAAGCAGAATCTTTGGGTTATACACACGCTGATGATGGCTGCGCGACTCAAGCCTGACCACCTCGCCTACGATTATCAGTACAGGCGTGGCACGAAAAACTGCATATCTCAGTTCACCGAGCGTGGAGAATATTTCTCTTTGTTCAGGCAATGAAACATTGGTAACAAGTGCCGCTGGCGTTTCTGCCTTTCTGCCTGCTTTCAGAAGTGCGTCGGCAATCTCACTCACCTTTTCCCCTCCCATATAATAGAGTAGGGTGTCGGCTTCGGGTGTCTGTGGCTTGGCTGAGTGCCCAAGTACGAAGGCTACGCTCCGAGCCATGCCCCTGTGGGTAAGGGGAATCTGCGTGAGCGATGCGAGTGCTATACCGCTGCTTATGCCAGGCACCACCTCCACCTCCACCATCATGGATTTCAGATAGTCTATTTCTTCCCTGCCATGGGCGAAGACCATTGCGTCACCGCCCTTTAGCCTTACCACCCTCTCGCCTCTGATGGCTGCGGAATGCAAAAGGCGGTTAATTTCGTCCTGAGCGTGCGAGTGCTTTTTGGAACGCTTGCCTACATAAATCTTCTCTGCCTTGAACTGCATGAGGAAGGACGCGTTTGTAAGGTCGTCATAGAATATGGCATCAGCCTGTTCGAGTATCCTCATGCCCTTCACCGTGATAAGCTCAGGATCACCGGGACCGAAGCCTACAAGTGTGACCTTGCCATAGCTTTTACGGATATCAATCTGTGAGAACAGGCTTTCTATCTCATCACTAACATCTGACGAGGCTGTGATGGCGAGATTTCCCTGCAAGGGATGCGTGGCGAATGGAAGTCGCTCCGAAGCCCTATGACCAAGACCGAGTCTTTCAAGGGCGCAGGATGCTACGATAAGGGCATCTATGCTACCGTTATCCACTTGTGCAATACGTTCCTCAATGTTTCCACTAATTGGAATCACATCTATATCCCTGCGCAAAGCGAGAAGTTCGGCCTTACGAAGTGCCGAACTCGTACCCACCCGACTATGGGCAGGAAGCTCAGCCAATGTCTTTCCGTTGCGTGTAACGAGTGAATCGCTCTTGTCCGTGCTTTCGGTTAGCGCAATCACCTTAATCCCTGTGGGCAGAGGATAGGGCAGATCCTTGGCAGAGTGTATGGCAATGTCGGCTCTGCCCTCGAGAAGCGCAGAGTCAAGTTCGCGTGTGAAGAAATCTGTGGTAACGGACTTGTCCATTAGCGACACTTCTTTATGCTTATCACCGAACGACTCGGTTTTGATAAGCTCGTATGCCACTTGCGGAAAGTGCCTCATTACTTCTTCTACCTGCAAAAGAGCCAGTTTACTTTTTCTTGAAATAATTCTCATTTTCCTACCTATAAGGAGTTACGAATGACGAATTACCTGGTTTACTTTGATCGCTTTGTGATTGCTTATAGTAAATAGGTAATTCGTAATTACGTTTTTGGGTGCAAAGTTATGAAATTCCAGTTCCCCCGACAATAGCTAAATATGGTTAGCCTCATACCATAAACATGGCATATTTCATTGTTAAAATCGCAAACTTAACCTTTCTACCATAATTGTGGTATTGGTTTACCATATAATGGCTATTGTGCGTGTTGTTTTTTTACCGTACTTTTGCACTCGGAAACTTCATAATTCCAGTAAGGAGTTACGAATGACCAATTACCTATTTACTATAAGCAATCACAAAGCGATCAAAGCAAACCAGGTAATTAGTGATTCGTCATGAAATAAATACTATAAGAAAGATGAATTTTATATTTATATCACCACAATTTCCTCACACATACTGGCAGTTCTGCAAAGAACTGAAAGAGAATGGCGTAAACGTGCTCGGTATTGCTGATGCACCATACGATTCGCTGAGTCAGGAACTGAAGGATTCTTTGACAGAATACTATCGTGTTGACAATATGGAATGCTACGAACAAATGTTTAAGGCTGTGGCATTCCTGTCGTTCAAATACGGCAAGATTGACTGGATTGAGTCGAACAACGAATACTGGCTTGAACAGGATGCATTTCTTCGCACCAATTTCAACGTAACAACGGGCATACAGAGCGATAAGATTAACTTCATTAAGGAAAAATCGGAGATGAAGAAGATATATCAGGCTAATGGCATTCCTACTGCCCGACAGCAGAATGTGAAGGATGGTCTTGACGCTGCTCTTCGCTTCTGCGGTAAATGCGGCTATCCTGTTATTGCCAAGCCTGATGTTGGCGTAGGTGCTGGCGGTACGCATAAGATACATGATGAGCAGGAACTAAGAGCTTTCTTCAGGTCGTATGCTGATGACGCATATGTAATAGAGGAATTCATCACTGGCGAGATATGCTCATACGATGCCATCGTCAACAATACTGGTGAGGCTATATTTGAGTCAATGACCGTATGGCCACCAAGCATCATGGATATCGTAAATAAGAAACTTGACCTTTCATATTATGTGGCAAAGGATATACCAGAGGCATTGAGCATTATTGGCCGTGAGACGGTGAAGGCATTCGGCGTAACAAACCGTTTCGTGCACCTTGAGTTCTTCCGACTTGACAAACCGAAGAAAAACCTTGGCGATGTGGGTGACTTCGTGGCTCTTGAGGTCAATATGCGACCTGCTGGCGGATATACGCCCGACATGATCAATTTCGCACACTCCACCAATGTGTACAAAATATGGGCTGATATGGTGGCTTTCGGCAAGTCGAAACTTGCAAGTAATTCACAGCATAACACGGGTAATGCCCTCAGTACTGCATGGCAGGATGAATATTTCTGCGTCTTTGCATCGCGCAGGGACATTTATCAATACGTTCACAGCCACAAGGAAATAATTGCAAAATACAAGGATAAGCTCGTGATGTGCGAACGTATGCCCGAGATATTGTCGGGGGCAATGGGCAACCAGATGTACACAGTGAAACTAAAGACAGAAGAAGAAAAGGATGAGTTTATAAGATTCGTGCATAACAAGAAGTAGCAACATAACAAGAAGTAGGAATGAAAATAGATTATATCAAGCACTTTAGCCATTCGCTCGGACGCGACATGGAGTATAAGACATACGGAGACAACGGTCATGCCGTGCTCGTATTTCCCTCACAAAACGGAAGATTCTATGACTATGAGAATATGGGGATGGTCAATGCCGTGGCTTCCTTCATAGAAGAAGGGAAAATACGACTGATATGCGTTGATAGCATAGACAGCGAGACATGGAGTGACATTGGAGGTGATGCCAGATGGAGAATAGAACAGCATGAACGCTGGTATAACTACATCATAGAGGAACTAATACCAGAGGTGCGACGTGGTGATGAGACCTTCATCGCTACTGGTTGCTCAATGGGTGGCTTCCATTCCGGCAACTTCTTCTTCCGTCGTCCCGATTTGTTCGATACGCTCATTGCCCTCAGCGGTCTCTATCATGCCAGCTATTTCTTCGGCAATTATAGCGATGAACTCGTTTACCTTAATTCGCCAATCGACAACCTCACGTGGATGCCTGCCGATCATTATTACTGGGATCTGTATAGAAGTCGTAGGATTATCTGTTGCGTAGGGCAAGGCAACTGGGAAGATGACCTTCTGGAATCAACACGTCGCCTTGACACCATTCTGGCACAAAAAAACGTGCCGCACTGGTTTGACTATTGGGGATATGATTCTGATCACGACTGGCCTTGGTGGCAAAAGCAGATTGCATATTTCCTCAGCAAGGTGGTATAAATTCGATAAGTGCCATTGCCTTGAAATCGGCACGAAGTCTTCGACACCCCCCAATGGTGTTATTTATCTAAATTCATGTCTGAGCAAGAGACTGCAACCTGAAAACCTTCGTTGTAGCTCCGTTCTTCGTCTCATATAAATACCATTATATTACCATTATAATGGTATTATTATGGTATTATGAACGGAGGATTATTGGAGGAGCATAGGAGGAAGAACAGACCTAAGTGATAGAGAACTCTCCTTCTCTCATCACTAAAGGTAAGGTGTCTAAAGGCTGGGAGAAGGGAAGTTGAATAAAAGACTAAATAACGTGAATCTGTGGCTCTTTTTTTTCATCGAACTCACGTTGATTTATGTATATTCCGTGAATAGAATAATGATTGTATTGCTTTATTGGAGGCCATATTGCCCATTTGGATTTGCAGATACAAAGATAGCTTGTTTTTCATGATGCAAAATATGCCACAGGTAGTACGGTGATTATTACAAAAAAAATGGCAGCACTTTGGCTGCCTTTGTAATGGGTTGTGGAACTGCGCTAATTATACCAGACCTCTCCACCGAGTATCTGAGCATTTTTCTCTACTTTGCTGCTTGAGGCCTCAGAAGTATATATCTTATACTGTCGGCCCTGCTCATAATCTTTTGTTTCCATGGATTCTTATATTAACAATGGCAAATTATATTAATTCTCTGGTGCAAAGGTACGACAATTTCCTTAATTGTGAAATACCATTTGTACGGCATTTGAAATCACGTAAGTTTGGTATTTTGCTCTTATATGATTTTGGGGATGATGATTTCGCCCTCTCCACCGCTATATTTTGTGGTAAGGTCGATGATTTGCTGTGCTGTCTGGAGCAGTAGTTCGTCAGAAGTTGCCTCGTTGCCCAGAACAATGTAGAACACGTTGCAGGCAGTTTCGTCAACAAGTGTTTTCTGCACCTGTCGTATTTCCAGGCGACATAGCACCTCGTTGGAATCATCGATGTATGAATATTCATGTGGGCTGACCGGTATAGGCTCTGTCTGTCCGAGTGGGACGAAACGCTCCGTGCCATTAGTGAAACGTAGTGTTACGTTTCCGCTTACATTATCAATGTTATGTGCGCCAAGCGTCAGTTTACTGTCGAGCGATATGATGTTGTTGATATCCACCATCTTATTAACCCACATTTGAGGGGAATTCCCCTTGCAATGTGGGTTAAAGTAGTTCGCTCTCGGATAGAACGAGATTTTCAATTTTGCCTTCATACGATAAATCCTTTTTATGCAGTTATTCGTGCCCCAATGGATTCCTTGTGTTACAGAACACGCTTAGAATCAAACCACTTTCGCATGCCCGAAACAAACCGCAAAGTTAAACATGAATATTTAACGCTCAAAGATTTAGCGAAATCAATATCGTAGTCATTTTGTAGTCTTGTGTTACATTTTTCTGTAGCACAAAAAGTGTAACACAAGACTGACTAACAGATGACTATTTGACTCCATGTCAGGTAGTCAGAAGATAGTCACGCCATCATTCAAGAGTAGAGAAGGGGACTTTTAAGGTAAAATAAAAGCGTTGTAAATCAAAGACTTACAACGCTTTTCAGTTTTCGCAACTTAATGACCTATTAGGGTTGAACTTTGATTGACTACCCTAAAAGTCATCAAATTTGCTCTTCGCGGAGAGAGAGGAACTACGATTCGAACCTATCTAGAAATTATAAGGTTTTATATGCTGTCATAAGACTTGTAAATGCTTTGTTTTCAAATGCTTAAATATCTTTAAAAATCATTGGGGTTATTTGGCTATCTCAAAAAATGGGTGTAATTTTGGGTGCAGTTTTAAAATGTAATGCTTTATGATACTCAAATATAACATCATTTTTTCAATCGAATGTCGAAAGAAAAATGGAATTCCTATTTTAGAGAATGTCCCTATACGTATGCGCGTAAATTATAAAGGTACACGTATTGATTTCGTTACTGGTTATCGAATTGACGTTGACAAATGGGATGATACTCGTCAGCTGGTAAAGAATGGTTGCACAAACAAGCTTAAGCAATCAGCTGCTGAAATAAATACTGTCCTCAGTCAATATGAAGCAGAAATGCGTAGTATCTTTAAGAAGTTTGAACTGGCAGAAGTTATCCCTACAAAAGACCAGATAAAAGATGCTTTTAATAAAATGCATCTTTCGGAATCTGAAAAAGAGTCTGGAACAAACAAAGCAGAGGAGAAGAAAGCAAAACGTCCTCGTCCATCAGATGTAATGAAGGAGTTCATCAGTGAGAACTCTGTTCTTAATCAGTGGACATGGGGAACCATTGAGAAGTTCAACGCTATCGAAAACCATTTCAAGGATTTCAGTTCAAAGTTAACTCTCGATGAATATAACAAGACACAACTTGCCAAGTTTGTCCAGTTCCTTATAGACAAGAAAAACATGCGCAATTCAACCGTCAAGAAGCAACTTGGCTACTTGAAATGGTTCTTCCGTTGGTGTCAAGAGAAGGGATATTGCAATTGTAACGACTATCAATCCTTTGATCCGAAACTAAAAACAACACCAAAGAAAGTCATCTTCCTTGATGAACACGAACTGGAGCAACTGGAAACGTATGAGATTCCTGAGAATAAGAAATATCTGGAACGAGTACGTGACGTATTCCTGTTCTGTTGTTACTCTTCCCTTCGTTATTCTGATGTTTACAATCTTAAGCGTAGTGACATACAGAACAATAAGATGCTTATTACAACCATCAAGACCCATGATGATTTGGCAATCGAGTTGAACAAGACAACCACAGCCATATTGACGAAGTATGCCAATTGCGATTTCCCAGGCGGTAAAGCTTTGCCTGTCATCACTAATCAGAAAATGAACGATTACCTGAAGGAACTTTGTGAGTTAGCAGGCATTGATACTCCTATAAGTGAGGTGTTCTACAAGGGTGGTGTACGTCATGAGATTACTACACCAAAGTATGCGCTCATGAGTACCCATGCAGGAAGAAGAACATTCATTTGCAAGGCATTGTCTATGAACATTCCTCCAGAGGTTGTCATGAAGTGGACTGGACATAGCGATTACAAAGCAATGAAACCTTACATTGCCGTTGCCGACAAAGTAAAGGCTGATGCAATGAAGTTGTTCGATAAGTAGTGAGGACGCATAAACATCATAACACCAACATCTTCCAACTTGCGTAATTCTTGATTCGTTTTTGGGGAGTTGTTGGTGTTGTGTTTTTGTAGATAGTCTCTGAATATGAGCAACTTTGCTTTGTTAGACGCATTTTGAAAATCAGCGAAAATTAAACTTTTTATCCCTTTTTCGCTGATTTTCTGGGCAAAAATTTCGCTATTTCAAAGAAATATCTTACCTTTGCATTCGTAATAATTAAACATTTAAGTAATGGGGTACGCAAATATCATAGGTAGAAAGGAAGAAATCATGAAGCTTGAACGGATTCAAGATTCTAATAAGTCTGAATTTGTTGCCATTTATGGCAGACGACGTGTCGGTAAATCCTTTCTCGTGAATGAGGTCTTTGGCAAAAAGATTCTCTTTAAGGCTGTAGGTACATACGTTAAAGATGGAGACGACAATTACGAGTCTTATCGTAAGTTGCAACTTGATCACTTTTATGATGCATTGTTGTTTGCTGGCCTTGGTACGGACGAAGCAAAGCCTACATGCTGGCGTGAAGCTTTCCTGTTATTAAGGAAGGTATTGCAGAAGAAAAGAGCGAAGAGGAAGATCATCTTTATTGATGAGTTGCCATGGCTTGCAGGGCCTCAGTCGGCAGAAATGATTTCCGAATTGGGACACTTCTGGAACTCGTGGGCAGATAGCGAACGTAACATTGTGCTGGTAGTTTGCGGTAGTGCAACAAGTTGGATGCTTGACAATGTCATCCATGACTACGGTGGACTGCATGGACGATTGACAGAAAAGATGCGTCTGGTACCGTTCACTCTCTCTGAATGCGAAAAATACTATAAGAAGAATGGCTTTCACCTCTCTCGCTATGAAATCTGCGTTAGTTACATGGCACTGGGTGGAATACCATACTACTTGGACAAACTGCGCACTGACAAAACCATTACAGACAACATAGATAGCATTTTCTTTGCTGACGAACTCATTCATCAGGAATTCAAGGATGTCTATACTGGTTTGTATTCCAGCAAGGAGCGTTACGTGGATATAGTTAAGGCATTAGGTAGTCAATTCTATGGAATGACACAAGCAGAAATCAGTAAGGCTACAGGTATAAAAACTGGAGGTACACTTTCGAAGTTGCTTGAAAACTTGTTTGAATCTGGAATCACACGTGAATACCCTCGTTATGGCAAGGAACGTGTAGAGAAGGTGTATCAGTTAAAGGATTTCTTCTCACTGTTCTATCTTCGTTTTGCGCACATGAAACATGTGAAAGCCGGAGGCTGGAAGGACTTGTTTGGAAAGGGCGAATATTACAAGTGGGCAGGTGACACATTCGAGCTGTTATGTATCGAGCACCTGCCACAAATGATGGATGCGTTACGTCTGCATTCTGTTGATCGTGACTATTGCTATAGTGGTAAGACAAACGAGGGGGCAGGTGCACAGATTGATCTTATATTGGAAAGCAAGGCTGCTAATACAGATTATCTCTGCGAGATGAAGTTCTCAGGAAGCAAATATAGCATAACTGCCGACTATGAACTGAATCTAAGAAATAAGATTGAGGCTTTTGCTGACAGCAAGATGCACAATGACATGCGTTCAATACAGGTTGTACTTGTCACTACCATGGGACTAGTGGCGGGAATTCATTCGTCAATAGTAAACCAGGTGCTGACTCTTGATGACTTGTTTGCCTAAGACAGTTAATCCGTAAACTTCATAAACAAGAAGAATGGAAAGCGTAATTAAGGATAAAACAAATTATGCAGAGCTGTTAATGCAACTCTATCTTGACATCAAAGAGCTGAAGGATGATTGGACGGAGATCGTAGAGGAAGGTATTGATATTGACAATATCATGAGAACCTATAAGTTCTACGTGAAATACATTGAGAAAATAGACAATGGTGACTTGTCTTTTGACGACTATGTCCTTTTCTACATACAGGATAGGTCTGAGTATGCAGCCAAGTGTTTATTGGAAAAGATCTGGGAAGAAATGAACATCCTGTTGGAGATATACGATAGCAATCGTAAAATATTCAACAAATATGATTGTAAGGGACTTTCTAACAGTATTATACAGGTTCCTTGCTACTTCAATTACAATGACATCCTTATTAGTCTTGAAAAGAAGGATCCCGAAGAGCTTGACAAAATCTGGGGAAACCAACTTGCTGATGTTGACCAGAACATGAAAGTAGAATCTCTGTTGAGAGAATACATAGATAATCTTAGTTTAGTAAGGGAAAAGATCTCATCTGAAATCGAAAGTCTCAACACTAAACTGAATTTCATCAGTCAGGTACGTAATCTCCCCTTCTTCTTCGATCTGTTTACGGAAAACATTATTGAATACACTTCCATTTTAGGTAAGTATATTGGTAAGGTTCTTATACGTAAGCAAATAGGAGAATCAGTAGGAAATTGTGCAGGGAATCAAATACTACCTTGTAAGATAGAAGGAAAGCTGCTTGATGCCCTGTATGCATTGAGCAATGAAGTGGTTTTTCGTTTATGTGACAAAAAACATTTTGAATTCATCATCAATGGTGGTCAACCAAAAGAGAATCAGGATGGCAAAGTGAATGATATAAAACATCTAAACAGATTCTATTACCTCATTCGTATGATGAAGTTGGTCATTCCTCAAAAACAATACGAACTCTGGAAGGATGGTATTTTAAAAGCACAGAATATCAAAGAAGAAACCTTCGACAAGAAGTGGAATTCTATATCGAAGGATAGTCCAACTCCTGAAAACATGAAATTCAAGGAACAAATGGACTCTTTGGTTAAGCAATATATGAGTGGTAGTCAAGAAACGTATAATGAAATGAACTCAACGGAGCTATAGATAAATCCGCTGATTTAGCAACTGTCCTCTTTTTAAGATTCCTTCTGTCAAGGGGGACAGTCACATATTTTTACTTATGGTGGGAAAGATGCAAGCTTTATATGCACTCTTCCCACCATTATCGTTAATAGGATTGGTATGGTGAGTGAAAAGCCTGTTTTACACGTGGAAGTATGTTTTCCTTAAGTACATTCAATTTCTTTTCTAAATGTTGATTGCCGTTTGCAACTTCTATGAAATCCTATTTTATTATAAATATCTGAGATTCTGAACAATAATTTATGATTTGATTCTTCGTAATTCATAAATATAGTTAAAAACAAAAGTGGGTTTAGTGGCACTTTGGAGGCACTAAACCCACTTCTTATCTTTGCCGGCGAAATCAAAGATTCAGAATAACAGTATTTACTTATACATTAATTTATATGATCGAAAGCAATTTTGACACGCCTTTGTTCAAATTGACCGTAGGCGAATTCTTGGAAGTTCTAAATGCTTCTACAGAGAAAGATATGCCAACAGAAACCAGTCATGGTAGTGAACAGGTTGTAGTTGGAAATGATGACAGGAAGTATGTCTATGGCATTGACGGCATCGCGAGATTGTTTGGCTGTAGCAAACCGACTGCCAACCGTATCAAAAAGAGTGGTAGGATAGATGGTGCCATTACTCAGATTGGACGAAAGATAATTGTTGATGCGGAAAAGGCTATACAACTCGCTGGCATGAAAAAAGGAGGTAGAGGATCCTGCAGGTAGTTCTGAAGCGCGAAATAAATAAGGTTCTTGTCTTTGTAAGGAAAAGAGATAACCACTGTCCCAAAATAAGGTCTTGGGTACAAACATTAGATGACTAATTAAGTACGCTGGATAATAGACGTTTACCTCAGACATTGTTACCTGGATAATGATATGACCAAGGTGAACTGTCTCGTGATGACGTTTAATAGGAATAAGTTTAAAAAGCATATACATATATATGGAATTGATAAACTTGTAGTCTTGCAGTCGTCATTGATGCACCAAGTCCGATAAGTCATAAGTCTGGTTTAAAAATCATGTATATATATCATGGGATAAACTTAAACCTTATACTTCCAATAAACAGCACTCTTTTTTCCTTACTAAACAAATATCTTTCTGTTTCATGTCTTTGTATTATTCGTGTTGTAGGCATTTTATAATGTACATCTACTTCTGGGAATTGTTGAAATTAGGTTGCGAAGGTAACATGTTTCGTCTGATCGATTCAAGGTCATGGCTCTGCTTTGCTGTAAAATCTCCACACCGTTGGGTTGTATTTTGCAGACAAAACCTTGCTTCGATAGCCAAAACACCTTCTCGATGCAACATAATTTCTAACCATTCCCGAAGTAGTTGATCTACAGTAGGGAAATAAAAATTTTTCAGACATGGCAAATCTAGCAACAACAACCTACAAGGTAACAGGTTCTCACAAGGCAGTGAGCGACCTTTGGACTGCTTTCCAGAGCATGAACGTGAACACTCAGAACATCTGGCTGGATGAATTGGCAAAGTATTATGGCATTGACTACGAGGCAAAGCATATCTCTGTCCGTGGGCATATCTATTTTGCTGAGTACGAGGAAGACAATGGACGTGCGCTTCTGTCATTCGAGAGTGAGACTGCCTGGGATGCGTGCAATGAACTGTTTGAAGAGATAAATCATAAGCTTGGTGACAGACTTTCTATCAGTTATCGTGTGTGTGAGTCTGGCTGTGAGGTCTATTATGTCCATGACGAGGCTAACTTCTTCCCTGAAGAGGCTTGCGTTTCTTCATACGGAGAACCATTTGATGATGTCTGTGATGATATTTATAACACGGTATCTGATGCAATCAGGGAATGGTGCACCAAGATGGGGATTGAGCGAGGAGAACGAACCGAAGAGGAGATGATGGAGTATATCAATGAATATGAGTACGACAATGTTGATACATACTTCTACATCCGTACATTCACTTTTGAATAATCTAAATCTCCAATGGACAGGCAAATGATTCTTCGTGCATGACATCAATGGTGGTATGCTGCTTCTGGTGGCATACCATCATATATAACTTCTGATATGTGTGACTGCAATCATGGATAATGGTCTGTCATGTACAATGTACATTGGCTGTGATATGTTGACCTTTGGATTGACCTTTTGAAAATCTCAACCTATTGCTTTCTCCTTACAAAACAACTGTTTGTACCTTTGTACACGTTAATACATGGCAACATGTAAACATGTATATAAATTATCATCAATCATAATTCACTCTATGTTACATAAAACAATTACGATATGCAATGCTAAGGGAGGCGTGGGAAAGACCACAAGCACGGCTTCCATCGGAGCTTGCATGGCAATGATGGGCAGGAAGGTCTTGCTCATTGACTTGGACGGTCAGGCGAACCTGACACTGTATTTCATGCCCAACGCTGACGATATCGAAGTCAGTATCTTTGACTCTATGGTTGAAGGTGTGCCTCTTCCTATCCACAATGTGAAGGAGAATCTTGACCTCGTGCCATCATCAATAGAAATGGCAAGTGCAGAAATCTCCATGACAAATCTTATTGCCAGGGAGCAGATTCTGAACAAACTTCTTTGCATGGTTAAGGACAGGTATGACTATATCCTCATTGACTGTCCTCCTTCACTCGGCATCGTTACAACGAACGCTTTCCTTGCAGCAGACGAGATCTTTGTGCCTATGACACCAGAACTCCTTCCGCTTAAAGGTATGAGGATGCTCGACAACTTTATTGCAACACTAAAGCAGGTGAAGCCTTCTGTGTGCCTGAATGGAGTCTTTACGACACGCTTCAACAATCGTAGGTTGAACAAAGTGGTTGAGAATGCAGTCCGAAGCCGATACAAGGACATTATGCTGAACACTCGTATTCGTGAGAACATCACTCTGGCAGAGTCGGCAGGTAGTGGGAAAAGCATCTTTGAATATGATGCCAATTCCAATGGAGCGAAGGATTACAAGGCACTTACAGAAGAAATCATGAATCGATAAACTACAATCACTATGGGAAAAAAGAACTACGATTCGTTGCTCAGCAATATTCTTGGTGGCGCGGAAATCCATCCACACGATAAACAAGAAACCCCGATGATAGAACAGACTAAGGGCGTATCCGTGGAAGTGCCGTCCAAAGACGATGATACATCTGAAGAACCTTGGAGGCATTTCACCTTTATCTGTTCCGTTGAACTTATAGACAAGGTTCAGGCTATAACGCACAGGGAAGGCTTTACCATCCGCGCATTCATGGAATATATGATACGACAGGGCATATCTCAGTACGAGTCCAAGCATGGTAAAGTACGGAAAATCAAGGTGAAAGCCGTGAAGGATGTAATGTAAACATAAATACTTGTATTAATGTACACATGTACACACGTACACATATCCACTCGTGCACATGTACACTGGTGTACGTTGATACATATAATCATTAACTAGTTTAACTTAATTAATTTTATTTCAATGAAAAAATTATTGTCTCTTGCCATCCTTGCTTTGCTGATGGCAACACCTGTGTTCTTCGTTTCATGCGGTAATGATGATGACATGCTGCCTGAAGAGTCTGAAATGGGAACGCCAACCTTTACATCATGGACGGAACCTTTCCATGATAAAAATGGGACTCCAGACAAAGTGAAGTCCTATATGGCTTCCTTAATGTCACGCTATTCTCTTGTAACTGAGAACGCAGGTACGAGCAGCACACAGCTTGTATATTCTTCAGCTTCCCTCTCCGAGGGGGTCATCTACAGTTTTGGTGGAACGACAGGAACTCTCTATTCCGTTATAGACACCGAACTGACACTTAACAAGGGCATTATCTTGAAGTATCTCAATGAGCATTATACTCTTATTCCTGGCTCAGCAAGTAATGAGTCCATGTTGCAATATCGCTTCACGAATAGTGACAGGTCGATTGTCGTATCTACAATGAAGATTTCAGAAACATGCTTCAATATCGACTATTCTTTTATCAGTAAGTAAACATATATATTCTACAGCTATAGGAGTCACCATCGGGATTACCATTCTGATGGTGACTTATGTGTATATGTCCACATGTAACCGTAGATACATGTGTCAATGTATATATGTGGTTTTGTATATATATTATACATGTATTAGTGTTTATATGAATACATGTGAAGTGTATTT
>CADCIQ010000037.1 GCA_902801425.1 uncultured Bacteroidales bacterium | reverse complement strand
ACAATCACGCTTTTTCTAATGCTACGCAAGTAGCAAATCTCTCTTTTTCTCATTAATTCTCAATACTGCGCCAGCCTTCTCTCATTCTCAAATTCTTGAAAAAAACAGGGCTTGTCCAGCATAAATCTTTTGATATTATGCAAGATATAGTTGTTTAGCGGACAGTAATAATAATTACCCATTAATATCCCATTAATTTCGCATTAATTTTCTGTAAAGTACAAGCATCGGAGATGCATACATGGAATTCGTCGAACTGACGTTATTTTATCTGCTTCACAGGGAATGTGAAGTATGTGTCTGGGAAAGGCTCGTCCTTAAGCGTGAAATGCCACCATTCGCTGTCAAATGGCTTGAATCCATGACGAAGCATAGCCTTACGCAGAATCATGCGGTTGGCAAACTGTTCACGAGTAATGGATTTCTTTGTCGGACTCTTGTGGTTGTCGCCTGTATATTCGCCAGTCTCTGGATTACCGCAGAAATCAGGATGACTTTCAGGGCCAAACCAATCGAATGTACCGCCCATATCAACCTCTTTCTCTGTACGCATATCGAAAAGAGTAAGGTCAAGGGTAGAACCGCGTGTATGACCGCTTTTCTCGCAGATATAGTCTTGCTTGAAGAGTACGCTCTTATCAAGGTCTGGATAGAAATATCGTTTCATCATCGTGTCTGGGATATTCTCTGCCCAGCGCATGAAGTGATCCACACCCTTCTGTGGACGATAGGCATCATATATCTTCAAGCGATACCCCAACGCCTTCACATCATCGCTGACAGCACGAAGACTATCAGCAGCCTGTCGGGTGAGTAGAGCCGTTGGTTCCTCATAGCCATCTATACGAGTGCCTACGAAATTGTAAGTACCGTAATAGCGTATTTCCAAGATAGCATCAGGAACAACATCGGTAAGCGTAACAAACTGGCTACTATCATCCGTGGGGCTACCCGTCACTTTCTTTTCTTTATCAGATCCACATGATAATAGTGTAAGGGTACTGCATAAAAACAAAGCAACCAAAGTGGCCCCCCTCCATCTCCCCCAAGTGGGAGAGTTTTTTATATACCTTTTATTGCTATTGACTACCATAATTATTCAATTATTAATTATCAATTATAAAAAATAGCCCCTTTTGGGGGCTATTATTATTCCTTTTCCTCTGTGGTCATACGCACCTGCCAGTATTTCTCAGCCTGTTCTTCTGAGGCATCATGCCAGCGGAAGTGAATATCACGCAACTCGTCTAAAATGATAGGACGATATGTAGCGAAATCTAAAGGATGCTGATACTGGAGATTACCCATAGCATCAGCAATGGCAAAAGTGATGACAGGATCATGGTCGTATGCTATGAACTCAACCACCACAATCTGTCCGCGATCATCAACACGCGCATCCTTACGGGTAGAGAAAT
The DNA here is from genome assembly GCA_902801425.1 of uncultured Bacteroidales bacterium. GTDB lineage: Bacteria > Bacteroidota > Bacteroidia > Bacteroidales > Bacteroidaceae > Prevotella. Next base: position 24,933 of record CADCIQ010000037.1, on the reverse strand, counting down.
GAGAATAGCCAGCATCAAGAAGATCTGCAGAATGGGAGAAGTCATACATCTCCTTCGTAACAGCTTTCTTGAATTCATTATTCCATATAGTCATACCGATAGAGTTGTCAACAAGCTGATACATCCAGCCACCCTTCAGCACGCTCTTAATCTTCTTGCGGTTTACACCAGCCATTGAAAGAATATCCCTGAACACCTGCTTTACTGCCTTCTCCGCAGGAATGAGATTACCCTTTGGGTCAAGGAAAGCACACTGGCTTACGAAATAATAGGATCTGTCAAGGCAATAGATGTACTTACGGTATATCCATGCCGCACGAACCAAATCGTGTGACGTTCCTTCACCACTACGTACTTTCTTGACATATTCGTTACACAGACAAACTGCCATCTCGTATATTCTCAGAATTGTTGCCTCACGTAAGGAAAGGTCTTTGTAAACGGTGTAGTCTTTCATATCGTGCTTAGTGTTTAAATTAGTGATTAGGACTTTATGTAAACAGAATGGTGTATCAATTCCTACACTTTCTACTTTACACTTTTTACTTTCTTCTTTATACCTTTTTGGTAGCCCGACCGGGAATCGAACCCGGATCTACTCTTTAGGAGAGAGTTGTTCTATCCATTGAACTATCAAGCCCCGTTTTAGGTGTTGGGTGATAGATGTCACCCATCTTTCAGAGTGCAAAGATAAGCAGAATATATGAGATTTCAAAAAGAAAAAGTAATTATTTTTGTTTTTTCCGTTTTTTTACAGTACTTTTGCATCGATAAAGTTTATTGAGTTCATAATTCAAAGTGCATAGTTCAGAGTTATCATTCCTTTCTCACTATCACAATTATGAACTATGAATTATAAACTATGAACTATGAACTGTGAACTATGAACTGTGAACTATGAACTGTGAACTATGAACTGTGAACTATGAACTAACAATGACCATATCACTCGACAACATATCAATAGGCTATGGCAATATTATTGTGGCTGAAGGCATCAACGCAAAACTGAATAGCGGACAACTTACTTGTCTGCTTGGTGCTAATGGTGCAGGCAAATCAACCCTTCTACGCACTCTCTCTGCCTTTCTGCCTGCCCTTGCAGGAAGTATCACATACAACGGTCGCGAGCTTGATGATTTCACGCCACAGGAGCGTGCGCGTCTTATTGGTGTGGTGCTTACGGAACGCTCAAAGATGGAGTATATGAACGTGCGTGATCTTGTTTCTATGGGCAGAATGCCATACACAGGTTTCTGGGGTGGTATGAATGATGATGACCGAGAGATAGTTTGTGAGGCTATGGAAAAGGTAGGAATCACGGCTTTGGCTGACCGTATGGTAGATACCCTTAGTGATGGTGAGCGCCAGAAAGTGATGATTGCCAAGGCTCTTGCACAACAGACTCCCGTAATCTATCTTGATGAACCTACCGCCTTTCTCGATTTCCCTTCAAAGGTGGAGACTATGCAACTTCTCCTCACTCTCTGCCATGATATGCAAAAGACCGTTTTCCTCTCAACACACGATGTGGAGATAGCCATTCAGATGGCAGATTCATGTTGGGTGATGGGTGATGGCTGTTTGCATATCGGCACCCCTCGTGAACTTGCAGAAGAAGGCGTAATTTCCCGATTCGTTGAACGCCCGGGAGTAGTTTTTGATAAGGAAAATCTTTCTATCAGAATCAAGTCAATGTAATTTATCATTTATACCTTTGTAATGTAAAAAAACTTATGGCTAAAGGAAAGACAACTTGCAGAATACTGAAGGAGATTCGTAGGCAGATAGCTGAGGCGAATGACATAGAGTATGTTGTGGAGGAATGCCAGTATAAGGGTGATTGTAAGGGTACTTGTCCTAAATGCGAAGCAGAGGTTAAGTATCTTGAAAACCAGCTACACAAGCGCCAGATGCTCGGCAAGGCTGTGGTGGTGGCAGGATTGTCGCTTGGCGTGATTCCTGCTATGGCTCAGAATATCCAAAACACGGATGATGTCGTAACGAAATCAAGTATATGTCTCTCAGATACTGTAATTAATGCCAAAAACACTCCGTCAGGAAAGTACATAATCCGAGGAAAGGTTGTTGATCGCAATAATAGTGCAATTGATTGGGCTACTATTCAATATGATGACAAAGAAAAGGGCTCAAAAACTATTCTTAGCGAAGATGATGGTGTTTTTGCGATAGGAGTTTCTCAGCTTCCAATAAAACTCAAGGTAATCTATACTGGTTATATAGATATAGAATTTGAAGTAACCGAGAAGAATTACAACAAATTCTTTCAGGTGACATTAGCAAATGATCCAGATGCTTTTAAAGATGTTATTGGTGCTACTGGCGCAGATGGATGGTAAAAGAAAATAACATGGCAACAGCCCTACAACAACTCATGCAGCAACATTTGTTGCTGAAAATGGAGTATAACACAGAGAAACAGGCTTATCAGCAGCAGACGGAGGCTTTAGGCATTCGCCGAAAGGTGAAGCGTGGCGACGCATGGGCTAATGTCCGTGTGGGGAAATCGTTCTATAACTCCCTTAACCAGATTTGTGTCGAGATATTCCGCACAGAGGATCAGGACATAGAGCATAACTTTGAGTATGGCAGACCTGTTGCTTTCTTCCGTACTGTTCCAAAGGAAGATGCCAAGGACAAGGTGGAGGTGAAATTCCTGAATGTCACAGGTACCGTCAGTTTTGTGGATGGCGACAGAATGGTGGTTGCTCTGCCAAAGGATGACTACGCACGAGAACTCTCCATGATCGGACAGGCTCCCTCCCTACGGGGGAAGTCCGGTGTTGATAACACCGGAGTATGTGCCAGGGCGGGGGGAGAGGCCGCCCTTTACATCTCCCTCTCCTTCGACGAAACCTCCTACCGCCTTATGTTTGATGCTCTTGAGCGTGTGATGCACGCCCGAGGCAATCGTCTGGCATATCTCCGTGACCTGTTCTATTCGCATCAGCCGGCAGAGCATTTCAAATTCCAGCCAATGCAGTTTCCGTGGCTCAATAAGACTCAGGAGAAGGCCGTTAATGAGGTGCTGTGGACAAAGGATGTTATGGTGGTTCATGGGCCTCCGGGAACAGGCAAGACCACAACTTTGGTTGAGGCTATAAACGAGACTCTCAGACGAGAGAGTCAGGTGCTGGTATGTGCCCAGTCGAATATGGCGGTTGACTGGATAAGCGAGCAACTTGTGGATAGAGGCATCCCTGTGCTTCGTGTGGGTAATCCTACTCGCGTAAACGATAAGATGCTCTCTTTCACCTACGAGCGCAGGTTTGAAGGGCATCCGGAATATCCTCAGCTATGGTCTCTTCGTAAGGCTATACGCGAGATGAGGGCAAAGCGCAAGCGCGGTTCTGAGAGCTATCATCAGCAGTTGGATAGGCTGAAAAGTCGTGCCACAGAGCTTGAGGTGCGTATCAATGCTGAGATATTCCAAGAGGCTCGTGTTATAGCCTGTACGCTAACAGGAGCAGCCAACCGAGTGCTTGAAGGAATGAAGTTCACCACCTTGTTTATTGATGAGGCTGCACAGGCTCTTGAGGCGGCTTGCTGGATTCCTATCCGCAAGGTGTCGAGGGTTATCTTTGCAGGAGATCATCAGCAGTTGCCGCCTACGGTAAAGAGTATAGCCGCCCTAAAGGCAGGACTTGGCAAGACACTTATGGAGCGTATCGTGGAGAACAAGCCCGAGGTTGTTACTCTCCTTCAGGTGCAATATAGGATGAACGACCAGATAATGCAGTTCTCAAGCAGGGAGTTCTATAACGGTATGCTCCAGACGGCTCCAGAGATAAAATACCGCGGAATACTCGACTATGACATTCCCATATCATGGTATAATACCGATGACCTGCCTGATGATATTGAGAGCAAGGAAGAATTTGTTGGGGAGTCGTTCGGCAGAATAAACAAGGCAGAGGCAGAGCTAACCCTCCAGCATCTTGAACTTTACTATGGGCGAATCGGCAAGCAGCGCATTCTTGACGAGCGTATAGATGTAGGAATCATTTCGCCTTACAGGGCACAAGTGCAGCTATTGAGGCGTATGATAAAGAAACGTGAGTTCTTCAAGCCATATCGCCATCTCATTTCCGTTAATACCGTTGACGGCTTTCAGGGACAGGAACGTGACGTTATAATCCTCTCTCTCGTAAGAAGCAACGATGAAGGGCAGATAGGTTTTCTGAGGGATTTACGCCGAATGAATGTGGCTATCACCCGAGCAAGGATGAAACTCATCATCTTAGGAAGCGTAGGCACACTTACAAAGCATCCTTTCTACAAGAGGTTGTATGAGTATATCGGCAAGTTGAATTTAGAAAACGGATAGGAATGAAAGATAAGAAAAGAATTGGTTGCTGTCTCGGTATAATTCTTTGTGTAGTGGGATTTGTAGTTTGTGCTTATCAACTTTTAAAATTTCACTCCACTATGGATTATTATTTCGATGAATTAGGTAATGACTATGCAAGGGATCTTGATCACAATTGTATAGTAAAGATAACAAGCAGATCTCCTGATGGAAATATGTATGGAATAAAGACACTTATACCTGGAAAAGTCGAAAATTGCAGTTATGATGACAACTATATCATCGTATATCAAAAATATCATGGATTCTATAGTAATCTTGATTTGCCTTTGGATAATGACACGACAGTAAGTGAACATTACAGAGATAGTATCAAAGCAGGTATTGAAAGACTCCGCAAGATGAAAGACTGCTATTGGATAATCTACAAGAAGAAAGGTATAATTGCAGGTCCATTCAATAAACGCGATTTTGATATCAAATGCAAGAAAGAAGGAATTGACTTGGAATTTAGTTTGTGGTAGTAATTGAGCCGTTGTTCTTCCGCTCTTCCTCCGATGATCCTCCGTACCAAAGTCGGTGCAAAGTCGGTGCAAAGTCGGTGGAGGAGCGAAGGAACACCGAGTTTGGTACGGACTTACATCGGACTTACGAAGAAGGTATATAGGAATTTGGATGTTGTGATTAGCTACATAAGATATTGCAAAAAGAAAAAATCCCATCCGCTCACATCGGGCGAATGGGATTTACCTATTTTTATATAGAAGAGATTCTTACTTCAATGTCACCTTGATCATAGTGAAGCTATTAGCAGGAACATCGATTGTCATCTTCTTCTGAACATTCATTTTGTCAGTCTTAGGTGTTACAAGCTGTCTGTTGTAGTTGTTCTCGAAGTCTGGATTACCAGAGAGAACAGTACGCTCTGCTGTAGCCTCAAAGTTGCCGAAACGAGAGAGGTCGATAGTAGCCTTACGCTCGAAGCAACCGCAGTTACATACCTTTACATATACCTCACCCTTGTCTGCATTGAGGATAACAGACTGGCCAACAAGGCTGTTGTCGCCCTTATCGAACTTAACGCAGTTGCCATAGAAATACTTACCAGCTGACTCACCAAACATCTTCTGAACATAGTAGCTGCAAGTATAGAATGGCTTCTCGTTGTCGAAGTAGATAAGGTCAGGGTTCCAGTTGGTGTTGTTCTTGTAAGCGAAGAGAGGAGCGTATGATGTCATGCATACGATGTCGCCATTTCTCTCAACGTGGAGGAGATAGAGAGCCTCTGCAAGGGCATCGCCAAGCTGATTGCCGTGTGATCTCTCCTGAACAGAGTACTCACCGAGATATACCTTAGTCTTGCGGTTGCGTGGGTAAGAATCATACTGACGGCTCTGGAGGAACATCTGACGAGAGTCATAGTAGTGCTCGTCGATTATGTCAAGACCGATTTCCTCAGCAAACTTCCAGGCGTTTTCATAGTCAGGGTTGCCCTTGTGTGAACCAGGACCTGCCGTACCTATGATGATGATGTTAGGGTAAGCCTTACGGATCTTGTCATAAATATACTTGAAACGCTCCTTGAACTCAGGAGTGATCTTTTCCTCATTACCTATACCGATATACTTGAGGTTGAATGGTTCTGGATGACCTGCATCTGCACGAACCTTACCCCACTTAGTAGAAGCATCGCCGTTTGCCCACTCGATAAGGTCGAGAGCATCCTGTGCCCAACGGTCGATATCATCCATTGGCCAAGGCTCCTGAGCCTGAGTCTTCATACCCCAGCCGCCATTTACACCCTGACAGCTAACGCCACAAGGAAGGATTGGCACAGGCTCCATCTTCATATCCTCACAGAGCTGGAAATACTCAAAGTAACCCAAGCCCATTGACTGGAGGTAGCCCCAAGTGTTCTTGATAGCCTTACGCTGCTCCTTTGGACCTACTGAGTTCTTCCAATGATATGTGTCCCAGAAGCCGTCACCACCACCATGAACCACACAACCGCCAGGGAAGCGCATGAACTGTGGGTGGAGAGCCTCGAGAGCCTCTGCGAGATCCTTGCGAAGACCATGACCGTGGTATGTGTCCTGTGGCATGAGAGAAACCATATCTACATCAAGATTACCCTTATCGAGAAGGAGAATCTGGAGGTTAGCATCCTTGCAGTCAGCATTTGCTGTAAGCTCTGCATTGTACTTCTGCCAGCCAGCGCCGTTAGTGTTGATCTCTTTCTCTGCGAGCACCTTGTTATCCTTGCTTGCGAGAACCACTCTTACCTTCTTTGCATTGCCCTCAACACTACGGAAGAAAACAGAGAAGTTATACTTAGCACCAGACTTGATGTTCATTCCGAAGTAACCTTCGTTCAGCATACCAACACCTGTCCAGCCATCAAAGTCATAGTAATGACCGATGCGCTCAGCGTGGATTCGCATGTAGGTTGGGTTGTTTGGATGGATAGTATTATCCATGCGAGGCTCGATGAAACCGGCAGAATGTCCAGGACGGAGGAACTTCCAGTTAGTGCCGGCACCCCAGCCGTCACGCTGTGCAGGACTATACTCGAAACTGCCATTCTGAACGAGGTCGGCATAGAGACCACCGTCAGCAGAGAAGCTGATATCCTCGAAGAAGATACCGATAAGATTGTCACTAATCACCTTACCACCAGAAGGTGCCTTTACTGACTTCGCACTCAAGCCGAGGCATGAAGAGAGAAGCAGCGCTCCAATAAATGCTTTTTTTGTCATTTCTTAGGTTATTGTTATTGAATAATATAATTACCCTATCTGAATTTCGCTTGTTAATAGAACAAAACCATTAAAAACACCTTCATGTTTGAGCTGCCTTACTTAAGGAGTTCTTATAATGATTATTGCAATTGTGTGACTGCGCATAATCATATTTCTTGTTTTTGTTTAATACAACCTGCGAAAGTTTAATACCTTAAAGTAGTTTCGACAAAGATAATGCTTTTTTTTCGATTACACAAGAATATAGCCAATTTTAAGCAAAAAATGTTATTTTAATACAATTTTTTGTTATAAAAAGCATAGAATTGGCGGTTTCAACGGAAAAAGGCTCACGAAAGTTGTAAGTTCGGAAAAACTCTTTCTTTGTTATTTTGTTTTACGAATCTTGTTCATTTTGTATGTTTTATATCTGTAAACGAACTTTACATTTGTTCCAAAAAATTGCGTAATAATACCATTATATAAAAAAAGTATGCGTATAATTTTTCTAAAACACGTAAAATTTGTAATTTTGCATCGGGAAAATAAAACCACAAAACCGAAAATCGAACCAAGAATCATACCATAAGGACGCGGTGCTTGTTTGCGCACACAATACTGAATACTAAAACGTGTACTACAAGTCACTACTAAATTATGAAATCAGTCACGGATAATAGAGACGGAGATAATTAACAATATAAAGGCTGACCAAAAGAAAGCCGAGGGGGTTAATTAAAAACGGATTATATTATACGGATAACAAAACAAGGTGGTAATTATAATGTAATATTAAGTAAAGTAAAGTCAAGTATGAAGAGATTTTTAAAACTAAATGCGTTTGCTCTTGTAGCACTGCTGTTCCTCGGAGTAGCAGACGCTTGGGGTTTGGGCATTAAAAAGAATGTTGCTCTAAATTTTAGTGCAGAGGGAGATAAAGGCAGTTGGAATGCTTGGAACAAGCAGATGACTTGGACGGACAACCGCTATAATCTGCTTTTCCTTACAGATTGGTATGACTGCGATTTGTCAGGTTATGACAAAATGGTAATTGATGTACAGAGTGCATCGGGGAACAAAGCTTATCGAGTTCTCATTACAATTGATGGTGTTAACTACACATATTCCACGACAGGTGAAGGTATAAAGACGATTAACATCAAGACCGATTTTAAGGACGACAGAAACAGAACCATACAGTCCATTTCTGGTAACCCATTAAAAAAAGTACGGTCAATAAGAATTGGTGGTGATAGTGATAAAGGTAATATTGTCATTAACTCTATCTATTTCCATAAGCCATTGGAGTGGGATGCACAGGGAAAGATCATATTCTATGCCCCAGACTTCAATGTAGGAGATAATGTAACTAAGAATGCTAATACATACTCTTTCAAAAATCAGTATGATAATATCTCACTTGATTTTGACAATGATGGTCTGGCTATAACAGATATAGAGTCTATCAATATCTCAGGTACAGGCAATATACATCAGTGCTTTAGGAAAGAGAAGAATAACAATAATCCAGAGGCTTACGACGTTAATGGTGCACAAAACAAGAAAATCGACTTGGGATTTTTCATGATTCGTGCAAGTCGCAATGATGTAAGCTTCACATTAAACTCTGTTACTTTCACAAAGAAGAAGTACACCTTCGATGTTACACAGGGTCGTCTTTTCTTTGAGGACTTTGAGGATAAAACCCAAGCCTCATTACTTGATGAGTCGAAAGCGCCAGCTGCAAATGCTCGTCCTTCTAACTCACAGGTAGGTAAATACTATCTCTATGGCGGAAGAGGTAAGATTCTTAAGGATCCTACCTTTGGACAATACTATCAGAACCTTGCAGATGCAGACGAATATACCAAGAGTCTTTCTCAGAACTACCTTCGTTATATATTCACTGACGGTGAGAGATCTGCAAATCTTAATGCAATAAGAAAATCAGGTGCTGCAACTATTGGCTTCTGGGTAAATGGTCAGGTAGCTGTTGACTATGAGCTTCCTTTGGAGCGTGGTTCTATGTTCTGTATCTTCAGTAATGACTGTTTCGCAAAGGCTGATGCTGGAAAAGTTAGAGAAAAAGACAGACCTCGTTTCATGTTCGACCTCTCCTGCAATGGTTGGGTATATTCTTATATGCCAAACACCAAGGTATATGATTTGCCTAATGGTAAAAAAGACACCGTTGATGTTGGTAATAACTACTTCTTCTATGGTGAGAAAATAGCAAACTCAGGAGTACAAAATCCATTGGGAAGTCTTTTTGGCAAGGACAATTACACTAACACTCTTGACCAGAGTCAGCATAAGTTCTATGATGACAAGAAGTGGCACTACGTAACATACGTAATGGATAATGATCTGACACGTGTCAAGATTTATCTCGACGGTAATCTTACTGGTACAGTTGAAAATGTCACAAATCTTCCTAACACAAATCAGTCAGAAAGTGATTTCTCTGGTGATAATGACTATATAGGTCGTACAGAATATCTCCGTAACATAGTTCTTGGTGGCTTGACTCCTCATGGACTTTTCTATGACCAGCAGTATTATTCAGATGCAGCCCTTGCATACGATGATATCGCTATGTACGGAAGAGCTCTTACCCAGGACGAGATTCGCTCTATCATTGAGCAGAAGAACTATACTCCAAATGAGTGGCACTATGGTGACAGCTTTGCGGAGTACAACGAGATCAAGGGTGGTAAGGAAAACCCACATGATATTTCAGGCTTGGGGGTAAGTTCTTCATTCGATGAAAATGACTATCTTGTAGTTAATGCTGGTACAACAATAACTATTCCAAGTGTTCCAAAGAACTATTATGTTCGTGTAGAGTACTATGGAAATGATGTAAAAGCAACTTCTTCTACAAGCGATCATCTTGCATATATTGGATGTCGCACCGAGAAGGTAGGATCAAATCCTACTCATGTAGTAGCTGCATACAAAGCTGATGTAGCAGGTACTTATCAGTTGAATGTTAAAAGCAATATAAAAATTCGTTCTATTGTTATCACTCCTTACCAGTATGCTGTACTGAAGTATGGTACATGGATGAAGACAACATTTAAAGTGCTTGATAAAGACCATAAATATGTCGAGTTTAACGTAAAGCGCATAGATGGTGAAAACGTCTTCTATAATGAGGAGGGTAAACTGCTTCAAAAAGCTGTTCTTCCTGCGCTTGCTTTAACAATTGATGGCAAGCGTGATGCTGACCATAAACTTGTATATGAGAATATGGAAGACTATAAACCAGGACATGATAAATATATCAAATATACAAGTACAGCTCCTCACGTAGCGCACATTGATGAGAATGGCGAAATTACCATAACTGGTATTGCAGGTAACACAACCATTAGTGCAGAACTTGTTAGTGATAACCTCTACAATGGTTCTGAGATTGTTGATGAATTTGAGATTCGTATCAAGAAGGAGGAGAATACATTCAGATTGAAAAATTCTCAGACAGTCAGCGTAAATTCGAAGTACCCTTCTGCTGATGACAGCAATAAAAACCTCGAAAACATCACCTTGACTATTGGTGGCTGGAATTACAACAAAAAATATAATATTCCAGGTAAAGGAGATGTTACTGATGGCTGGACTCAAGTAAGAACCTGGAAGGCTCCTTTTGGAGCGCCAGAATTCCTTGATGATTTCAGCCAATACACTACTGGCACATATCCAGCAAGGAGCGAAAGTTTAGGACGTGACGAAGGTGTATTCTACCCAAAAGATGCACTTAAAAATAACATTACTCCTTGGACTCTTCCTTGTCGTGGTGGATACTTCAAGCTGGAACCTCAAAAGGCTGGTATCGTTACAATGTACCTTCTCCAGAATGGTAATCTTGGCAAAGACAATAAGGATCAGGAGTACTCAACACATGTTTACTGGAGACCTGTTTATATAACAGATGAGACTGGTAAGATTGTAGATTTCGTACAGACTGCAACAAACGGTCGTATCACAAAGAATGACAACTTCTTCGTAGGTGATAAGCGTCGTGCCCAGTTCATTGAAAGTATTTCTGAAACATACAACGAGAATCTGAAGACAGATCTCATTAATCTCAAGAATACTGACATAGATAAGTTCCATACTCTTATCGACAACTGGAACAACGCTGCTTGGAAACAGAAGGTAATCCCAACAGGTGATGGTGGTTACATGGTAATGTCATCGGCAATAGTCCGCTATACATTCAATGTATATCCAGGCAAGACATACTATGTGTTCTCAAATGAGTCACAGATTGGTCTCTCTGGTTTCAACTTTGAGGAAGATCGTCTGCTCGATACAGAGACTCAGTATTACGAGACTGCTCCAGTACGTGATGTCGTAGAATCTGGTCAGGAACTTCACTTTACTGATGTTCTCAATGCGCAACAGCCAACTATCCCAACTGGTGGAGCCGATATCACACACGTTACCTACGAGCGTAACTTTGCTCAGGGCAAGTGGTCATCAATCTGTCTTCCATTCAGCATGAACAACAGACAGATGCGTGAGCAGTTCGGTGAAGAGACAACAGTTGTTCTTCTCAATAACATTCACGATGATGGTAAGATTGATTTGATATGGCACGTTAACCAGGACATCATTGCCGGTTATCCTTACTTCATCCTCCCAAAAGGTGAGGTTAAGCACGACAATGTTGCTAACTCAACAATCACCAAGATCGCTGTTGATACTTACTTCAATAGTGAGATCAAGAAGGAGAATCCTCTGTTCTCAATAGGCTCTAACGGTAAGACCTTCCTGTGGCAAAGCTCTTATAATGGCGACTGCTACAAGACTGAATATCCATACGTATTCGAAGGAAACTACCATAACGAGCTTCTTCCAGCAGGTTCTTATGTGATGAGCAACAGCGGCAATCTGTCAAAGCTTAAGAATGCTACCACAGCTAAGCCATTCCGTGCTTACCTGAAGTATCAGGGTTCTAATCCTAACAATGCGAAGCCACTCTACACATCAATAAGCTGGCAGGGTGAGCAGACAACATCTATTGATGAGCTCATCTTCCAGAACGGTATTCTGACAGAGTCAAGTGACGTTTACGGTATTGATGGTACAGTTGTTCGTCATGACACACAGAACCTTTCAAATCTCTCAAAGGGCGTTTACATCGTCAATGGTAAAAAGTTTGTAGTAAAGTAAAATTTGTATAGATACATACATGAAGAAAATTTATATATCCCCTGTCTGTGAGTTTTTTCTCACAGAACAGGAGGAAATCTTAGAAGGATCTGTTGTCCTTTCATCAGGAGCAGATGATTATACACCTGATATTCCATTACCTGGAACTGACAATGGTGGTGGTGACATTGGTGGTTCTGAAGACTTTGCCAAAGGAGGCTTGGTTTGGGATAACGGTTCAATATTTGATTAATACACCGATGGCGGCGTTGTGATAACGCCCTAAAGAGAATATCTCTCTTTACTTGAAAATTACATATCTTTTTTGTATGTTCTTCGATTTCCCATTTCAAAGGAAAAAGAAGAACATACTTTTTTTTGCAAGTCCAGAAGGTCGATATGAGTTTCAAACGCAGAGACGCAAAGACACAGAGGTCTTTCTTTTTAACGTGAGTTCTATTTCAGCCCTTCGGGGTTTTCATAGAACTGACGTTATTTACTTCTCCCCCACTACTCCAACAAGAATAGTGTTAATAAGGAAATCCTCCTTTGACATCAGGCAATAGCCATTCATGCCCCATTGCTCTCCCCATGAATTCTTGCAAATAAAGCATGTGTCGCCTTGTTTTGTCTTTGTCAGACCTACTATAGCCATAGCATGCTGATCGGTGGTCTTAAAGCGTTCTAAGGCACGCTGACGAAGCAAAGGGAGATTACCGTCAATAGAAGGTTTTCTATTACCGGGCATTCTACCTTCCCAATATATAGGATGATGGTTCTTCAAGGCATTCACTACCTGTGAATACATATCATTTATAGGCACATTCATCACGGCATGACGACGATGGTTATCTGGCACCTCAAGCACGAATGGCTCGCCGTATGGATGATGTGTGTAGGATGTCAACCATTTGAATTTTATACCATAGAGCAGACTCTCTCCAAACTGCTTTGGGGTATAGTGTGCGCTATAAAGATAAAACCCTTTTCTGAGATTATGGGGGATGAAGGGCAGAGCATCATCTACTTCCTTGGTAAGTGTTTCCAAGCCCCTACGATTATTGATAGCAATCTTTACCTTCTGACGAACTATTCTCTCCATCACCTTACTACTGAGGTCATCAGGGCAATAAGTGCTCCATTGCACCATGCCATATTTCTTCATTAAACGCTCTGCATCTGGTCCTATGCCCCTCACACTTACTGGCATAGCACCTTGCGATAGATAGCTCTCTGAGGCCTGTTCTAAAAGCAGATTCCTAACCAACCATATTGGCGACAAGTTCATTGAATCTCTAAAGTGCTCTATACGTTCTGTCTCTATACAAGCGAGATAGGCATATATCCAACAAGCCTCAATCTTTCCCTGATCCTTGACGGGGGTAGTGGAAAAGCCCCCCTCCATCTCCCCCGAGGGGGAGGGATTTAGATAGCTCTTATCGCTTGAGGGTTGTGTGCAGGAAGAGAGGAGGAGAAGGAAGAATAGACCCACCCCCAACCCCCTCCCATAAAGGGAGGGGAGTAGATTGTAATGAAACCTCATACTTAACGAATAATAATAAATTATTAACGTGCCCTTTCCTCAACGAAAAACGGTATCTACTCCCCTCCCTTTATGGGAGGGGCAGGGGGAGGGTCTTTATTTAATCATCTCAAGCAGTTCCTTACCTGTAATCTTACCGCTCATATCAGTACCTTCAAGGATATTCTCTGCAAGGTCACGTTTCTGTTCGTGAAGTCGCTTTATCTTCTCCTCGATAGTGCCGGAAGACAGGAAGTGATAAACGGTAACGGCATTATGCTGTCCCATGCGGTGAGCACGGTCGGTTGCCTGTTGCTCTATGGCAGGATTCCACCAAGGATCAAGGTGGAAGACATAGTTGGCGCGTGTAAGGTTAAGACCTAATCCACCAGCCTTGAGTGAGATGATGAACACAGGACATTCTCCGTTCTGGAACTTCTCCACGAGTTTCTGACGCTCTTTTACTGATACCGTACCATCTATATATAGATAAGGTATGTTAGCCATATCCAGAGCTTTTTGCACAATGGCAAGGAAAGAAGTGAACTGACTGAATACAAGTGCGGCATCACCACTCTCTATGATAGGTTCAAGAGCTTCTATGAGAGCTTCTATCTTTGAGCACTTACCCTTCCAGTTCTTCTCCACAAGCTGGGCAGAACAAGAGGCCTGACGCAAGCGTGTAATCTCTGCAAGGGCATTGATAGAAACTTTCTCGGAATTCTCAGACTCAAGCATCTGCTGAGCATTCTCACGTATAATCTCATATACCGCCATTTCCTCAGGAGAGAGATCCACAGTCTGGTATATCTCTGTCTTTTCTGGAAGCTCATCAAGCACTTTCTCCTTAGTTCTACGGAGCATGAAAGGATGCACGATATGGTCAAGCTGCTGCTGACGCTCCTTATCCTTTGCCACCTCAATAGGACCTATGAAACGGCGTGAGAAGTCCTCATAGCTGCCAAGAAGTCCGGGATTTACGAACTGGAAAAGATTCCACAGCTCGCCAAGATGATTCTGCACAGGAGTACCCGTAAGCATTACACGATACTTGGTCTTTAGCTGCATGGCTACACCAGATGTCTTTGCACCACGATTCTTTATCACATGAGCCTCATCAAGCACGGCAGTAGTCCATTCCTTCTGCGTTATCTCCGTCTTTACGGAGAGAAGCAAACCGTATGTACATATTACCACATCACCTGCCTTTGCCTCAGAGATAAAGGTAGAGCGGTTTGCTATGAAGTTGAGGATAGAGACATTGAGAGAAGGAGCAAACTTTTCAATCTCCGTCTTCCAGTTAGGTGCTACGGAAGCAGGTGCTATTACAAGGGCAGGTCCCTCGCTTGCCTTAAAAAGCAGATATGTGATAGTCTGCACGGTCTTACCAAGTCCCATATCATCGGCAAGCAATGCTCCCGCCCCCCATGAGTTAAGACGGGCAATCCATTGATATCCCTCTACCTGATAGCCACGAAGGGTAGCGTTGAGAGTCTTTGGTATCTCAGGCTTATATTCACTTGAGTCAAGGATTCTCTTCCTTGTCTCTATAAGTTCAGGATCTACCTCAAGCTGAAGCTCTCCATCCACCATGCTCGTATCAAGCAAAGCTGCAGAGAAAGCCGACATCTGCAAATGTCCACGCTGACGCGAAGCAAGGGCATCAAGTCCCATGAGCTGACGATGCAGACGCTCACTCAAAGCAATATATTCACCCTCTCCAAGACGGATAAAGCGGTTACGGCTCTGTCCTATAAGGTCGAGAAGGTCTGCAACAGAGACTTTTGTATTCTCATCCAACTGTACAGTTCCTTCCATCTCAAACCAGCCGTTCTTGTTCTTTTTCAAAGAGGCACTCCATTGAGAGGCAGTAGAACGCTTGCTGAGCTTTAGCTTATGGCCTTCGGGCCATTCTACGGCATAAGGACAGTTCTCGCCCTGTTCTCTTATGAAATCAAGGATAGGGAGAAGTCCGAAAGCATCTACCTGAAAGGTCTTCTCAGGAGGAAGCGTATCTTCCACACCATTCACGAGATTATAATAGTTTGAACGCTCTTTTTCAAGATCACGCTCAACACATACACGAGTAGCACCTGAGATATCAAATATCACAGAACTTCCCTCACCCGGAACACATTGTGCCCTACCATTGGCAAGCGGACGGCAGAAGATACTTACTATATAAGCCTCCTTACCCTGTGGACGCATCTGCAAGGTGATGTCTGATGTTCCCTTAACTGTCTCAAGTGTAGAGCCTCCTTTTATAAGGGAAGAATGAACCTCCACCTTGCCGCGAAGACTTTCAAGGAAGCGTGACAGCGTTTCCTCTGCATCAAGAGGGAACCTACCAAGATCAAGCAACTGACTAAAGTAAGGTCGCAACTCTGGAGTCATACGGAGATAGTTAATGCTTGAAGCACCTCGCGATACTACCAGATAATCCTTATCCACCTGATCCTCTGGCACATTACTCTTGATGGTAAACTCCGTATCTGATCGTTCTATAACCAGATATGGCATCTCCTCAGAGACGGTAACAAGCGAATAGGGTGCCCATCTACCAACATACAGACGTGAATTGGAGGTCATCTCAGGAAGCACATTGGCAAGACTCACATAATAAAGGGAAGACTTACCGCCATATCGTTCACGATTACGAATACGGATATCCTCAGGATCCATATTCTCCTCTGGCATAGCCATGAAATTAGCATAGCTAACAGCTTTACCTGCACTCCAACCACCAGACTTCAGAATCTGTTGTTGTCGCACCTCACAGACCTCATCATTAATGTTCTGCATGAAATATGCCAGACGCTCTGATTGCTCAGCATCCTTTAGCTGCTCCATCTTATTGGCAGATAAAGACTCAAGCACATATTCCCATTGCTGCTTTACATAGATAGATGTCAGCAGATGATTCTCATAGAATGACTTCTCTGCCTGCTTATGCTCTTTTTCACTCAGAGGCTTGAATTTCTCATTGTCATATTTGACGCATAGCCACTTTGGTGAGTTTTCTTCTATTGCTTCATCCGTGAGGATGTTAGTTCTGCCAAGATAGTTGACGAGAAGCACCAAGAGCTGCTTTGAGAGCTTGTCGGCAGAAGGGAAGAGAAGTCGGATGTCCGTTACATATCCCTTTCTGTTGGTAAATGCACATGCCAAAGCCCATGCAGCCTTTATCGAATCCTCTTTCATCTTCTCATTACGACGGATGAAGTTGGCTATCATACTCTCACCATTGGCAGTACCCTCGCGCTTACAACAAATTATATAAATGAAGTTGGCAATACTTGTCGGCAGATTTGTGCTGGCTAATGTCTTTGAAGCCTTTGTGTTGTATATAACTTGTGCCTTACGGAATTGCTTCAAAGCCTCTGCATACTGTCCCTTAAAAGTAAGGATTACGGCAGAAAGCAGATGCGCATCGCATAAAGGCTTATCAATGACATGCTTTGGCTTCTTTCCCTCTGCAAGATAGGCATAGAGATAGATAGCGTAAAGAACCTCATCACGCCTTAGGTCCGTGGAATAATTGCGAGCCTCAGCAAGAGTTATTATGCGCTTGCTCTCAATGAACATCTCACCCTCATAGCATAGTTTGAGCACGTTTTTCACAAGTTCCACAAAACTTGCCTCTGTGATATGCGACAACAAAGCCATATACTTATCATCATTGATGATAGGCTGTAGATATGGAACGTCAGCACCAAAGATGATTGATGCCTCTGATGTGTTGCGATAGTTACTGCGTATATACTCGCATAATGCTATCTGAATAGGTTTCTGGTTCATCTGGAAGTATTTGAATACTTCGCACAAAACCTTTAAAATACTGTTTCCCTCGTCTGTATCGTAGAGCCACTCCAAAACCTTCACCATCACATTTGGTGAAATGCGGTACATTAATTCACGATATGTGAAATTGTATGCGCCACGTTCAAGAAGGGTCTTATTTACAAGTTGCAAATGAAGGCTACCCCCCACAAACCCCTTGTCAACCTTCGATATACGTGCCACGATATCTGCAGGCAGGATATTATCCGTATCCTGGGTAGCAAAATAACCGAGTAAAAGTTTTTCTGAGTAAGAAAGTCCCTCTAACATTCTTTTAGAAGTGAAAATTTTTAAATGAAAAATGAAAAATACGGATTAGTAACTTGTATTTTGTAATTTTTCATTATTCATTTTTCATTTTCCATGCCAAAGCGTATGCCTTTACCTGTTTTACCATAGCAAGAAGACCGTTTGAACGTGTTGGTGAAAGATGATCCTTCAAGCCAATTTCCTCAATGAAATAGAGGTCTGCATCAAGTATTTCCTGTGGCTTATGTCCGCTGATAACACGTATCAAAAGCGCTATGATACCCTTCACGATCAGGGCATCACTCTCCGCAGAGAACACAAGATTCCCCTCATTATCACAATCACATTGAAGCCATACACGAGACTGACAGCCGTCAATAAGATTCTGCTCAGTCTTGTACTTCTCGTCGAGAGGCTCCTGCTCGTTGCCCAGGTCGATGAGAAGCTGATACTTATCCATCCAGTCGTCAAATGCGCTGAACTCTTCTATTACCTCGTCTTGTATTTCGTTTATAGTCATATCTTAAATGAAAAATTATAAAATGAAAAATTAAAAATACAAGACCCTAATCTGTATTTTTCACTTTTCATTTTTCATTTTATTTATTTACTTTCTCCAAAATAAACAGCTTATCACTTGGCCTTACCTTGTCAGGAACAGCGATGCTTATCCTCCATCCCTTCTTTGCCGTCTGCACAGGCTTTAGATCAAAGCGTATCTCATTACAGTCAAGATACATAGCACCAGTCGTAGGTCCTGTGATAAGCAACTTATCGCCAACCTTTATCTCATGAGCCTCAACCTGAAACTCTGCAACGCCAATCTTTGAGAAGTATTTTATTGTCTTTGCGCAATACACCTTCTTCTCCGTTGCCTTTGAGCCGTATGAGTCGTTCCATTCGCCAAGAGTCTGTCCCTGATAGTAGCCATCCCAGAACCCACGGTTGAAGACACGTGCAAGACGCTCATCCCAAGCATCCTTGGCAGCCTCGGTAAAGAGTTTCTCTTCATCAGACGAATCAGCATCATGAAGAACGGCATTGATAGCCTCACGATAGCAACGAACAACGGTATCTACATACTCAGGACCACGTGCACGTCCTTCAATCTTGAACACACGCACACCTGCATCCATCATCTTGTCTATGAAACGGATAGTCTTCAGATCCTTTGGTGACATGATATACTTGTTGTCAACAAGCAGCTCATTACCTGTCTCAGCATCCGTAACATCATACTTTCTACGGCAAATCTGAACACATTCTCCACGATTAGCAGAACGACCTGCATTATGAAGTGAGAGATAGCACTTGCCTGAAATAGCCATACACAAAGCTCCATGACAGAACATCTCTATGCGTATTGGCTCACCAGAAGGTCCGCAGATATTCTCCTTAACAGCCTGCTCGTGGATAGTCTTCACCTGATCCATACGAAGCTCACGTGCAAGAACCACTACATCAGCAAACTGAGCATAGAAACGCAATGCCTCTATGTTGGAGATATTGAGCTGTGTTGAAAGGTGAACCTCCTGACCAACCTTTTGGCAATAGGTCATCACAGCCACATCAGACGCAATAACGGCACTAATACCTGCCTCCTTGGCTGCATCAATAATCTCATGCATCTGCTCAATATCCTCACCGTAGATGATAGTATTTACAGTGAGGTATGTCTTTATGCCCTTTGCATCACACGTAGCAGCTATCTCACGAAGGTCTTCTATCGTGAATGTAGATGCGGAATGAGCACGCATATTTAGCTTCTCAATGCCGAAGTAGATTGAATCTGCTCCGGCATTGATTGCAGCAGCAAGTGACTCGCGAGAGCCAACAGGCGCCATTATCTCATATAGTTCATAATTCATAGTTCATAATTCATAGTTCATAGTTCATAGTTAAGAACCCAGATAGCGTATTGTTCATATTATTGGCATTATGCCGTTTTGCTATACATTGTTATCTGCGTTCTTTACTATTGAAGTTAAGATTTTTATTATTTCTATGTTGTCTGCTATTATAGACTGGAATTGTTCTTCCGAGATATAATCCGACTCATGAAGCAATTCCAACCAATATTCAGTTTCACTAGCTTCCTTTAATGCAATGTTCATCTTTGCCCTGAAATCAGCTCTACTCTGACCTCTAAGAGCTTCCTTTACATTTGCCCCAATACTGGTGCCACATCTTAGAACCTGTTTGGACATAACGTATTCTTTAATATCTGAAAATAATGTCAGATACTTATATAGCTTTATGATTCGTAAAGCAAAGGACTTTGTCTTGTCTTTTATTATGCTTTCCTTCATAATAACTATGAACTATGCATTATGAACTATGAACTGATTAAAGCGTCCACACCTGCCCGTCCGCAGTATCCTTTACTATAAATCCTGCCTCGTTAAGGGCATCACGGATAGCATCACTCTTAGCCCAATCCTTGTCTGCCTTTGCCTGAGCACGCATATCAAGAACCATGTCCATAACCTTGCCGAATGCCTGTTCACGACTTGGATCACCAGCCTCGGCCGTTGTCTTCAGACCAAGAATATCCTCAATCCATGTGCGGAGAATCTTCTCAAGTGTCTCAAGATCAGCAGCACTTATCTTTGCCTTGCGGTCAACGAGAGTGTTGATAACCTTTGAAGCCTCAAAGAGCTGAGAGATTACGTTTGGAGTCTGGAGATCATCATTCATAGCATCATAGAGCTTGCCCTCAAATTCTGCAACGAACTTACCAACCTCTGGCTGTGAACCCTTTGCAGGCTGAATGCGCTTGATGTCTTTGAGCGATGTAACCAACTTGTTATATCCCTTCTCAGCTGCCTCAAGTGCCTCTGAAGAGAAATCAACAGTTCCGCGATAATGGGCAGAAAGGATGAAGAAGCGGATTGTCATAGGAGAGAATGGCTGTGTAAGCAATTCATGCTCTCCCTTGAAGAACTGATCGAGAGTGATGAAATTGTTATATGACTTACCCATCTTCTGTCCGTTGATGGTTATCATATTGTTGTGCATCCAATAGTGAACGGCAGGATGTCCCATAGATGCCTGAGCCTGAGCAATCTCACACTCATGATGAGGGAACACAAGATCCATACCACCACCGTGAATATCAAATTCCTCACCAAGGTACTTTCTACCCATAGCTGTACATTCACAATGCCAGCCAGGGAATCCCTCTTCTGGTACAGCCTCCTGCTTGTCATTTGCAGGCATCAGCCAAGGCCAACGCATGATGTGTTCTGGCTGTGCCTTCTTCCAAAGGGCAAAGTCTGCCTGATTCTTCTTCTCGCCAACACCTGCAAGGGTATCACGAGAGGCATCCTTGATGTTCTCAAGCGTTCTACCAGAGAGAATACCATACTTATAATTCTTGTTGTACTTCTCAATATCGAAATATACAGAGCCATTTGAGATATAGGCATAGCCATTATCAAGAATCTCCTGAACAAGCTGCTGCTGCTCAATGATATGACCTGTTGCGTGTGGCTCAATAGAAGGTGGCAATACGTTAAGCTTCTCCATAGCAGAGTTGAAGCGACGGGTATAGTATTGTGCTATCTCCATTGGCTCTACCTGCTCTAAGCGTGCCTTCTTTGCAATCTTATCCTCGCCCTCATCAGCATCATGCTCCAAGTGACCAACATCTGTGATGTTACGGACATAGCGCACCTTATAGCCGATATGCTGAAGATAACGGAAAAGGATATCGAAAGTGATAGCTGGACGAGCATGACCAAGATGCGCATCACCATAAACTGTCGGACCGCAGACATACATGCCTACGTGACCGGGATTGATTGGCTTAAAAGCCTCCTTCTTACGAGTAAGGGTATTGTATATTAATAATGTTTGTTCCATTTTCAAAACTAAAAATTTAAAATTAAAAATTAAAAAGTGGAAAATCACGCATGTTAGCTTAAAGCGTAATCATACTTTTTACTTTTAACTTTTTACTTTCTACTTTTTATGAAAGCTCCAGCATCCTGTTTATCGGCTTAACAGCATCCTTGGCAATATCAGCATCCACCTCTACTGTTGGCCATTCATACTTTAGCGTGTTGTATAGCTTGCGAAGCGTATTCATCTTCATGAAGTTACACTCATTACAAGAGCAACCCACACTTCCTTCCGTCACCTCTGGCGGAACAGGAATAAACTCTGTCTCAGGGCAACATCGTTGTAATTCGTGCATTATACCTGCCTCCGTAGCAACTATATACTTGCTCTTTGGATTTGCCTTGGCATATTTCAGCATATCAGCCGTACTTCCCTTTACATCAGCAAGAGCAAGGACAGGTCCCTTACACTCAAGGTGAGCCATTACTATGGCATCTGGGTTTTCCTTCTTCAGACGTGCTATCTCGCCAACAGAGAAACGCTCATGAACATGACAACCGCCATTCCATAGCTCCATCTCGCGACCTGTAACCGAGTTGATGTAAGAGCCGAGGTTATAGTCAGGACCGAAGAGTATCTTTGCATCCTTAGGCAACTGGTCAATCACCTTCTTGGCATTACCAGAAGTTACCACAACATCGGTAAGTGCCTTTGTTGCAGCCGTTGTATTTACATACTGCACAATCATATACCCAGGATGCTCTTCCTTCCATTTCTTCAGATCAGCAGCCGAACAGGAATCAGCCAACGAACAACCTGCATTGAGGTCTGGTGAAAGCACTATCTTATCAGGAGACAAGAGTTTACAGGTTTCTGCCATAAAGTGAACACCACACATCACGATGATCTTTGCATCTGTCTCTGCAGCCTTACGCGCAAGAGCAAGAGAGTCGCCAACGAAATCAGCCACCTCCTGAATCTCACCAAAGGTATAGTAGTGAGCAAGCACCACAGCCTTTTTCTCCTCGCACATTCTGCGTATCTCAGCCTTCAGGTCGAGATTATCATCAACAGGCTCATCAATATAGCCAAGAGCTTTCCATTTGTCTATCATAATTACGAATTACGAGTGTATGAATTACTTTATTTGCTTTGTTCCCCCTAAAAATCCCCAAATTCCCCTAAAGGGGGTAGGGTTAGGATAGAGGTTACAAAATTACTAATAATTCTCTTGACTACAAAATTTCAATGGGAAAAAAATAAAAAATATTTTTCATTTTCAGATTTTTACGAATATTATTAGTATCTTTGCGTGCTTTCACTATACTATACAAATAGTAAATAGCAAACAAATAGTAAATAAATAGTAAATAGTAAATCGTCAAATAGTAAATATTATGAATAGTCTCAAAGGCTATCTCTTTGCTGCAATCGCGGCTGCTTCCTACGGAACAAATCCGATATTCGCCATACCTCTCTATCGCGAAGGTATAAGCGTTCCTTCTGTCTTGTTCATGAGATATGCTATGGCTGTTGCCATCATGTTTTTTGCAACGATGATAAAAAGCCCGAAGGCGTTTGTCATCAAGCCTAAATACGTTGGTTTGCTTGCCTTCATGGGCATATTGATGGTGTTGGCTTCCATAGCATTATTCGAGAGCTACAAATACCTTTCCGCGGGAATTGCCTCTACCTTACTCTTCTTCTATCCTGTAATGGTGGCTGTAATAATGGCTATTTTCTATAAAGAACGCCTCACAAAGAAGTCGTGGGCATGTCTCGTAACTGCCTTTCTTGGTGTTGTTATTCTCTCAAAGAATGACGATGGAGGCTTTATAAGCCTACTTGGTCTTACGCTTGTTATGCTCTCATCTCTCTCCTACGCTATTTATCTGGTATATATCAACAGAGGTCCGATGAAGAAAATCAACACCTCGACCATTACTTTCTATGTCATCTTGGGAGGCTTTCTTGTTATGATTCCTTATTGCCTTCTCGATGGTGGGTTGATGCTTCCAAAAACCACACCTGCATGGATTAATGCCATCGGACTTGGCTTTTTCCCTACCGTTATCTCTCTCATCTTCACCTCTCGCGCCATAGCCTTGATAGGAAGTACGGAAACAGCCATCTTCGGAGCTCTCGAACCTCTCACAGCCGTTATTCTCGGCATTCTCATTCTTGGCGAAACCCTCACCATAACACCTGCCATTGGAATGATTCTGATATTCACATCAGTTACCGTTCTTATGATGAAGAAGAAATGAGTTCTATTCTAACGTCAGTTCGATGTTTTTTCATAGAAACGGATATCCGTGTATTTTTATCGTAAAAATAATAAGGGAAGCGGATTTATCTGATTTATCTGAAAAAAATCGCGAATAATTAATGCGCCAGCTATCAGATAAATCAGATAAATCCGTTTCCATTTTTTTCGTCGAACTCACGTTATTCTGAGTATTTGATATTTGTATCAAATTCCTCATCTTTATTTCTAACAGTAATCCATTTCTTGTATAATTTCTTTGCTCGGATTTCATCCCACGAATTATTCTTAGCATCTTCATACTTGATTAAGAATAAGTAGCAAGTGTCAGAATTTAAGAACAAGATATCAGGTTTTATTCCACATAACGAGTCCGGTAATACAACCTCTCGTTCATAATAATCTGGTAATGTGATTTTTTTGAATTCATTTTTGTTGTTGAGATTATTCCAAAGAGAAATATTTTTAGTATTTATACCAACGGAAAAGTCGGCAATGGGATTCAATTGATAGTATACACTATCAATGTCGTTGTAGTGAGATGCACCTATGAATAGCGTGTCATTCGTGCAATTTTTGAATCGAGCCTGAAAGGCTTCGCCATAATCCATTACAGGTATGCAAGACGATAATAGAGAGACAATTACCGAGATGCATACTAATAGATTCCTATTTTTCTTTGTTATATTCATAGCTTTATCTTATAGAGTTTGGTTATGGTTATTGTATTTTATGATTGCAAAGATAAACAAAAATCCATATTTCCCCAAGAAAATCTATGGGAAAATTCTTTCTGCCTCGTATTTCCCTCCATTGTAGCTCTTATGTAAATACCATAAAGATACCATATAAATACCATTAAAATACCATACTTAATGGTAATATAATGGTATTATTATGGTAATATAATGGTATTATAATGGTATTATGAACGGAGGAAAAGCGAAAGAATAGCGGACTTACTTACAAGGAAAAGGCTATTGTA
>CADCIQ010000036.1 GCA_902801425.1 uncultured Bacteroidales bacterium | reverse complement strand
GTCGGGATGCTGGTCGAAGTAATACAGGAACACCTTTGATTTGCCAGTTTTTGTCTGGAGACGTGCCCAGTTCCATGTCTGCCAACCGAAAGCAGCATCACGCATAAGGTCGCGTGACTGTTTGCCACCATCCTCATCCGTATAAGGATATGCCTTGAGAAGTGCATCTGCAAACTTTCCATAGCGGTTCCTTGTGCTACTCTCGTAAGTCTCCTTTGAATTTACACCGAAAGAGAAACTTGCACCTTCATCGGAATTATATCCAATAAGCACAGGAACATCGTTATACTTGCCTTTGGCATAGAGAACCGACTGATCACCGGGAATCACACAACCGTCAACAACAGGCCAACTACAAGTGCCGAGACCTTGAGCCGAGAACTTACTTGCATCCATGGCACGAAGCTCCGCAACTGATTTTGCCCCCAATGCCAGCATCAGTCTCTTACCATCCTTCTCTGCATCTGTAAGTGTCTTCATGTTCTCGCCAGGGTAAGATGTTGGTCGAGTAGGACCGAATGAACCACCACTCTGAGAGATAGCCCCTTGGAAGAGTCCCTTTGCCAAAGGAGAGGCACAGAGCATGCTAACGGATATTCCTCCCGCCGATTCTCCGAAGATAGTCACTCTGTTCGGATCACCACCAAACTTCGCAATGTTCTTCTTTATCCATTGAAGGGCAACAATCTGATCCATAAGACCATAGTTACCCGAAATCTTCTTTTTATTCTCTGCACTGAGTTCAGGGAGAGTGAGGAATCCAAGTTGTCCTACACGATAGTTTACGCTTGCAAGTATAATACCGCCCTTGCGTGCCAGTTCCTCACAGTCATAGTTAGGATCAGCCGTAGAACCGAACACAAAACCACCACCATAGATCCATACAAGCACAGGGAGTTTATCATCAGTCTTCTTAGCAGGACTCCATACGTTGAGATACAGGCAGTCTTCGTTGTATTCTGGAGAAGGAGCGCCCTGTATAGGTCCGGGAGCATACTTCTTTGTCTCAAGCGTCTTTGTCCAATGCTTAACAGGCTGTGGAGCCTTCCATCTGAGTTCTCCTACAGGAGGAGCAGCAAATGGAATGCCTTTGTATATCATCAAACCGTTAGCCTCATAGCCCTCAATAGGACCAGCCTCGGTCGTTACATTTATAGTGAGATCATCTTGTGCGGATGCTCCTAAGCATAGGAGTCCACAAAGCAGAAAAGTTGCAATTTTCTTCATTATTATCTTTATTTTTTATTCTCATTGCTGAAGTTAACCTTCACGCCATACTTTTCAACTACATATTGCATATTAGAGCCTCTTTCCGGTTTTAGGCTTCCGTCAAGAATACCCTTGCAGATAGTCACAAGATCCTTTACACGCTGAGGAGTCTCAAGGTTGTTTCCCCAGTAATGCCCCGGATATAAATACTTCAGATCATATTTCTCAATAACAGGAATCATGCTTTCACACCCCTTTATCTCAGTACTCAGGTCGGTGAATACAAGTAGATTACCAGAACCGAAGGAATCACCGCTAAAGCCATAATGCTTATCACGGTCAATGAAAGTCACCGAACCACGGGTATGCCCAGGAGTGAAGACAACCTCAATCTTTCTGTTTCCAAGGTCAAATATCTGTCCGTCCTTCAGGAATTGAAGTCTATCCCTTAAATTGGCAGGAATCATGCCTTTGTCGCCTTCAGAAATCCACATTTTCTCCCATTCATTTATTGCAAGACCAGCGTGATCGTTATGCCCATGAGTAAGTACAAGTGTAACAGGCTTTTTCACCATGTCCTCTACAATCTTCCTTAACCCAGGAATATATGTTCCCGCATCAATAAGGATAGCAGCGGTATCACCTTCTACGAGATATACAGACTCATTATAAACGAAATGCCCATTGCCGTGCCATGTGTGCTCGTCAAGCTGTCGTATTTCCACCTCGTTGTTCTTAAAAACAGTCTTCTCCTTAAAGTCGCTCTGGGCAAAGGCAGAGAGACAGCAAAGAAATGCCATTGAAACAATTAAGGATTTTTTCTTCTTTATCATTCAGTCTTAGTGTATAAAATTTAGTATAAATTATGCGAAAAGCATTTTCAGTTGCAAAAATACAATTTTTTCCGCAACTATCCAATTATTTCACATTATTTTAATGTGGATTTGTAGTAAAAAAGAGAATGCCCTATACAGAAATTAGATTGACACATTTATTTAGTTCATAAATATGTCAATCTAATTTCAATATAAGACACGCAAAAAAAAAACGCTAACGCACAAGTTTCCACCAGTCAAAGTCGAAGAGTTGCTCGTCACCTCCACGGAAGAGGATATAGACATCATGCTTGCCTGTAGGAGCCTTTGCGATAGGGTAGGTAAGCACACTCTTGCTTCCGTCCACCTCAATACGCGCAAATGGCTTTCCGCCCAAGGCATCGGCATAGAATTCTATTACACCTGGATTCTTCACGTTAAGCACCTCTGCTGTTATCTCCTTTGGAGACTCAGAACCGAAATCCACGTTGCGAAGCTTTGTCCAGTCGCCGTTATGAATAGATGTGACATAATGCTTAGTTCCTGCAAGGCGATCAAGCTTAACGCCCCAACTCTGTGACATTGTTTCTGCCTCAACGGTATTGAAAGGGTTCAGACTGCCAACCGGCTTAACACCGTCTTTTGTGAACGGAATGAAAGGAATTGAGCCGTCGGCATTAAACTTGAACTCCTCAATAGCCGTTGCACGCTTGAAACCACTACCGTTAGGCAAAGCTCCATTGTGATAGAACATATAGTCATGCCCCTTGAAATGGATATTACCGCCATGGATAGTGAAACTGTTCTCTGCTTCATCCATGATGCGTCCTCTGAAAGTCCAGGGACCATGAACGGAAGGAGCGGTGGAATATGCCATGTGTTCAGGAACGCCACCTGCTGGATATACGGCATAATAGATGCCATTGCGCTTCGTTACCCAAGGGCCTTCCTCATACTGAGTCATTTCGCGATTCTTGCCTATTGACCAGTCCATCTTTGATTGCAACGCGCCAAAGCTCTTAGGATCGGTATATCCTGGCACTTCTTTATAGCCGTTCTTGAATGATATCATGTCATCATTAAGTTCTCCATACCAGAATCCCTTGTTTCCCCAGAAAAGATAAGGCTTGCCGTCATCATCGATAAAGACCGTTGGATCGATGAATCCAAAACCTACGGCAAGCGGACCACCTATGGCATCGCGCCAAGGTCCTTGCGGATTATCGGCAACAGCTACGCAGAGAGCATCCTTTCCATCAACGGTATTGCAGCATAAATACCAGTACCATTTGCCTTTGTACTCAACAGCCTGTGCTGCCCATGCACGATCCCCCTGCCTTGCCCATTTGAAAGTAGCGGTATTGACAGGAGCACCGAGATACTGCCAGTTCACCATATCCTCGGTGGAGAATACGAGCCAGTCTTTCATGAGGAAGTGAGTGGCATCATCCTCATCATGATCAGCAAAGAGATATACCTTGTCGCCATGAACGTATGGCGCAGGATCAGGAGTATATATGGCACTAATTACCGGATTCTGAGCCATACAGTTTCCTGCAATCATCATTGCTGAAAGAGTTGCGAATACAGATTTCTTCATTTGTTTGTTTTATGAGTTGTTTTTTAGCAATTAAAATAATTCCTTAATTTCTTAATCTCTTAATATATTATTTTTTTAGACGCACGATGTACGGAAAGGTTTAATATCAAGAATAAAAAAGTCCCTGCAATGCTTTCGCATAAACAGGGACAATCTCCGTTTCCCAAACCTTCACAGGTTAAGAAACCTAGTAATAACTAAATGAATTGCGAGAATCTCAACCTTCACAGACTGAAAAAACTCTATAATCGTTTAAATGAATTTCTATTTTTTTAATGAAAAAAACTAAAGTTTTTACGACTGCAAAGTTAATGACATTTATTGATATAGCCAAATTTTAAGTGTCGTATTTGCAGAATTTATCAATAAATTAACATTTAAAATAATAAATTCGTCATTAAACAATGTTTTTTCAGTTAAAAAACGCAAAAAGACATCGTTAGTAGTATTCAAATCGAAAATCAACAATTGTAAATTGAAAATAATTTGCTACCTTTGCACTGTGTAAAATTGACAATAAATTTCTTATTTTTATGCGACAGATATTATTCTCTTTCCTTCTGGCAGCAAGTTGCATGACAGCTTCTGCCCAACTGAAATTCATGCTTCCGAATGCCAATCCACAGGCAAAAGATACTGAGCACGAAATTGAGCAATATGGTGGCAGAACCATACTCGGCGTTGTCAATCCTTCGGTTGAAGTCTATCTTCCAGAAGCATCCAAAGCCAATGGCTGCGCGGTGATTCTTTGTCCTGGCGGTGCACTTAGGGCATTGTCATGGACTTCGGATGTAATCGAAATGGCTAAACTTCTAAACGACAGCGGTTTTGCAGCCATAGGATTAAAGTATCACCTTAACTCTGCTCCTATGCCTCAAGGCATCAAGTTCCCACCTATGGTTGATGTTACTGGCTTTGCAAATTTCAAGGAGGGCGATTGCAATCCCGTGCACTTCGCGCATGGCGACAGCATTCTTGCTTTGGCTGCTAATGATGCCAATGCAGCCATGCGTCTTGTACGTGAGCATGCAAAGGAATGGAAAATCAACAAGGTGGGTTATCTCGGTTTCTCGGCAGGCGGTGGCGTTGCCATTGCAGCTATGAACGTAGCAAAGGCAGAAGAAATGCCTGATTTTATCTGCACAAACTTCGGTCCTTCTCTCTGTCCTGTTATAGTTCCTAATCCAGCACCACCTTTGCTTATCATGTCACGAGTTGATCATCCAAACGTAGCAGCCGGGCTTGTAAGCCTCTTCATGGAATGGAAGAAAGCAGGCGGTAATGCAGAGATTCACCTTTATGGTGATGGCAAGGGGCCTTATCAGCTTATGCCACAGAATGGTACTACCACAACAGAGGCTTGGAGCCAGCAATTCCTTCTTTGGTTGAAAGCAAAGGGATTTTGCAATAAGTAACGTGAAATTGATGAATTTACGTTATTACATATACCCGTTTCTATCTAATTTTGTTATTTTTACACTCAAAATCATTATTTTCATAGAAATAGTTTGGAGGGAAAAGAAAAAAAGTGTATTTTTGCAATATAAATCTATTATTTCATACTTATTTCCCAAAATAAGCAATCATAAATTCATATAATATATGGATCATCTCCTGTCACAACTGAAAAAAAACAACTTCCGAACTATGGTAACAAAACAAGAAAAAATAGGTAAAGTTTCCAATGTGGAAATTATCACTGCAAGTAACGGAAATGAATTATATCGCATATCCGTGAACACTTCAATTAGTGAGAAATTAGATGGTATTGCCAATTTAGACAATATCACTTCTTTTATGTTAGACGCAAATGAGCGTACAGAATTTAGTGTTTTGATGCCTGTAATTGACAACATATCAGCGGAAAAAATGCTTGAAATTCTGAGAGGCAGAGATGTGAATATTGTCGTTTTCAAGTCCACAATCAGAGACCTTTCGGACAATATCTGTGAGCGTGTGCGATACAAAACAAACGACGGACATATACGAACAGCTTCTACAATGTCTAGAACTTACCTTAAAGGTAGTCAGAATGCAACGGACGAAATTGCATACAAAGCAATGAAGGACGAACTACAGGAACGATTACTCAATGGAGATTTCAAGATTGTAGATGATTCACAAACACTAAGGAATATTTTGACACCAAGCAAATATATGCAGATTGCCATCGATGAAGCTCGGGAAGGCATTAGGAACGGACATGGAGGACCTTTCGGAACTGCCATTGTCAAGGACGGAGTCCTTATCAGTTCTGGGCATAACCGTGTGCTTATCGACAACGACCCTACCTGTCATGGGGAAGTGGATGCCATACGCAAGGCTTGTCAGAAACTCGGAACGCACGACCTCAGCGGTTGTGAGCTATACACCACTGGAGAACCGTGCCACATGTGCCTATGTGCCTGTATGTGGGCAAATATCGATAAGATATACTACGGTTGCACGATAGCCGATAATGGTATGATAGGTTTCCGCGATGATAAGTTCAACGATATTTTCGGTGGTCGCGACAAACTTGAGGGCTTTATGACCGAGATTGACCGCAATGCCTGCCTCCGGCTATTCGAGGAATACAAGAACATTTACCATAAAATATATTAGCCCCCCTAAAGGGAAAAATACCTTAATTATGAAAAAACTTACACTTTCCTTCCTTGCACCATTGCTGTTATTGATAGCAGGGTGCAACAACCAGCCAAAAGATGAAACACTTTCTGACGGTACTTTCCATGCCGTAGGACTCAATCTCACGGGAACGATTAATGTTGATGTTACCATCGAGAATCAACGAATCGTGGATGTCAGCGTTATGGAAAAGCTGAAAACATACGCCAGCGAGATAAAGCAGATATGCGAAAGCATCGTAGAGAAACAAACGGCCGAAGTAGATGGCGTATCGGGTGCCACATACCTTTCCGACGGAATAAAGGATGCCGTGCGCGATGCGTTGGCACAGTCAAGAGGGGAGAAGCCTGTTCTCGACAAGGCCGTGTCATTGAGCTATACACCCGGAACCTATTCCGTTGAGGCAGAAGGCTTCAAAGGTAAGATCAAGGCGGATGTGGTGTTCAGCAAGAATGCCATTGACACCATAATAATAAAGGAATCGGATGAAACTCCTCATATTGGCGAGAATGCCTTGCAGCCTACAATCCACAAAATGATAGCCGCTAACGGTACTGGTGTGGATGGCGTTACGGGTGCCACGTTTACCGTGAGTGCTTTGCGAAAGCTCGTAAACACAGCCGCAGAAAAAGCTAAAGTATCTAACCGTAATAAATTCTATAATAACAAGTTGACTATGAAAAGCCATGAAAAGATTGAAGATACTTGGGATGTGGTTATCGTAGGTGGCGGTGGTGCTGGACTCTTTGCTGCTGCACAGGCTGCCGAAGACGGAAACACGGTTCTCATAATCGAAAAGAACCCTGAACTTGGCGGAAACACGCTTATTGCAGGTGGTATGTATCAGGCAGTAGATCATCATCTGGTATGGGATATCAAGCATCCCGAAGCCACCACAGCCATTGGTTTCGATGGCAAGAAGGTGGAAAAGGCAAAGGCTACCGTGGGTAGCATCGACATGCTGAAAATACTGCTCTCATGGGATGAAAAGCCGTTTGACGAAAACTATTACCTCACGCATGAGTTCGTAGCTGGTGATGTGATTGAACAGGCAAAGCACGGCGTACATCAGGAATATCTGCCCATTCTTCGCAACCTGAAGAAAGAAATAAGGGCATATCTGGCATACGCAGAACCTAAGATAAAGAAGGGCAAGAAGGAGAGTGACCTCCAGCTTTTCTCCACCACCAACCTTCATATTTTCCAGACATACTACGGCGGTCTTCGTCAGAGTAACGACAAGAAGGAATGGATATATGGCGACTATAACCTCGTAACGCAGTTCGTAAACGAGGGCGAGAAACTAAAGCCCTGGCTTCAAAGCATGGGTGTGGAATATATGAATACGCAGACAACCCTCCCAGGTGCTATCTGGTATCGCTGCAACAGAATGACAGGATGCAATACGGATGCCAACGGCGATGGCAAGAAAGAGCACTATGCCAAGAACTGGGGTTCATACGTTATGGCTCCTCTCGCCCACATGCTTAATGCCAACAAGCACAACAAGGTTATCAAGTCAACAACCGCCAAGAAACTCATAATGGAAAACGGAAAGGTGACGGGCGTAAACGGCACTATGGACGATGGAACATCTGTTATTGCCCATGCTCGCAAAGGCGTTATAATTGCATCAGGAGGGTATGCTGCCAATGTGGAAAAGGTTATTCAGACAAACAGATACTGGCCGGCAAAATATCTTTCATACAACATGGGCACCACAAACCGCTCGTCTCTTCTCGGCGAAGGATTGACTATGGCTACTGCGGTTGGTGCCGACGAATGTGGTGAAGGCTGGACACAGCTCCTCCCTCTGGCATTTTCTGCCGATGGTCTCATAGCCAAAGGTAGCGTAGAGACTGCCATTTTCGTTAGTCCCAAGAGCGGAAAACGCTTTGTTGACGAATGCTCTGAGCGTGACGTCCTCTCACTTGCAGCATTCAAGAATGGTGTTAAGTACAAAGGCATCAAGGGCACTTTCCTTTGCATAAGAGCTGACGCAAAGACTGATGAGGCTGGTCTTGACATCATCAATGCCGACATCCCCGGCAAGGAATGGACGCGCACAGGTAAAGAACTCGCCACTCTCTTCAAGGAGATTGGCTTGGAAACCGATGCAAAGACGGTGCTTGAAACTATCCGTGAATATGATATGGCAGGTATTGACAACCGACAGCCTAACGGCATAAGGAAACAGCATCAGGTGGGACTTATAGGTACGGCTAAGCGTAAGGCTGACGGAAGCTACGACAAGAGCACATACGACATCGATAATGCCCGCCTCCGCATACGCCTCCTTGCTCCTTCCCTTCATCACACCATGGGAGGTCTGAGGATTGACACCCACCGTAGGGTGCTCGACAAAAGCGGAAAACCTATCCCCGGACTTTATGCTGCCGGTGAGGTCACAGGTGGATTCTTCGGAGGCAACCGCCTTGGTGGCAATGCCCTTACTGAAGTAATGGTATCTGGAAGAATTGCAGCAAGATCAATAAATGGTAATTGATTCAACTTTCACATAGCTCAAGTTGATGATTTAAAGATTTATAGGTTATTAGGTTCATAGGTCGGAATGCAATTAGTGATGCTGACCTTATAACCTTAAAACCTCCAGAAATAAAACTAACGCAACTTCAGCTAAGAATAAAACAAAGATCAGTCGGATTGTGACGCCTCACATCCGACCGATCGAAAAAAAACGACCTAAGTCTTTACCTGAATAAACTTGAACAAATCATTTTCTTAAACTAAACAATAAACTAATAGCAAACTATGGAATTATATACTGTACTTTTTCTGAGTGCAAAGGTACGGCAAAAACTTGAACATCCCCAATAGTTTTCCCTAAACGAAATGTGGGAAACTCCTAAACTGCCTTAGGAATTTCCCACATTCATTGTGTTTTAGGTGTCTTTACCCAACACCCATCACCTAACCCCCAACACCTTATGCGTCTGGAGTGACAGACTCCATTTCGGATGTGCGAGTATGTATTCTATCGTTTGGTTTGTAATGAAAGTATCTTTCTGCTTATCGCCTGTAAAACAAGGTTGCAAGCGATATTCAGCAGCCCTAATGGCATCATACTGAGCCATATCCTGCACAGCACCTTCATATACCACTTTAACCTCGTCAATCCTCTGTATGTTCAGCGGATAAATAACAGAAGGCGAAGGTCCCTGAAGCTTAGGCGAACACGTAATCCAATCCACATCACAGCCTTCCGGCAATGCCCTCGTGCCGTTCGTCTCAAGCATTATGAAGAACCCGGCAGCATGAAGTTTTTCGGCAAGAGAGGCCGTAAGCTGCAACGTAGGCTCACCACCAGTTATCACCACGTTACGCGAAGGATATTTGCAAACCTCAGCCACAATCTCTTCCTCGCTCATCTCCGTAAAGGAATGAAACTCGGTATCGCAGAACCAGCAGTTGAGATTGCATCCGGCAAAACGCAGGAACACGGCAGGCGTACCCGTATATCGCCCTTCTCCCTGAATAGAGTGGAATATCTCGTTTACCCTCATGTGCTTATTTCTCGTATATGGCAATGTTCCCCTCACTTTCCTGCACACTAACGCGATAGCAGAAAGGAATCCTATCCGCTATCCAACGCGCAATATTCTCTGCCGTAGGATTGCAGTCAAGCACATCATTAAGACATTTGTGATCAAGTTGTCCTTTTACAATCTTCTTGATATGGGTGAAATCAACCACCATACCGTCAGCGTCAAGAGTTTCAGACTTACAGTAAACCACAATCTTCCAGTTGTGACCATGCAGATTCTCGCACTTACTGCGATAACTGAGATTCAGATGATGTGCAGCTGAAATCTCAAGCGTTTTCTCTATATAATACATTCTAAGTTTTTTTAATAGGGTTTTCTTAGACCTATAAATTTGGTTGCAAAGTTACTAAAAAATCGGCACATACTATCGCTTTCCCCTCGGTTTTTCACTTAAAATGCCTAAATTAACGTAAGTTCTACGAAAAATAAAATGCTTTCGCTTTGTTTTGAAACATTAATTAAGGCATGACAGTATAGCCATAAAGCCTAACCAAGCCTTCCCTAAGGGAAGGATTTTTATGCCTTTAGCCGCACTTGGAATTTCGGGGGATAAAAGTTAGTATAAAGACCTGTCGTCATCCTCCCCCTGTTCCGTCGCTAATCAGCAGCTAAAATAGCGAGGGCAGAGCGAAGGGAGAACGAAGGCAGAGCGAAGGCATAACCCTACCTGGGTGAAGAGTGAAAAGTGAAGAATTTAAGTTACACCATTCGGCATTGGCGCCTTTGCCGTCAGGAACTCTCGACCTTCAACTTTATTCTTTTGACTTTAGCCTTTTGACTTTAGCCTTTTGACTTTAGTCTTTTGACTGATTCACGATGACAACGTGCGCAGCACCTCACACGCAGTCAATAGGGTTTGTCGCTTGTAAAGCGGTGCCCGTTTCCAATTGACAAGTGCAAAGGTACGAAGAAAAATTCTACTTTACTGCTGACGCAACAAAGCAAATAAAATGCAGTTAAGGTGTTAAGGTATTAAGGTTTAGCCTCTTACACGAAACAAAACCTTAACACCTTACCACCTTAACACCTTAACTCATACATATACGCGCACTCATACGCCCCACACTGCACTATGTCAACTTTTTCTCTCATGGCTATTATTTCTTCAATATCATCTTTTGTATTAGGATATATAAAAATATATAAGTATCGCGCATACGCGTTATTATAAATATTCCTCCTACCTTACACTTTACACTATCAACTTTCCACCTTACACTTTCCATTAACATCTTTCCGCTCACCAATCTAACCGATGTTAAGGTGTTAAGGTGGTAAGGTTTTTCGTCACCGACTGAAAAAATGCACAAAATTTGCATATGTCAGAAAAAAAGAACTTTCTGTTGCTCAGGAACTTAAAAACCATTTCAAATTAAACGCTGCGGAATTAAGGATCAGTAGATTTCAGGCTCAGATAATCCGGAATGTGACGGCAAGAAATGGAAATTTTCTACATTTTATCTTTTTTTTACTTTGCATCCTTTCATATTTCCGTTTTTTTTAGTATTTTTGCATCTAATCTATGAATAATAAGGTAAGCGTTATCACTGTCGTCTATAATAATGCGACGGCAATTCGTCAGACAATGGATAGTTTCTTTGCTCAGACATGGGCAGAGAAAGAGTATATTGTAATTGACGGAGGCAGTACGGACGGCACGGTTGATATCATCAGGGAATATTCTGATAGGCTGGCTTATTGGTGTTCGGAACCTGACGAGGGATTGTATCATGCAATGAACAAGGGCATTGCGCATTGCAATGGCGACTGGATTATAGTGCTCAATAGCGGTGATTTGTTCGCTTTCCCTAATTCTCTTGAAAGAGCAATCGTGAACACTCCTGACATTGACCGTGTGGATGTGATCTACGGAGATAGCATAGAGCGAGGAAAGGAGACGGGCGATGTGTATTGTCCAGCATCGGATGACCTTTCGAGAATGGATTACGAGCCGATTTTCAGGCATGGTTCTTCGCTTTACAGGGCAGACTTGCTGAGGAATCACCTGTTTCAGACGGATAAGATAGACAAATACGGCTTTGCCTTGGACTGGTTGCAAATTCACGACCTATACAAGGAAGGACGCAGGTTTCAGAGAACGGATGCTATTATCGAGTTGTTTGAGACAGACGGTATTTCGAACAACCCTGTGTTGAGCCGACAATATAACAAGATGATTTGTCAGGGCAAGAGCCTTTCTTTCGCGGATAGGCTTTCGTTGCTCAAGGAAAGATTTGTAACATCTTTCAAAAAGAGCACTTGCTACCATTGGATTGCAGGATTCATGCTTGAGTATGTGGTAAATGATGTAGTACCTCATATCTCTTTCTGGTCGATAAGGAGGGCGATGCTTAAACGCATGAAACTGACGATAGGAAAGGGTAGCTTCGTGATGAAGGACGTGTATTTCATGTCGTTGCCAAAGATAAGCATTGGCTCGCACTCGCATATAAACAAAGGATGTCTGCTCGATGGTAGGGGGAGCATCACGATAGGCGACAATGTATCGGTTTCGTTCGGTGCAAAGATTCTTTCCGGTGGGCATGACCATCAGTCGGAGTGTTTTAGAGGAAGTTTCCTTCCTGTTCGTATTGAGGACTATGTATGGATAGGGGCAAATGCCACCATACTGAAGAACGTGCGTATAGGCAAGGGAGCCGTGATATGCGCCGGTGCTGTGGTAACGAAGGATGTTGAGCCTTACGCCATCATCGGTGGCGTGCCTGGAAAGAAAATCGGTGAACGGAATCGGAATCTGAAATATGAATGTGACGGATATATGCCGTTTACATAAACAAGAGAAATATGGAAAAAAAGACAAAGGAAATTGATGTAGTTGCAGTATTTAAGGTGCTTTTGGCACAATGGCGCTTCCTTGCACGCTTTGCAGGTATAGGGGCGGTGCTGGGTGTTATAGTGGCGCTATGCACTCCTAAGACCTTTACGGCAGGAGTTACCTTGGCACCTGAGATGAGTTCGGGTGGCATAGGTCTGAGTGGTAATCTTGCCGATATGGCTTCAAATTTCGGTATTGACATTGGCGGAAACTCGGCAATGGATGCTATCTACCCAGAACTGTATCCAGATATCTTTGCAACGACAGACTTCCTGCTCTCGCTCTATGATGTGCCTGTGCGACTGAAGGAAGACAATACGGAGAAGAAGTATATAGAGCATTTAAAGAAGGATTTTAAGATGCCATTCTGGACTTATCCTAAGATATGGCTCGCACAGCTGATGACACCGAAGGATACATATAATCCCAAGAAGGGTGGTGTGGATCCATTCAAGATTTCAAAAGAGGATAATGATATCATTGAGGGAATGCGTGGCTGCATCATCTGTACTGTAGATAAGAAGACGAGCATAATAACCATTTCCGTGACTGATCAGGATCCTCTTGTGGCAGCCATTATGGCAGATACCCTTCAGCATAGGTTGCAGCAGTATATCACTACATACCGTACTAAGAAGGCAACCATTGACTATGAGTTCTACAAGAAACTATCGCGCGAGATGAGACGCGACTATGAGCGTGCGCGTGAGGTCTATACATCGTTTGCTGATGCTAACCAAGGCGTTCAGTTGCAGTCGTATCAGGTTAAGATCGAGGAACTTGAGAATACTATGCAACTGAAATATGACAACTACAGGAATAGTCTTGAGCTTATGCGTCAGGCTCATACAAAGATTCAGGAGCGCACTCCTGCTTTCGTAATGATGGAACGCCCTATAATGCCTAACAAGCCAAGTAGTACTCCAAGGTCATTAATCGTTCTGCTCTGGATATTCCTTGCCATTATGGGTGGCTCAGGATGGGTGCTTTATAAGAAACAGAGATCAGGTGCTCTTTGATTTAATGAACAACATGAAGATATTGTCTCATTTTATTCATTATAAGAAAGATAGGGTAGGACGTTTCCTCCTTGTTAAGGCTTGGTTAGGTGGCTTGCTCTTCTTGTCTCCATTGACATCCTGCTCGAAGGAGGATGAGCCTGAGTTCAAGGGAAAGCACTTTGACTATGCAGCTCTTGAGGATAGCATTCCTGACTCCGTAAGGTATCACGTTAATCCTACATTTCCTGTCAGGACAGACTCGCTTCGTATCTTAGCCATTGGCAACAGTTTCACGGAAGATGCCATGCAGTATATGGATGCTATGGTGAAGGCTTCAGGCATAGATATGAGTAGGATATGCGTCAGTTCCTTGACAGAGGGTTCATCGACTTTTAAGACATGGCTGAACAAGGACTATGAGAATACAGTTTTCTCCCTGAACAGAGTAACGGGAACGGCTGTATTTAATCATGAAGGCAAGCTTGGTGAACTTCTGCACCAGAACTGGGATGTGATTGTTATTCAGCAGTCGAGTTCCTTGTCATACAACTGGAAATCATTCGCATATCTCAAGGGGCTTGAAGAAAAGATTCTTACATATTGCACGAATCCAGGGTTGTGCCTCGCATTTCAGTTGGTTTGGAGTCACGACCATAGCGAGATGCCGTATGTGCTTGAAGGCAATATTGCTTGCTGCAAGAAGATGATGAACCGATATGGCATAGACTTGATTATACCGACAGGCATAGCTATTCAGAATGCAAGGGATACGCGCCTAAATGACAATATGTATCTTACGCGAGACTATTGGCATCTGAATACGGGTATGGCTCGTTATATTGCCACTGCCACATGGTTTGAGAGGCTCTTTAAGCCAGTGTTCAATGTCATGCTTATTGATAACACCTGCAAGCCTAATGGTGACTATCCAGATGACGACATCGCTCTTGCAAAGCAATGCGTGATAAAGGCTGTGGAGGAGCCTATGCCAGATTGGATAGAAATACAGGAGAAATTGTAGAAATAATGGAAAAGCAAAATAACGCCCCTCGCGCTGGGGCTCCACATCTTGATTTCATTGATCTGGCAAAGGGAATATGTATTCTCTTTGTCGTGAGCTATCATGTGGATCAATGTGAGGTGCTTTACAGGAATCAGAGCGTGAATAATTTCTTCATGTCATTCCGTATTCCTTTCTATTTCATGCTCTCCGGACTTTTCATCTCATTCAATTCGGGGTATCAGGCATTCTTCATAAAGAAAATAAACAGGCTCGTGATTCCTTGCACGTTCTTCTTCTGCCTTACGATAGTGTATGCCTACGTATTTACGTTGGTAAGGAGTAAGGTGCTTGGAGATAGTTCAGACGTAATTTTTGATAGTTCTCTCTATAACTTCCTCATTCAGGAAAGCGGAAAGTTCTATTATCCTAATATCCCGATCTGGTTTCTTGTCTCTCTGTTCACTACGTATCTGTTGTATCTGTTCCTGGATTTCGTGACTCGTCAGAACCTCTATATTATGCTCGCCTTGTCATTCGTCTTTGGAATAGGTGGCTATCTATTCGGTAAGAATGAGGTGCAGATACCTTTCTATCTTGATTCTTCAATGACCTGTATGCCATTCGTTGCGGTTGGTAATGTACTGAGGAAAAAAACGGATATTCTGCATTCAAGGAATAAGAAACTTACCATTGGTATAGCCTTGATTTGTCTGATCGCTACTGCGGTGACCTATGGCGGTGATGTTACTTTCTTTCGTAATGCCTAT
Organism: uncultured Bacteroidales bacterium; assembly: GCA_902801425.1. GTDB lineage: Bacteria > Bacteroidota > Bacteroidia > Bacteroidales > Bacteroidaceae > Prevotella. Next base: position 21,980 of record CADCIQ010000036.1, on the reverse strand, counting down.
GAGGCAACGATTCTGAATCTTTATATAGCAGGGTGTAGCGGTAGTATTGCCATGATACTTCTTTCGAAGCTCATAGGGCGCTGTCCTGTTGTAAATTATATCGGTAGATATTCAATTATAGTACTGGGCACGCATTCATTCTTCATTGGACTATATACACCGGTGCTTACTCGTTTGATACATGGAAACGTACTGATGTTGAAGGCTCTGCTTTTGGTTCTGGTGGTATTAAGTTGCATCTTCTGCATATATGCCATGCGAAGGTTAGTTCCGTGGTTCGTGGCACAGAAAGACTTGATAAGAGCCTAAAGAGGCTTTTGAAATTGAAAATTGAAAATTATAATTTGCCTGTAACCTTTAGCAAATGATATACTCAATCCCATACGTCCTATTGACCGTTTTTCTTGGACTCCTTGCACTTTTCTATCAAAGGTTCAAGGATGATGTCTCCAATGTGTCCATGAATATCAATATCGTGGGTGTATTGTCATTCTTCATATTCTTTGCATTCCGTGGGTTCGTGTTCCATGACTGGACATCATACTACAATGAGTTTGATGGCATAGATATGTATAAGCTATCCACATATCAGTTAGGTGGCATTAAGGAACATGAGCCGGGCTGGTTGTTGCTCAGCATAGTGTGCAAGAGCATATTTGACAGCTATCATTTCTTCATCTTTGTCATCACGCTTATAGATGTGGTGTTATTCTGTCGTTTTCTCAGGAGATATACCGATAACATACTGCTCTCAATGGTTATATTCCTGGCATTCGGTGGCTTTGCATCGATGTGTAACCTTCTGAGGAATATCCTTGCAATAATGATATTCGTAAACGCACTTCCCTTCCTTGAAAAAAGGAAACCTATACCATATTTTCTACTGTGCGTGCTTGCCCTGAGTTTCCACTATTCTTCGATATTCTATTTCCCTCTATACTTCTTCTTGCACAGGCATGTGAATAAATATGTGTATCTTGGCATTATCATTGTCTGCAACATTGTGTTTGTGCTTCATGTGCCAATATTGCTTTCGTTGGTGAAGTTGTTCCATATAGGAGGTGATTTCCTTGAGAAGAAGCTGGAGGTATATACAGAGACAACGGGAACTCGTGGCGTGGGACTTGGATTTATTGAGCGTTTCCTTACCGCAATGCTGATTTTCTGCTATTATGACAAACTGAGTTCTGCACGTAAGGTGAATACAATCTTCATAAACGCATTCATGCTGTATATTTCAACATTCTCGGCTCTGAGTGAGTTTGACGAGATCGCAAAGAGATTCAGTATCTTGTTCCTGTTCTCTTATTGGATATTATGGCCAGAGATACGCAGGTGCTTTTACTTCCATAATAACAGGATGCTGTTCAATGCGTTCCTTGGAATATATTGTGTACTGAAGATCGTGACTACGGTAAATCAATCAGTTATGGAATATGACAATATCCTGTTGGGAGGAATAAAGTCCTATCAGGAGAGGAAATACATATTTGACAAGGAGTTCCAGAATCCAAATGAATAATGAGATTAATACATTAATCTCTTAATTTCGAAAGATGAGAAAGTTTCTATATGTGACATTTGCTAATGAAGAATCTGCAACAGGTGGTGGCCAGTGTGCTGGTCGTAATCTGGAATCGCTTCATTTGCTTTTCGGAAAGGAGAATGTCGTTGAGTATATATTATATCCTCAGAAAGGGAAACGCACGTTTACAGAACGAATTTCAAGGTTCTTGGGCGTGGTAAAGGGATATATGGGAGGACTAACAGATGAGCATATCTCGCGTTTGATGGCAATTCTTTTAGAAGAGACTTTCACGGATGTGTTTATCGATAGTTCACAATTAGGAAACCTCGCTAAGATAATCCGTCGTAGATATGAGAAAATCCGCATCTATACTTTCTTTCATAATATTGAGCAGGACTATATGCGTTCCGTTACGGTTGAAAGCGGAGATTATGCACATGCTTTCTGGATTCGTGGAGCTAATATAAATGAACAGGATGCGTGTCGTTATTCAAATTCCGTAATTGCCCTGAATAGGAAGGATTCAGAGCGTTTGACTGAGCTTTATTCCCGTAAGGCTGATGCGATAGTTCCTATTACGATGAAGGATAACTATCACGATATGCAAGAAGGACAGATGCAGAAATGTTCTGTGGGTAGCACAAAGGAGGCTTTTTTTCTTGGCAGTTATTTCGCTGGTAATATCAAGGGCTTGAAATGGTTCTGTGAGGAGATATTACCAGAGGTTGATGTTCATCTTACCATTGCAGGTTCGGGAATGGATGCTTTTGCCAATGATATTAAGATAACGGATAAGATCACACTATATAGCTTTGTTGATGACCTTACGGCATTGTATGAGAGTGCAGACTTCGTTCTTCTTCCGATAATATCAGGAGGCGGAATGAAGGTGAAGACTGCGGAGTCACTAAAGTTCGGAAAGTATCTGATAGGCACTTCTGAGGCATTTGAGGGCTATGACATAAATGACGAAATAGCTGCTGTTTGCAAGAATAAACAGGAATTTGTGCAGAAAATTCGTGAGTTTAACAAACCTTTCAGATATAATGCAGCATCGCGTGAATTGTTCAAGAGAAAATATTCATTTGATGTTTCATTGGAAACTTTCAAAAACATATTGGCAGTATGAATATTATAATAGATGGTCGTCCGTTTGTAGCTTCAAGTGCAGGTATCTCTACATTTCTGAAATGTAGTGTTCAGGCATGGGCTAAGGAATGTCCTTCGGATAGGTTTGTTGTGGCTTTGCCTCGTAATCTTGATGATACTTTTTCGGCTGATGCCATGCCTGAGAATGTGACATTCGTGAAAAAGACCAATGCTATTCTTCAACGACTTCCCAACCTTGTGTGGCTCAATATGGTATTTCCTGTTCTTGTAAGGAAATATAAAGCTGATGTTTTCTATTCAGCCTTGCCATGTATTCCTTTCTTTATGCCAAGGAAGGTGAAGAAAGTGATAGTGGTTCATGATGTCGTAAATATTGAACACGCATCCACGATGGTATGGACGAATAGGTTGTCCAATTTCCTTTTCTTCAATCGTAGCGTGAAGAATGCGGATGTATTGTGGACTAATTCATATTACACCAAGCAGCGTGTAAAGGACTATTTTCCTGATATAAAATGCAAGGAAATATTTACAGGATGTGCTATTGATAATCATGTGTATCATAGGTTGCATATTGCTGATGAGGAACGTGCCCAGTTATTTGCAAAATACAATATAAAAGGTGATTTCCTTTTCTTCGTTGGTTCTTTGGAACCACGCAAGAATCTTGAATTCCTATTGTCAATACAGCCAGAGCTTTATCGTCGAACAGGAAAGCAACTGGTTATAGTAGGTGCCAAGGCGTGGCATTCATCTTCATTGAAGACTATCGTTGAGACTACTGATTTCCCTATAGAAAGTGTTGTGTTCTGCAAGTTTGTTCCTGATTCGGATCTTGTAAAGCTATATAATTTGGCTTCTTGTTTCGTCTCAACATCACTAAATGAAGGTTTCGGAATGCCTCAGCTTGAGGCTTTGTATTGTGGATGCCCTGTGGTTACGGCACATAACTCTGCTATGATAGAGGTAGCCGAGGGAAAGACTGGAGCATATACGGTTGAGGGATATAAGGCAGAGTCATGGATTTCTGCAATAGAGAAAGCTCTTGAAGAGCATCAGGAACCAAGAGAAGAGCAACTGAAAGAATATGACTGGACTCGCATACTAAAGCGTTTCATTCAAAAATATATATTGTCATGAGAATAGCCATTGATTGTCGTTTATTAGGTTCTACTGGTATCGGAGTGTTTCTTACCAATGTACTGGATAATATTGTCAATGATTCCCGACACTCATATCTGCTTATAGGGAATGAGCGTAAGCTGGCTGTATATGGTTCATTGCCTTATTGTTGTATCTTGCCTTGCGACATCAGCAGTTTCAATCCAAGGGAATTGCTGCTGTTTCCTACAAAGCAGGTAAATGAATGCGATGCTTTCTATACTCCGAATTTCAATATCCCGATGGGAATTAATGTGCCTATTTTTTCTACGATACATGATATTCTTTTCTTTGAAACTGAGAATTTCGGCTCGTATATGCATAGGCTGGCATTGAAATGGTATGTAAAGCGTGCTTTGAGAATTTCCCGTACTGTTTTTACTGTTTCACAATTCTCAAAGGAAAGAATCAGGGCTTATTTCAATTCTTCGGCTGATATTACGGTAGTGAATAATGGGATAAACATAGCATTAAGGAAATATCTTAATACAAGGGAATTGGCAGAGAAGAAAGAAGGTATAGTTTTTCTTGGAAGTATCAAGAAGCATAAGGGGCTTCATGTGCTTTTGGAGGCATATAACAAACTGCGAGGAGAGGATGGGAATTGCCCAACCTTGACGGTTATTGGTCATGTGGATTTCCGAACGAAAGACAAGGAGATTCTTGAGGTAATCAAGAAAAATAAGGATAGCGTTAATTTCCTTGGAGCGGTTGATGACAAGACGCTCTATGACGTTCTTTCACACTCAGCAGTATTGGTTTCACCTTCCTTTTATGAAGGTTTCGGAATACCTCCGCTTGAAGCCATGTATCTTGGAACCCCTGCTATCATTTCGGATATTCCTGTGTATAAGGAAGTGTATAGGGAATTACCTGTAACTTTCTTTAAAACAGGAAATGCTGACGACCTTTATCTAAAGCTTCGTGATTTCGTGTGCAAGCCTTTGAATGTCAGCGAGAAGATTGATAAGATGTATAATTATGCTTCAACGGCACAAGACATACTATCAACCATTGAGAGATCTATAGATGTCTAAGCATTTTTCAATCATCTTTTCCTTTCTGAATACGGTCTCATAACGGTTTCTCGCACCTTGTGCCAATCTATCATAAAGAGCTTTGTCTTCCAATATTTTCCTGAAAGCATCGCTGAGTGCTTTTGCACTATGGGTTTCAACCGTAATGCCAGATTCCTGATCTACGTTTACCCATGCAACACCTGACCCAGGAATCCTTGCTGATACCACAGGCTTTCGTGCTGCCATTGCCTCTAATTGTACTATAGCGAATGCCTCCGTTTTCATTGTTGAGCTCAGGCAATATAGGTCTATGGCTTTATAATAGTTTGGTAGATTCTCATCGCTTACCCTTCCAAGGAGTTTTACCTTTGATTGCAGGTTGTTGGTATCTATCTGTGCCTGAAGAGTATCTTTTAGAGGACCGGAACCACCTATCAGAATTATATAGTCATCACTTAGGTTCTTGGCTGCATCGATAAGATATTCATATCCCTTGTATCCCACTAATCTTCCCAATGAGAATATAATCTTCTTTCCAGGATATTGACTACGAATCTGCTCAACAGCGTTGGCATCCCATTCCATTTCGTCAATGCCAATAGGCAGATAGGTACATTTATCCTGTACGGATTGCAGGTATGGAGATTCCTTGATATAAACAGGTGTTGTACCGACAATTACGGAAGCTCTGTTTATAAGCCATTTTTGCAAAGGAAGATAAAGCTTGAGAAGGTTTGCTTGCTTGAGAATATCACTATGCCAATGCAAAACGACCTTACCTTTATAGTTTGACATATAAAGGGCAAGGGCAGCCATAGGGTCGGGATGATGAATGTGGATGATGTCATAATAATTGCATCTACGCTTCAGTTCCCTGATCATTGCAGGGCAAATCATAGTTGCAAATATTTTTTTCATCGTAGGACAAATAATAATCCTATTATTCGGGGTAAGTTCCTTTATGACCAGCTTCTTAACTGTAGTGTCATTATTTGCGCATAGCATATCACATTCAACACCGAGAGCAGCAAGACCGCTTGTCAGGTCGAACATAACTTTCTCTACTCCGCCCATAATGGGATAGAATTTCCCTATCTGTAAAATCTTCATCCTATATTCAACTTTTAACTTTTATTAAAACGCTATTATGCTGTAAATATTGCAGAATAAGACATATTTGAATGATTAATGGATTTTTTTCATGTGTTTTCTCTGTTTTTACCTTTTTTTTATATAAATTTGCATTGGAAAAATAGTGTAATATAAAATAACAGCCTATTACCTTATTTTGTACGGTTGAGGTTGGGCTATATTTAATCTAAGATGATTGATCAATTTGAGCAATATTTAATTGATGTTGTACCATTCTTCATAGGAATCATTTCCTCTTTCATTATTCTGTCAAGGATGAAGCTTTTCTGTTCAAGCGGAAAGTTCTTCAAGACCGTAGATGATGTAGATGAAGGAGAAGGCAGTTCTTGTGTAGAGATAGGCGGTGTAGCAATATTTCCTATTTTGCTGACCTGCCTGTGTGCATCACTCGGACTTCCTAAGTGGCTTGGATATGATGATGTGTCTGCTGCTGCAGTTGAGAGGTCTGGCTTGCGAATAATGCAGGTGATATCGGGATGTGCATTGCTGTATATTGTAGGACTGAAAAATGACATTCATGGAACTGCAATTAAGGTAAAGCTTCTTGCCTTGTTCCTTACAGCTTGTTTGTTTCCTGTATCTCGCTTGTGGATAATGGATCTGCAAGGTCTTTTCGGAATCTACGAGTTGCCTGTATGGATAGGAATGCCTATCACGGTATGCCTCGTAATGTATATTACGGAAGCCATCGTCATTCTTGATGATATTGACGGAATAGGAGCTGGCTATGTTGCAATTATTGGTACTATATTCCTTGGTTTCTGCATAGCATTCAATTTTACGCTTGGTGCATTGGTTTCCTCTGCCTTGCTTGGAGTTGCAGTTCCATATTCTATATTGAAACTCTTCTTCAAAGGATGGCAGAAAACACTTCTTGGCAATGCAGGTTCATATACTCTTGGATATTTTGTAAGCTATCTCACGTTGTCATTGATTCAGCAGAGTGGTGAGTTTATGCCAGAAGGTATGCTTATGATTGTTGTTGGTATAACATTCATACCATTTGTAGATGTTATTCGAATCATAAGGAATCGTGTTCGTGAAGGTCGTGCTATGCTCACTCCTGACCGTAACCAGATGCAGCATAGACTTATACGTGCTGGTATTAATATCAGTTTGACACCGATATGCATCATCCTCATAGTCATTATCTTTGCTTTTATCAATACTTTTTGGGTACTGAAAGGCTATAATCTTACTATTCTTGCAGGCATCGACCTTGCTTTATGGACAGCACTGCAGTTCTCTATTAGCTATGCCATTAACAAGCATGAGAACCATCTGAACTTCCATAAGTGGAATATGGAATATGGACGTGATGCTTGGGAGGCTAATGTGCCTGTCGAGGTGATTAAGCGCAAACAACAGGTGTTCGGCACTATGGGCCTTCCGAAAGATGTGATACTTGGAGAGGAAACTGATTTTATTCCAGATGGTATGAACTCTTTCGAGCGTAATGTGAAGCGATTGGTTGATATGAACATTTCCGCAATAATGCTTATCCTTACATCGCCATTGTTCTTGCTTTCGTACATGCTTATAAAGCTTGATGATGGAGGTCCTGCAATATACAGACAGGTGCGCATTGGCAGATTCGGGCGTCCATTCTATATCTATAAGTTCCGCTCAATGAGACTTGATGCAGAGAAATTCGGACCAGCTTTAAGTCATGCTGGTGGTGATGATGATCCTCGACTTACAAGGGTGGGGAAATTTCTGCGTGCGCATCACCTTGACGAGCTTCCACAGCTATGGAATGTGTTCTGCGGAGATATGGCATTCATAGGCTATCGTCCTGAACGCAAGTTCTTCATCGACCAGATAATGGAGCATGATCCACGCTATTCTTTCCTTTATCAGATTCGTCCTGGTGTTACAAGCTATGCCACCCTATACAATGGATATACCGATACAATGGAGAAGATGTTGCGTCGTCTTAACTATGATCTCTATTACCTTGAACATCGTTCTTTCTGGTTTGATATCAAGACCCTTTGGCTTACTTTCGTCAGCATAATCTTCGGTAAGAAATTCTGATATACGAAAATCGGCTTGCAACCACAACGATTGCAAGCCGATTTACTTTTTCAGTAATTGTATCCTAACTCCGTTCTTCCTTCACTATAAGTCCGTTCCCTTAAATTGGGCAAAAGCGTACTTGCAGGGAACTATTTCATAAACACGAAATAAACAGCTGCTATCAGACAAAGGAAGGCAACGAGGTGATTCCAATGAAGTGCCTGTCCGGTAAACATGCACTGGGCTATTACCGTGAAGATAATCAGACTGACAACCTCCTGTATTACTTTTAACTGAACAAGGTTGAAAGGACCGCCATTATCAATGAATCCGATACGGTTGGCAGGTACTTGACAGCAGTATTCAAAGAAGGCGATACCCCATGAGAAGGCGATTGTGGCTATCAATGGCCAGTTTGACGATATACCAGTCTGCTGTAATTTAAGATGCCCGTACCAGGCAAATGTCATGAAGATATTGCTTAGTACGAGCAGTAAGATTGTATAAATTGCATTCATTATTTAGAAAGTTGCTCATGCATATTTGCTGCAGCACGACGACCGTCACCCATCGCGAGGATTACGGTTGCACCACCACGCACGATGTCACCACCGGCATAGATTGTAGGACGTGACGACTGCATGGTATCGCTAACTGCAATTGTGTTCTTGCGACCAAGCTCAAGCCCTTCGATTGACTTTGGTACGAGAGGGTTTGGACTTACTCCTACCGCTACAACTACCTGATCGACATCGATGGTGATACGCTTGCCGGTATCAACAGGAGAGCGACGGCCAGACTCATCAGGCTCGCCAAGCTCCATAACAGCAAGTACAGCTTGCTTAACAGCTCCGTTCTCGTCTGCAAGATATTCAACTGGGTTGTGGAGAGTCTTGAACTCGATACCCTCTTCCTTTGCATGCTTAACCTCCTCTGCACGTGCTGGAAGCTCAGCATCAGAACGACGATATACGAGTGTTACGTTTGCACCGAGACGCTTAGCCGTACGACAAGAGTCCATAGCTGTATTACCACCACCGACAACGAGTACGTTCTTACCGAGATTGATAGGCGTATCGGTCTTAGGGTTGGCTGCATCCATGAGGTTCACACGAGTGAGGTACTCATTTGATGACATGATGTTGATGAGGTTCTCGCCAGGGATGTTCATGAAGTTTGGCAGACCTGCACCTGATGCCACGAAGATACCCTTGAAACCCTGTGCCTCGAGTTCGTCAACAGAGATTGACTTACCTACAATAACATCGGTAAGGAAGTGAACGCCCATCTTGCGGAGGTTCTCAATCTCTACGTCAACGATAGCATTTGGCAGACGGAACTCAGGAATACCGTATTTGAGCACACCGCCAATTTCGTGAAGTGCCTCAAATACATATACATCGTAGCCCTTCTTAATCATATCACCAGCGAAAGAAAGACCTGCAGGACCTGAACCTACTACAGCAACCTTGATACCGTTTGATTGTGCGATGTCAGGAAGAGAGATGTTACCACTCTGACGCTCGTAGTCGGCTGCAAAACGCTCGAGATAGCCGATAGCAACAGCAGGCTCGTTCATCTTAAGATGGATACACTTAGACTCACACTGCTTCTCCTGTGGGCATACACGACCGCAGACAGCAGGTAGTGCAGAGGTGTTCTTGAGAACCTTTGCAGCCGCAAGGAACTGTCCACGTTCTATGTTCTTGATGAATGAAGGGATATTGATATTTACAGGACACCCCTCTACACAGGCTGGTTTAGCGCAATCAAGACATCGCTTTGCCTCTGTGAGTGCCATTTCCTTTGTCAAGCCCTTGTTTACTTCCTCAAGACGTGTGGTAGCACGATATATAGGATCAAGTTCAGGCATCTTAACACGCTCAATAGCTGTACGCTCCTTTGGCTTCATGCTCTTACGGAGTTCTTCACGCCAAGGGGCATTGCGGCTGGTGAGCACTTCAATAGTATCATTTGTAGGATCATTATCCATTACCACATCGGTAGATTCATTGATGCCGTTCATTACATCCTCGTAAATGTGCTCCTCGATATGCTCCATCTCATCCAGCTCTGCACGTTTGAAGGTACTCATACGCTTGAACATCTCATCCCAGTCAACGAGTGCTCCGTCAAACTCAGGACCGTCGATGCAGACGAACTTTGTCTTTCCACCGATGGTAAGACGGCATGCACCGCACATACCTGTACCGTCAACCATGATAGTATTGAGACTGACATCTGTAGAGATTCCGTATTTCTGTGTCATAAGGCATGAAAACTTCATCATGACAGGAGGACCGATGGCAAAAGCCTTGTCAATATGCTCCTGCTGACAGAATTTCTCGATACCAACCGTCACTACGCCCTTCTCGCCCTTTGAACCGTCATCGGTCATAATTATAACCTCATCTGATGACTCACGAATCTCATCTTCCATGATTACGAGTTCAGCAGTACGGCCAGCGATAACAGAAAGTACGCGGTTTCCAGCAGCCTTAAGACCGCGGATAATTGGCAGCATAGGAGCAGCACCAAGTCCACCGCATGCACAGATTACAGTACCGAACTTCTCTATATGTGTAGGATTTCCGAGAGGACCGACAAGATCTTCGATGGTGTCACCAGCCTCCTTGCGACAGAGTTTTGTTGATGACATACCCACCTCCTGAATAACGAGGGTGATGGTTCCGCGCTGGATGTCAGCATCAGCGATGGTGAGAGGCATACGCTCTGAATGCTTGTCAACACGCACGATGACGAAGTTGCCAGGCTTGCGGCTCTTTGCAATCAGTGGAGCCTCGATCTCCATGCAGAATACCTTCTCGGAGAATTGTTTCTTTGATACGATTTTGAAAGCCATAAGTTTTTGTAGAAGACCCACCCCCTTGCCCCTCCCATAAAGGGAGGGGAGTAGATACCTTTTTCTGCTGAGTGGGTAGTTAAAAATTAAGTTTAGTTACTATTCTGAAAAGCCCAACACCAAGGTTGTGTAACTATTCCCCTCCCTTTACGGGAGGGGCAAGGGGTGGGTCTTTTTATTTTACTTAATAATCTCGCAACCCATATAAGGAACGAGTGCCTTTGGTACACGGATGCCTTCCTCTGTCTGGAAGTTCTCTAGAATAGAGGCAACAATACGTGGGAGAGCGAGTGCTGAACCGTTGAGGGTATGGCAAAGCTCTGTCTTCTTAGTCTCGGCATTGCGGTAACGGCACTTCAGACGGTTTGCCTGATATGTGTCGAAGTTAGAAACTGAAGATACCTCAAGCCAACGCTTCTGTGCCTCTGAGTAAACCTCAAAGTCATAGCAGATTGCAGATGTGAATGAAGCATCACCACCACAGAGGCGGAGAATACGATATGGGAGTTCAAGCTTCTGGAGAAGTCCCTCAACGTGTGCAAGCATCTCCTTATGTGACTCTGCGCTATGCTCAGGCTTGTCGATGCGAACAATCTCAATCTTAGAGAACTCATGCAGACGATTAAGACCACGTACATCCTTACCATAAGAACCAGCCTCACGACGGAAACACTGTGTGTATGCGCAGTTCTTGATAGGGAGATCCTTCTCATCAAGGATAACGTCACGGTAGATATTTGTTACAGGCACCTCTGCTGTCGGGATAAGGTAGAGGTCGTCAATCTCGCAATGGTACATCTGACCTTCCTTGTCAGGAAGCTGACCTGTTCCGTAACCAGAAGCAGCATTTACAACTGTTGGAGGCATGATCTCTGTATAACCAGAAGCACGAGCCTCGTCAAGAAAGAAGTTGATGAGGGCACGTTGCAAACGAGCACCAAGACCTATATATACAGGGAAACCTGCACCTGTGATCTTAACCCCAAGGTCGAAGTCTATGAGATTGTACTTCTTTGCAAGTTCCCAGTGAGGAAGCTTAGCTGTCTCAACAACAGGATTAGCATCCCAGTTGCCTACAGTATCCTTACCGATTACGCACTCCTTGAGGTTAGACTTTACAACCCAGTTGTCCTCAGCGCAGTTGCCTTCAGGAACCTCATCGTAAGGGATGTTAGGAATCTGGCAGAGTAGGGTAGTTAGCTCCTTCTCGGCAGCCTCCATCTCGTCCTGCATAGCCTTTGATTCGTCCTTGAGGGCTGTAACGGTTTTCTTTGCTTCTTCAGCCTCATCCTTCTTGCCTTCCTTCATAAGACGACCGATGTTGCCGGCAGCCTTCTTCTGCTCTGCAAGAAGACTATCCATCTTCTGCTGAGCCTCACGACGCTTCTTGTCAACAGCGATTACGTTGTCGATAGCCTCGCGAGCTCCTTTGAAATTCTTCTTCTCAAGACCTGCGATTACGCGCTCGGTCTCTTCGGTTATAAGTTTAAGTGTTAACATCTTTGTATTTTGTTTTTTATATTTTTATTTACATATAATAAGGTGCAAAAGTAATGATTTTTTTTTACAAAAAAGAAAAATCTCGTGAAAAGTTACACGAGATAGTCCATTTCAAGTGGTTTTAGTGCGCCTCTGGCTATTGTTTCGTACATTTCGCCCAATGTTGCGAAGCGTTGAATGCTATTGAGAGCAGCATGTCTAAGCGATAATGATTCGTCCTTGAGGGCGGTTATTGCCTGATCTATGAACTCGTTTATGTCACGCTCGTTTGGTGCCATATTGCGTGAGAAAAGACGCGCAAGTATGTTGAGACCGATAAGTCGGGGGAGGGTAGTCTGTTCTGCAAGTAGTTGGAATGCCATGTCACTTGCATAGCTTACATGTTGCAGAAGGTTCAAGACGAGCAGTTCTGCGATTTCCTGTGAACGCACCTGTTCTATCCACAAGGTTGCAAGGTCGCTTTCAAACTTTTCAGCTGGCATGATGAGGGTTGCTAGAATCTTGCATTCACGTATATCCTCTTTCCATAGTGCTATGGCAAGGTTAAAATTCTTTCCATAAGGCTCTGCCATCTCTTTGAGGTGCAGAAGGTTTGCACCCCAGTTCAGGTGGTATTCTAGTCCCTTTTCGCGCAAAGACTGTGCCGTTACGCCATTCATAAGAAGTCGGAAAGACTGCTTAATATGCTTGAGCTTTTCTTCTGTTGTCATAATCTTTACCCTTTTTACTCTTTACCCTTTACACTATACTCCCTACTATACCTAAGCATCTGTTCATCAAGTGTCTCATCGTATGAAACTGTTACATCCTTGATTGTGTTGCCATCCATTACGAGCGTGAGACGCGGATTAAGGAATCCCTTATATGGAGCTATGTTTAGATGCTCATAGCGGTCAAGAATCTCCTTATGGAGTTCTATATTCAGTTTCACTCCGTAGGTCTCAACGATATTACGTGCAGCTTCAAGGTCGCCCTCGCTCTTTATGCGCTGAATCTCGGCAAGGAGGGTGGCGAAGAGTTCACGAAGATGGGAGTAGTCATTAATCTTGAGATAAGTCTTTGTGGCGTCGCCTTCCGTGCGCTTTACAAGTTCCATAGCACCATCAGCATGAGCGTATGCCCAATTGGCTATAAGGGCACGGTTTCGCATGTGTGCCTCCTCTATGTTATCTCCAAGTTTTATACGGACGCATTGCGTTAGGAGACCGTTCATCAAGTATGTGTAATACTGCGACTTATATGCCTCTTCATCATCAAGAAGATTAAGCTTCACGAGCTTTGGATCTGCGATGTAATAGAGTCCAAAAAGGTCAGCGCGAGCCTCCTCGATAGTACTACTGTAATTCTTCAAAGCATTTGGATCTGTGCCAGTAAGAAGCTGGCCGCTACCATGTCCGAGACATTCATGAAGGTCTGTATGTAAATCATCACAACGGTCACCATATTTACGAACCATTGCCACCACATCCTTGTCTATTGCAAACTCATCAAGGAAGCCATTACCCTTTCCTGCCTCATTATAGGCATGGGTAATGTTGCTGATGGTAATACTCTTCGAACCATACTGAGCACGAATCCAATCCGCATTTGGAAGGTTAATGCCGATGGCAGTAGATGGATATTCATCCCCTCCGAGCATAGCAGCGCAGATAACATTTGCCGATACACCTTTTACCACCTTCTTGCGGAAACGAGGATCAACAGGAGAATGATCCTCAAACCATTGTGCATTCTGACATATAGTCTGAGTACGATGACAAGCCTCTATGTCCTTGTATTCTACAATTCCTTCCCATGAAGCCTTTATGCCAAGAGGATCACCATAAACCTCAATGAATCCGTTGATGAAGTCGATATTGCCTTCAAGCTCCTTCAGCCATTCAATGGAATAGTGGTCAAAGATACGGAGATCGCCTGTCTTGTAGTATTCTATGAGCAGGGAAATAATCTTACGTTGCTGCTCGTTCTCTGCATATTCGGAAGCCTTGCTAAGGTTCTCTACTATATGCTCGATTATATAGGAATACTTACCGCCAATGCGCCATACTTCCTCATGGATTGAACCGTTAGCATCCTTAATAAGTGTTGAGTTGAGACCGTATGAAATGGGCTCTGGATCATTCTTATCGGATAGGGTAGAGTAGTATTCCTCCACTTCCTTCTGCGATACATTCTCGTAATAGTTACAGGCCGAAGTTTTTATCAAGTCCTCATTATCTGCCTTGTTTACTCTCTTTGGTAAGATATTTGGATTGAAGATGATAGGAGTAATTTGTTCAAGTATTTTCTCTGCGTCATTTCCAAGTGTCTTACGGACAATATCCTCAAAGAAAGACTGCGAAAACTCTGGCTTGAACTTCTCGCAGCCATAATGATGGTGTATGCCGTTTGAGAACCATACTCGCTTCAGATATTCCGTGAGTTTGTCGAACTCTGGAGTTCCTGCAAGTTCTTTTTTGTTAGCAATATATACTTTCTCCAAAGTTTGGCGGATAAGCAGATTATACTTGCCAAACTGGTCAAATGTGATATCTCTTCCCCAGAGCGTTGCTTCTGAGAGATAATATATGTATAGCTTTTGATTAAGGGATAATACCTCGAAACCAGGTAACTGGTATCGTAGCATCTGTATGTCGGCGAAGCGTTCGCCCTGATATTGAAAGTTATTCTTCATTTTTCCTGTTTATTTCAAGGAGCAAAGTTAAGAAAAAAAAATGACACTACCAAAATTTTTCATGTTTCCTTGTCTTTGTCGGAGAATTTGATTGTTTTTATTATCCTTGTGATTCTTCCTGTTGTTTATTGACGAGAATAACTTCACGCCCTCTATTCTTCCGTCGTTTCTCCGTTCTTCCTCCGAGGTTACTCCATCGATACTCCATCGTTACTCCATCGTTAGTCCATCGTTTCGATGGACTAACGATGGAGTAACGTTGTACAAACGATGGAGTATTATTGAAGTATGGTAGAGCCTTATTTGGACTATTTCGAAAAAATAGAATAATGTTTTTTTGAGAAAGTTTTATTAACTTTGCATTATAATCTGATTAGACATAAAATGATGTATGAACTAATAAAGGAAAATGCCCATTTGTTTTGGATAGGACTCATAGCAGTTTTTGCGCTTGTGGTCTTGTCAATATATTTTGTTGTAAGGGTGTTTCATAAGAGAACCCTTCCTTCTTGGGCTGTAATTGTATGGCTCTTGTCTCTTGTTGTTGTGTTCTTTTCTTTTGCAGGTATTGCGGAATGGTATTCTTGGCATCGTGGATGTGGTTTAGGAGGATAGGTGGATGTAAATCCACTCAACTACCGCAGATTTCTTGAAGGAGTATCAGCGGAAAAGCAAAAGAGTGTGGAGCTTGAAACTCCACACTCTTTTATAAGGGCGTTATTGTCTTTTGTCTTTACTCTTTTGTGTTTTTCCTTTCCTCTCCAGGAGTTATTCCGTAAACCTTAAGATACATTCTGTGCATTGTCATTCGGTTACTGAATCCAGATTGCAAGGCTATCTCCTCGAGAGTATCATTCTTATGTGAAGGCGCTTTAAGCAAACGTCGGGCATGATATGTTCGTTGCCTGTTTACGAATTCATAGAACGATGTGCCTATCTCTTCCTTGAATATCGTTGAAATCCTTGCTGGTGACACGTCCAGTTCATTTGCAAGGTTTTCCCGTGAGAAATGAATGTCACGGAAGAGATGATTATCGCATATCATCTTCTTTATCCTCACAGCAAGCCCCTTATGATCATAAACTTTCTTCATGCAATCCCTAACCACATAAATCTTAATCACTTAACTCTAATCAACACTCATCTTCACCGAACCATCGGTGATGTTTACTATAATGTTAATGTGATATGATGTATAGGTGTCGGGAGTGCTGAGTATGGCAACAAACGTAACCTCATCAGCGGTTGACTTCTCTATAATTATATCAGAAAGAATACAATGGTCTATGTATTCCTTCGGAACGTATGCAGCGAAATCCTTCTTGCGATAGTCGCGGTTTATTATCTTCCTTGCACCATCGTAGAGGGCTATGTGCACGATGTTATCAAAATAGGCATGATCTACCGTTACTCCGTCATCATTGACGGTTGGATGATACACCTTGAATGTCGTTGGGTTTACCTGAATATATGCGTGCAGACGCTTTCCTCCAGCCGAAAAGACGGAATCACGTTTGATAAGCTCTCCCTGATTGATGTGATCGATAGATTTCTTGATGTTCTCAAACAGGGAAACGAGATTCTTATCGTCAGACTTGACAAGCGAAATCTCATCTCCATCGTTGTTCACGAAACGAAGAATATGTTCGGAGAGCTTGTTCAGTTTGTACTTTGACGGATGTGAACTTTCAAGGTAAAGAGTATCGGCATAGATATGAAATTTCACAGGCTCACTTAGAGAGTCGGTGTAGAAAATTGTATCTCCCTTTGCACGGAGAACGCAATTTCCTTCCAACTCGTCAACCCAGAAACCTTGTATCGTCCTTTTTGCTTCAAGGTCTTCTGAAGGGGTGTTGTTTTTCTCTGGAGTGTTTCCACAGCTTGCCAATATGGCAATGACGGAAATTCCCATGATAAAAGTTTTTGATTTTTTCATATATTGGGTGCAAATATAATAAAAAGATTCTGAAAGAAGAAAAGTTTTCGCGGATTTTTTTTCGAAAAAAATATTTCTTGGTTTTATTCATTAAATATTTGCTATATTCGGGAAAAATCCTTAACTTTGCAACTCAGAATTTAAATTGATCTCTCCCCGGCTTTATAGCCGATGACTTCAAATGGTAGAACTGGCAAAACATATAGAAATTCTTCTCCTTAACAATGATTGCGTCATTGTTCCGGGTTTCGGTGGGTTTATGGCTCACCATGTTGATGCCGTATATGATGAAGAGGAGAATCTGTTCTTGCCACCAAGTCGCACTCTCGGCTTCAATCCGCAGCTTCATATCGATGATTCACTTCTGGCTCAGTCCTATGTTGAGGCTTACGACATAAGCTATCCTGATGCCGTTAAGCGTATTAAGAGCGAGGTATCGGAGATGAATCAGACAATCAACAATCAGGGGTTCTTCGAGCTTCCTGATATTGGTGTCATTCAGACCAATGACGACGGCAATCTTGAATTTGAGCCTTGTGCTGCGGGTATCCTTACTCCTGAACTTTATGCACTCACATCGTTTGATTTCGATGTACTCTCTTCACTCCCCGAGAAGCAGGAAGAGCCAGTTGCTGCATCCATACCACTGATTCCGAGAGTGGAAGATGCAAAGCCGCTTGCTGAACCTGTTCGCGAGGAAGTGGAGACCGAATACGTTGACGAGGAGAACGATGAGAAGGTTATAACGATAAAGGTAGCAACGCTCAGAAATATTGCTGCTGCAGCCGTGGTTCTGATAATCGTCGCTTTTGCTGCCCTTCCATTTGGAGACTATACTGGTGACGGACTTCAGAAGAGCGCAATTGATACTGGTTTCCTGACGAAGGTGATGCCGAAGGTACAGACCACAACCCCAGAGGAACTTGGAGCAATAAAAGTTATCAACAACAGGGTTGTCCGCACGGAGCGTACTGACGCAGAGAACAAGACCGCTGCCAATGCTGATTTCCAGAATACAAATGCTGCTAAGGAGGTATCAGAAAGCAAGGTGACCTTTGTCATCGTTCTTGCAAGTCGTGTTACCAAGAGCAATGGCGAGGCTTACGTATCTACCCTCAAGAAAAAGGGAGTGGATGATGCAAGAGTCATTTCGGCAAGCAACGGAAGCAAGGTTATCTGTGGCAGATATTCATCAGAGAGCGAAGCAATGAATGGAGTTCGTGAACTCAGGGAAATGTCATCAGAATTCAATGATGCCTGGGTGATGGAGACAATGGAATAGAAAACTAAACCCACATGAAAAGAGTGAGATGTCCCAAATGTGACAACTACATCACATTTGACGAAACGAAATATAGCAATGGTCAGTCGTTGGTGTTCCAATGTGACTATTGTGGTAAGGAGTTTGGCATACGCATAGGTGTGTCCAAATTAAGAAAGCAACAGAAAGAAGAGAATCCAACGGCAGAGGAAACAGATGAAGGATGTGGTGCAATCATCGTGATAGAGAACGTATTCCACTACAAGCAAGTGCTTCCGTTGAAGATGGGCGACAATATCATAGGCAGGTATATGAAAGGTTCAAAGTGCAACACGCCTATCGAGACCAACGACCCTTCCATAGACATGAATCATTGCATCATCAATGTCAGCCGTGACAAGCGTGGAAAACTGAAGTATGTGCTTCGCGATGGTCCAAGCTATACAGGCACATTTGTAGACAATGAGATTCTCGGAGATCGTGAGCGAAGGGTTATTGAGAATGACACCCTCTTCACCATCGGTGCTACATCAATTATCCTAAAGACAAAAGGAAACGAAAGCGAATAGGTGTTAGGTGTTGGGTGTTGGTGTATAGTATTTTCTCGAATATTACAAACCGCCACCACCCACCACCTAACCCCCATCACCCAACACAAAGATAAGTATGATATTCTATTTCTCCGCTACAGGCAACAGCAAATGGGCAGCACAACAGCTTGCAGCCAAGACTTGTGACAAAGTTGTATCTATCGCCGATGCACTACAACCGGATTGTGCATTCCATGAATACGCCCTCAAGGCAGGCGAGAAGGTAGGATTCGTATTCCCCGTACACGGATGGCGAGTGCCAAGCATAGTGCGTGAGTTCATACTGCATCTCAGGCTTACTAACTATCACGAAAGCACCTATACCTATGCCCTCTCTACCTGTGGCGATAGTGCCGGAGAGACAATGAAGCTCTTTGCCGAGCAACTGAAGGCGGTGCATCTGCATCTCAACGCTTCATACACCATCATCATGCCTGAGAGCTACATCGGACTCCCCTTCATGTATCTCGACAAGGAACCTCGTGAAAAGGAGAAGATACGCAATGCAGCCATGAGGCTTGAGAAATTCGCTGAATGGATAAGCGAGAGCCGTGGCGGCGAGCATCTTGACAAAGGAGCATTCCCGCGCTTGTATAGCGGTTTTCTGGGTGGTTTCTTCGAAAGCCATCTCATTACCGACAAACATTTCTCCGTAGATAAGAAGAAATGCGTTGGATGTGGGAAATGCGAGAAGCTATGTCCTGTTGGTGATATCAAATGCACAGACAGAAAAATCCCCGCGTGGCAGCATAACGGCAGATGCATGACCTGCTATGCCTGTCTGCATCATTGTCCTTCAAATGCCATTTCATGGGGATGGTTCAGCCGTGGAAAAGGACAATATGTGAAGAAAGAATAAAAATGACGAAAGTGAACAGATAAAAATACTGCTGACGCAATTAGTCAACAATTCACTATTCGTTATCCGTTAGTTAACATAATGTTTACTACACCGAAAATCTATCTATTGACAAAAAGACTAACAACTACGCAATGGCTAATTATAAAACGTATATTATAAATTGTGCTGTATTCGTGCTGCTGCCTATCGCTTCGCATGGGCAGAAACCGATTAACCCAAATGACGCTATATGGCGTGATATCAATGGAGTACATGATGTTACGGAGGATTCCATTGATATTGCTAATGAAGCCAGACCTGTTCCTGGCTCTACCCGCAAGGGCGATAATCCCGTTATCTTCCTTGTAGGAAACTCCACGATGCGTACAGGAACTCGCGGAAATGGTGAGAACGGACAATGGGGCTGGGGCTATGTAGAGCATAAATATTACAATGAGAATAAGGTTACGGTAGAGAACCATGCCCTCGGCGGCACAAGTCCACGCACATTCTATAAGAACCCCACACTCTGGAAACGCACTCTCAGCGGAGTGCGAAAGGGCGATTTCGTCTTTCTCGAACTTGGACATAATGATAACGGTCCTATTGATACCATTAGGGCGCGTTCAAGCTATCGTCCGGAAGGAAAGTTGAGCCTGTCTCACGATAGCACCATCATCTTTAATAAGATGACGCAATGTAAGGACACCGTATATACCTTCGGAGGATACATCCGCAGATTCGTCAACGAGACCCGTGCGCAAGGTGGCATTCCTGTGCTTTTCACCCTTACCCCTCGCAATGCTCGCGAGAAAGACTCTGACAAGATTCAACGTAAGCTCACGGATTTCACTCCTGCCATCTTCTCATTAGGTCAGGAGATGAAGGTGCCAGTCGTTGATCTCAATGACATCTCAGCCACCAAGCTTGAGCGATTCAGTAAGTGGAAAGTGGATTACCATTTTTACCTCGACAAGATTCACACCTCTGCCTACGGTGCCCGCCTCAATGCCGAATCGGCTGCACAAGGCATAGAACACCTTACTCTCGACGATTCTTATGATGCGTATGAACGTGCTCGTATTGAAGAACTTAAGACATATTTACTTAAGGAAAAGCTTTACCGTCAGGATTCTTTGGAAAATAAGTTCATGTCATTGGAACCAAACAACTATGACAAGGACGGATATGTGATTCCTAAGAGCAAGACTGCGGAGGAGAAGAAGCAGAAGACACGAGTGTTCCTTTGCGGCGACTCCACTGGAAAGAACAAGGACAAAGAGCTTGACGGTATGTGGGGATGGGGGTCACAAGGCTACACCATTTTTGATGAATCGAAGTGTACGTTCATCAATGCTGCAAGGGCAGGTCGTTCATTGCGCACCTATCATCTTGAAGGCTTGTGGCATGAGGTCTATACCGTGCTTCGTCCGGGCGACTATGTGCTGATACAGTTTGGGCATAATGATATTGGCCCTATAAATAGCAAGAAGGAGCGTGGCGAGATAGCGTGTGCCAAGGACACATCCCATGTGTATCGTATGGAGAGCACAGGCAAGTATAAGGTCATCTATTCATTCGGCTGGTATCTCCGCAAGATGATAGACGATTGCAAGGAAAAGGGAGCTATTCCAATCATCCTTTCCTTCACTCCTCGCAACTCATGGCATGAAGGTGACGGTAAGGTTCACGGCAATTTCTATCCAGTAAAAGAGAAGCTGAACCGCGAATATATTGAGCGTCGCAACGACAACTATATTCCTCAGTGGTGTAGTGAGATAGCAAAGGAAACAAACGTGGAATTTGTTGATGTCCTCAACATAACCGCTGACTGGATGGATAAGTATTGCGGTATGGCAGCAGTTGCCGTAGGTTACTATAACCACGACCACACCCATTGCAGTCTTAAGGGTGCCCGCGTGAATGCAGGTAGCGTTGCCAAGGGCCTGAAGAAGAACAATAGTCCGTTGACTTCCTTGCTGAAGAAGAATCCAGGTATATACGTTATG
This sequence comes from uncultured Bacteroidales bacterium, assembly GCA_902801425.1. Taxonomy (GTDB): domain Bacteria; phylum Bacteroidota; class Bacteroidia; order Bacteroidales; family Bacteroidaceae; genus Prevotella. The sequence continues at coordinate 317 of CADCIQ010000036.1, read as the reverse complement.
CCTATTAAGTACAAGTGATTAAGAAATCAAGAGATTAATATAACGTGAGTTAGAAGAAAAAAAGGAAATGGATTTATCTGAAATAAATCGCGCAAATATTACTGCGCCAGCTATCAGATAAATCCATTTCCCTTATTATTTTTACTGTTAAATTAAAATCCATTTACTAAAAAATCATCGGATTTTTCATTAAGTCAGCGTGTTTTTTCGTGTTCAATCTAACTAACGTGAGTTCGACGAATTTATTCAGTTGTATATTGTTGACTATCATGTGGTTGAAAGAGCTCTGAAGGAGCGATACCTAATAGGGCAGTCCG